>CAJULH010000009.1 GCA_910587175.1 Candidatus Gastranaerophilales bacterium | reverse complement strand
AAAAAAATGCAAATTACAGTCGGCGGGAAGACTGTAGAAATTGAAACAGGGAAGTATGCACAGTCTGCTACATCATCTGTAACGGTTAGATGCGAAGACACAATGCTTTTTATCCACTCAACAGTTAGCAAGGAACCAAGAGTAGGTATCGATTTCTTCCCATTATTAATTGATTATGAAGAAAGAATGTCAGCTATAGGAAGAATTCCAGGAGGTTTTACAAGAACCGAAGGGAAATCTTCAGAAAAGGCAATATTAGTTTCAAGGTTGATTGACCGCCCTATTCGCCCTCTTTGGCCAAAAGGCTACAGAAACGATGTTCAGGTTGTGGTGCAGCTATTCAGCTATGATCAGAAAAACCAGCCGGATACATTAGCTATTTTGGGCGCTTCAACCGCTCTAATGCTTTCAGGAGCTCCTTTTGAAGGACCTGTAGGCGCTGTAAGGGTTGGAAGAATAGACGGGCAAATGATTGCAAACCCGACCCACCAGGAAGCTGAAAAATCTGATATGGATATCGTGGTTGCAGGAACTATGGAATCTGTAATTATGGTTGAGGCTGGTTGTAAATTCGTAACAGAAGACGATATTATGGCTGCTGTTGAATTTGCGCAAGGGGAAATCAAAAAACAGTGCGAAGCTCAAATCCAGTTTGCAAAGGAATGCGGTGTTGAACGTGAAAACTTTGTAAATCCTTATGATACAAGTGAACTTGCTGCAATTATTAAAGATAATTGTTACGATATGATATTTGACGCTTATCATAATTTTGACCGTGATTACAGAAAAAATAAACTTGATGAAGCAAAACAAATCGTTAAAGACAAAGTTACCGCCCTTGATGATTCCCATCCTATCAAAGCTATGATGGAAGAAACAGGGATAGACTTTGTTGCAGAAGAATTCAAAGCTCTTGAAAAGAAAATTATGAGAGCAATGATTGTAAACGAAGGAGTTCGTGCAGATGGCAGAAAAACTTTTGAAGTGCGTCCTATCTGGTGTGAAGTTGGCGTTATACCAAGGGCTCATGGTTCTGCTGTATTTACAAGAGGACAAACCCAGATACTTTCCTGTGCAACCCTTGCAGGACCTGCGATGGCTCAGGAATTAGACGGTGTTGATCCGCTTGTTAGAAAACACTATATGCATAAATACATATTCCCCGGTTTTTCTGTTGGCGAAGTAAAACCTTTAAGAGGTCCTGGCAGACGTGAAATTGGTCATGGCAACCTTGCAGAACGTGCGAACGTTCCGGCGCTTCCGGATGAAAAGGAATTTCCTTATGCTATAAGGGTTACATCCGATGTTCTTGAATCAAACGGTTCAACATCAATGGGTTCAACCTGTGCCAGCTCTATGGCGTTGATGAATGCAGGCGTTCCTGTTAAGTGTATGATAGGCGGCGTTGCAATGGGTCTTATTAAAGAAGGAGACACCGATGTTGTCTTAACCGATATTCAGGGAATAGAAGATTTCCTTGGTGATATGGACTTTAAGGTAACCGGTAACGACACAGGAATTACCGCACTTCAAATGGATATGAAGATTAAAGGTATTTCAAATGAAACGCTTCGTCGTGCCTTATATCAGGCAAAGGATGGCAGACTCTACATTATGGGTAAAATGAGAGAGGCAATTTCCGAACCAAATAAGGAACTTTCTCCGTTTGCTCCAAGGTTATACTCTATGACGATTCCTACAGAAGATATCGGAACAGTAATCGGACCTGGCGGAAAGATGATTAGAAGCATAATTGATGCATCCGGTGCCGAGATTGATATTAAAGATGACGGCACTGTTACAATCACATCAAACGATAAAGAAGGTGCAGATATTGCAATCAATATGATTAAAGATTTAACCTTCAAGGCCGAGCCCGGATGTGTTTACAAGGGTAAAGTTGTAAGAATTATTCCTATCGGCGCATTTGTTGAACTTGCACCCGGAAAAGATGGTATGGTGCATATTTCACAGGTTTGCCAGGAAAGAATTGATACAATTGAATCACGCTTAAATATAGGTGATACTGTAATAGTTAAAGTTGTAAAAATTGATGATAAAGGAAGAGTAAACCTTACAATCAAGGGAGTATCTGATGAAGAAAAAGCACAATTTAATTAAAAATTTGTTTTTGACAATGCTTTTAGCAGGTTCTATGGCAATTTTGACCGGATGCACCTCTTTAAGTTATGTCGGAGATGACTTTGATTCAAAGAACAGTGCTACTGTTCAAACAAGTGAATTGTTCACTTTTTCAACATACAATAAATCATCAAATGAAGAAAATATAGACATGAAGGTAGGGGTTTCAAAAACACCCCTGCCTGATGCTCTTGTTTTGTATGTAGATATTAAAAATAATACAGCAGCTGACTATATTTTTTATTTGAAAGATATGGAAATCAAAGTCGGAAATGAAAAGCTAACCCCGATTGCGCCATCTTCATACATAGAAGCCTATCAAAGCTATGAGACAGGCACATATGCAGGGCTTGCAAACATTGCGCCAACGCTAGGCGCCTTTGCTGATATTCAAAACAATTACCAAAACGTGAACAATACTATAAACACTGCAGCATCAAAAAGCAATTCGCATAATGCTGTAACAAGTCAGATAGGTTCAATCGTAAATGGGATATCAAAGCATACAATATCTTCTGCAAGTGTTATTAAAAGCGGCAATTCCGAGTTTTTCTACATCTTTTTGAAAGATCCTGCACAATTGCCGATTGATATAACATACAAGGATTTAACTTATTCTTTTGGCGAAGCTGAAAAGAAATAAACCGTTTTAAATGCGGCAGATAAAATTTAATAAAGGTGCTATAGAGTAAATGTCTAAAGATTTAGGGACTGGAATGTGTATATCTAAATTTAAAAAGGCACAGCATATTGTCGAATTTGCTCTGATTGCACCTTTTATAATATTCTTTTTCGGGGTTATTTTAGAAATTGCCCTTATTGTACATACAAATTATAAGTTTACTGCTTCTTTATACGAAGCTATAAGTTTTATGGCATTGAATAATAAAATAAATATTGAAAAAGAAGAAACTGTGGAAAATATAAAAGAGTACGCTAAAATCCTTTTAAAGCACCGTTTTGCGCCTTATAAGGATTCTTTGGATATAGAGCTTGTGCAGGCAGGAGATGTTGATTTTTTAATAGGCAAATACAGATATACTTCCACATTTACCATCTTTAATAATATGGCAGGTTTTGAACCTGATTCCTATAATTTTTTGAGTGTTATTCCTGTAAACAGCGCAATTTTAAGGAAAAATTCTTTTGACCTTTCGGATGAAACTCTGGAAAAAATGATGCAGGGCTATTATAATGGCTCAGGCGGCGAGCCTTCCTCTTCTGATGATTTTGAAAAAGACACAGATTCTTCAAATAAAAACGAAGACGAAACCGCAGATGAAGGTGAAATGGAGATACTTCCTGATGAAGAAATTTCCGGTGAAAATAAAGGTGGGGAAACTTTTGATATCCAGGTGCCGGAGGTGAGTTTGCAGTGAAATTTAATGTAAAAAAAACCAGGGCAAATATTGTAATTTCAATAATTATATTTATTTTTACGTTTATAGTTCTTTGTATTTGTGCCATAGATGCAGGATATGTCGTACTTACAAGGTACAAAGTGCAAAAACTTACCGAAACCACAGCGCTTTATATGACATCTTTTTTAAATTCAAAGCCTTTGGATGAAAGAAATAATGAGACGCTAAAACCATTAAAAGAAAGGTTTGAAAAGCTTTATTCAAGTACTTTGAGCGGGTATTATAATTTCAGGATGAATGATATTGAAATAAAAAATGAAGCATTAAACCCGAAAATAAAAGTGAATACTGAAGCTAATATCCCAACCCTTTTTTTAAGATATGCAGGAATCGGCTACATAAAAATTTTGCAAACTTCGTATGCACGGGCTGAAAACTATGATATGACGCTGATTGACTCTGATTCAAGTTCGTATACGTTTGAATCCGGAGATATTATCACAGATAAAGACGGGGCTGATATCGGTGTTGAATATGATGGGGATTATTTTATCTTTGCAGGAATTAAGGGGCAGGATAATGAAATATTCTGGAGCGATGCGGGCTATGCTTCAAATGTTTCTTCAAAAAAAGTCTTACTGATGTCGGAAGATAGCACCCCGTATGAAGCTTATTGTGTTCAAAATGATGCGGAGTTTGATTTTTCAAATGTTTCAAAGAGAACAATCGGGCTTGTAAAATATATAAAAATCTATAAAGCAAATTGCGCAAATGATGTGCCAAAAAAAGAAGATTTGTCTTTGGGTGAAACAGCAGTGCCTGATATAGAAAGCAGCGGAGCCTTGGGAGGGGAACCTGGTGATGCCGGAGGCAGCGGAGCACCTGTGGTTAAGGTTTTAAATTCTGTTAAACTAATCAAAAAAAGTGATTTTTAAAATATTAAAACAGAGCTGCAGTTAAAATGTAGAATCAGGGGCTATTTTTGGTGTAAAATATATTTATTAAAGAGAGCTTTGGGGGAAGAATGAACGGGACGGGTGCACAAAAGACGCTATTATTGATTGACGGGCATGCCCTTGCATTTAGAATGTTTTTTGCACTTGAGCGCACCAATATGCAAACTACCGAACATACCCCAACCTGGGCAGTTTACGGGTTTTTCAAAGCAATTTTTGATCTTTTAAAGCAAAACAACGGTCTGGGTAATATCAAACCTGATTCTATTGCTGTTGCTTTTGATGTATCAAGAAAGACTTTCCGTCTTGAAAAATATGAAGGGTATAAGGCAAACAGGGAAACTATGCCGGATAGCCTCCGACCGCAATTCGGGCTTATTATGGAAGGTTTAAATGCGCTTAATATTCCAATATATACAAAAGAAGGTTTTGAGGGTGATGATATTATAGGGACAATCGCAAAAAAGGCGACTGAACTGAATCATAAAACATACATCCTGACCGGTGATAAAGACAGTTTACAGCTGATTGATAAAGAAGGCTCGGTGAGTGTTTTAATACCAAGCAAGGGCGAGATTGTAACCTACGATTGGGATAAGGTTTATGAAAAACTCGGTGTGTATCCAAACCAGGTGATAGATTATAAAGCGCTTTGCGGGGATACATCCGATAATATTCCCGGTGTTAAAGGAATAGGACCAAAAACAGCCTGCAGTCTTTTAGAAGAGTATAAAACGCTTGAAAATATTTATGAAAATATTGATGAAATTACAAAAAAATCCGTGAAGGAAAAATTAATTGAAAATAAAGAAACAGCTTATCTTTCGCAGTTTCTTGCAACAATTAAAAGAGATGTTGATATTGATTTTGACTTTGAAAACACCTGCCTTGAGATTGAAAAGAAGGGAAATGTTGTTGAATTCTTCAATAAGGTGCAGTTCTTTAGCTTTGTAAAAAATATCGACACACTTTTAAAACCATTCCTTTGCAAGGATGAAAATGGAAATATAATAATGTCGGACTCTGTGTCTGCTTCTTCCGCAGCACTTTCTGATGTCCAAAATAATAATGACGGCAGCATTGTAAAATTCAAAGAAGAGCCTGAAAATATTCAGGGCAGCTTGTTTGGCACACCTGATGATATGCCTGTTCAGGGAAGTTTATTCGGGATGGTTGATAATAGCCCTAAAAAAAGGCTCGAGCTTAAAGATATTGAATTTAGCGGGTTTAAAACACACGCGCAGCAAAAAGATGAAGTTATAACCTTTTTAATTGACGGGAACAGTGTTTATTTTGCGGATGATGAATACTGTTGCTGTGCAGAGGTTGAAGCTGCAAAAGATTTGCTTTCTAACAGAGATATTAAAAAGGTGACGGCGGATGTAAAAAAAGCACTTGAATGCGGCATAGAATTAGCAGGAATTATAGACGATGTTGTGCTCTCAAGCTATGTGAAAGATTCATCCAGAAAGCATGATATTGTAAGCCAGGCGCAAAATTATCTAAGGGAAATACCCGATGAAGAAAATAAAAAAGAACTTGCAGGATATATTTATGCCCTCCATAAATTCTATACAGCAGCACTTTCAGAGGATGAAAAAAAGCTTGCAGATGATATAGAGCTCCCTTTAAGTTATGTTTTGGCACGCATGGAAATGGCGGGTGTTTGTCTTGATACACCTTATTTAGGGGAATTATCAAATGAAATTAACGGCAAAATTTCAGGTTATGAAAAAGAGATTTATGATGCTGCAGGCACTATTTTTAACATAAATTCCCCAAAACAGGTGGGAGATGTGCTTTTTAATACATTGAAAATAAAACCCGGAAAGAAAAATAAGACCGGATATTCTACAAATGCAAAAATTTTAGAGGATTTAGCTGTGGAGCATAAAATTGCAAGGGATATTCTGGAGCACAGAACCCTGATGAAGCTTAAAACCACATATGTGGACAATCTTCCAAAACTTCTTGGCAAGGATAACAAGCTCCATACACATTTTAACCAAATTGTGACCACAACGGGGAGACTTTCAAGTTCTGATCCGAATTTACAGAATATTCCAATCAGAACCGAATTTTCAAACAGAATAAGGGCTGCTTTCATCCCCTGTGATGAAAACCATTCAATACTTGCTGCAGACTATTCCCAGATAGAACTTCGGCTTTTAGCCCATGTTTCAGGCGATGAAGCTCTGATTGCAGCATTCAATGATGATATTGACATCCATACAGTGACTGCTTCAAAGATTTTTGATGTTGCACCCGAAGATGTTACAAAGGAGATGAGAAGGAAAGCAAAGGCTGTAAATTTCGGACTTATATACGGGCAAACGCGGTATGGTCTGGCGTCAGCCCTTGGTATCACACCGTTTGAGGCGCAGACTTTTATTGATAAATATTTTAAACAATACCCGAAAATTAATACATATATTACAAATACGCTTATTCAGGCACATGAAGCAGGGTATGTGGAAACAATTTATGGCAGAAAAAGGTATTTGGGTGAAGAATTAAACTCAAGAAATGCCAAAATAAGGGAATTTGCGGAGCGTGCTGCCGTGAATGCGCCACTTCAGGGTTCTGCTGCAGATTTAATTAAAATGGCAATGATAGAGCTGGATAAAAGTCTGACAGAGAAAAATTTACCTGCAAAGATGCTTCTTCAGGTGCACGACGAGCTTGTGCTTGAAGTACGTAATGATATGCTGGATGAAGTTCAAAATGTTGTGGTTGAGGCTATGGAACTTTCCCAGCCTTTAAGGGTGCCATTAAAGGTGGATGTAAAAATCGGCAAAACCTGGAAGGATAGTAAATAAATGAAGAAATTTTTTATAATTTTTGTATTTTTCTTTATACTTACAGCCGGAAATTTTTCAAAGGCGGCTTCGTATCTTGACGATTCTATTAAGAATTTTGGGGTTTCTGCTGATAATATGTATTTAACAGCGCTTTCTGTATTAAATTCCCTGAATTATGAAATTATCGAGATGCAGTCTGCAAGCGGATATATCTTATTTAGAACCGGTGCAAAAGATTATATTATGACGGTAACTGCTTTAAGTCCCGTGACTTCAAACATCAAAATTTTACCTGCAAACAGCATCTATTCAACGGGTTCTACAGTTCAAAAGACGATTTTTGATGAGCTTGAACTAAATAAGCTCAATATATTAAAAAAGCAGGGGTAGAAAAATTATGCCGGAATTTGATTCTACAGCCCAAACATCTTTAACGGAGTACAAATATGCACTCTGCCTTGTGGATATAAAGGTTTTGGGGACAAGAACTTTTTCTTATCTGATTCCGGATGAAATAAAAGAAACTATAAAAATTGGTCAGCCCGTTATGGTGCCTTTTGGCAATGCAAAAGGGGGCGGGCGAAAGATAAAGGCTTATGTTGTAGGGTTTTCAAACTATCTTGAAGCGGGAATTAAAGCAAAAAAGATTGATGAAATTCTTGATACAGAGGCAATGTTCAGCCTTGAATATTTGAAGATGCTTGAATGGGTTTCAAACTATTATTTTTCAGACCTGCCAACAGTTTTAAAGACAGCCCTGCCTGAGAAATTTTTCCAGAAAAATCTGAAAAACTACAGAAAACCAAATAAAGAACTTAAGGTTTTAAACACAAAAAAATCATCCAAAAAAAATACTCTTACAGAAGAACAGCAAAAAGTATATGATGATATTAAAAAAGTCGGGGCAAAAACCTCGCTATTATACGGCATTACAGGCTCCGGAAAGACCGAGATTTATTTTAAGCTCATTGAAGATACAATAAACGAGGGTAAAAATGTTCTTTTTCTGGCTCCCGAGATTGCTCTTGTATCGCAGCTTACAGCCCGTACCATAAAACGTTTTGGCAAATCTGCCGTGGGTATTTGGCATAGCTCCATCTCGGAGGCGGAAAAATATAAAGTGTGGCAAAAGCTTCGCAATGATGAAATAAAAATCCTGTTTGGTGCACGTTCATCTGTTTTTGCTCCTGTAAAAAACCTGGGACTTATAATAATTGATGAGGAAAATGACCCTGCCTACAAGCAAACAATGCCTGCACCAAGATATTCGGCGATTGAAGTGGCAAAAAAGCTTGCAGAACTTGGCGCGGATGAAAACGGCGAGGGTGGTGCAAAGATTGTTCTTGGCAGTGCAACGCCGGATATTAAAAGTTATTATGAGGCAAAGAATTCTAATTCCTTGTTTGTTTTAAATAAAAGATACAACAATGCCGAACTTCCAAAGGTAAAAATTGTTGATATGCGCATGGAAAGGGGCTTTGGGAACAACGGAATATTTTCAAAGTATCTTGTTGATGAAATTAAAAATACTGTAAAAAACGGTAATCAGGTGATTTTACTTATAAACAGACGTGGTTTTTCAAGCTATACACAGTGCATGAGCTGTTCTACCGTTGTAGAATGTCCGAAATGTGCAATTCCTCTGATTTATCATTCTGCCACAGGGTCTCACCGTTGTCATTACTGCAATTATGAAATTAAAAATTTAACTAAATGCCCAAAGTGTGAAGAAGAGGGCACTTTGGAAAACTTTGGCACCGGAACACAGAGGGTGGAAGAGGTTGCAGGAAAGATTTTTCCGGATTTTAAAATTCAAAGGCTGGATTCTGACAGTCTTTCAAAGAAAAATGAACATTTTGAAATTTTAGATGCATTTTCAAAGGGTGAAATCGATATTCTGATCGGTACTCAGATGATTGCAAAAGGGCTTGATAACCCGAATGTAACGCTTGTCGGGGTTGTAAATGCTGATTTGAGTTTTAATCTGCCTGATTTCAGGAGTTCCGAGCGCGGGTTTTCACTTCTCTGCCAGGTAGCAGGAAGGAGCGGCAGAGGAGAAGAGGAAGGAAAAGTAATTTTCCAGACTTTTAATAATACAAATATTTTTCTGGATAAAGCTCGCGAACAGGATTATGACAGTTTCTTTGAAAATGAGATTGAAATACGTGAAGCCTTTGATTATCCGCCATTTTCAAAGATAATAAGGATAATTTTAAGTTCGGACAACAATTTCAGGGCGGAAAAATCTGCAATGGAAATCGGGATGCGCCTAAAAGATTGGATTGAAAAACTTTCTTTGACAGAAAGGCTTATTGTTATGGGTCCTGCGCCTTGTGTTTTGGAAAAAATCCGCGGGGAATACAGATTTAACCTGATTGTCAAAAATAAACTGGATGAAAAAGGGCATAACATCATTCTTTCCTTCTTAAGAAAGGTGATTTTGCCGAATGATATTAAAATGATAGTAGATGTGGACCCTATGGATATTTTGTAAATTATGCTTATCAAAGGACACATAAATTCAAATAAGACAGAAATTTTAATAAATTCTTATGCGGAGCTTTTGAATCAAGGGGCGGATGCAGAGAAGATACTTGTTATTGTGCAAAATTTTAAAAAGAAAAATGAATTTATTGAAAAAACAAAATCTCTGCTAAAGATTGATGCACTTACGAATCTCAATGTCCATACCTTTTTTGGGCTTGTATATAATAGTATCTTAAATAATTGGGTAATTATTGAAAATGAAATCCGCAATAATGATGCCAAAATCTCGCCTCATCTTTCAGGGCTTGAAATCAGCCAGTATATATTTAGAAAAGCAATAGATGAGGTTCAGTTTAAAGGGTACAATTCAAAAGGAAATTTGCTTCACCAGCTTTTAAGAAGATATTCTCTCTGCGTTTTAAACGCTCTGACGCCGGATGAAATAAAAGAAAGGGCAAAGATATTATCTGACCCTTTTTATTCAGATATTAAAAATGCGCTGAATTTGTATAAGCTTAAAACCTTGAATTTACGTGCATTTGACTATTTAAGGCAGACTGATATTTTTAAATACGTTTATCAAAATACCGCAAATCCTTATGAATATATCTTTTTGGATGATGCAGATGAAATTACCCCTGCTTTGTTTGAATATTTAAAGTTTATAAAAAAAGATATCAAAGAATTTTTTATCGCATATGATGAATTCGGCTGTACAAGAAAGGGCTTTTTAGGGGCGCTGGAGTTTGATTTTGAAAGGTTTTTAGGGGAGAAGCCCGTATATTCCTCAATGGATAATTTTAAGACAAAAAAAGCAGATGAAATTTTTTATTCTATAAAAGGGGGCGAATCTGTTTTAATTGAAAACTCTTTTAAAAAAAGCTTTATACGCCAGGATGAGATGACAGATGAAACGGTAAGTAAAATAAATACTCTTCTTTCAGACCCTTTAAATAAACTAAAACCATCTGATATTGCAATTGTGACGCCAAATATTGATGACTATCTAAAGATTCAATTAGAAAAGATAAAAGCACCTGTTCAATATCTTTCAGGCAGCGAAAAATTGTCCAAAAATCCATTCATAGCAGCCCTTCTTGAGATATTAAAAGTCTTAAATAATAAAAATTTAAAGATTTCCCCCTATGTCTTAAGGGGAATCCTTGCAAAAATTTTAAGTCTGGATTTTAACCTTGTTTTAAAGATTGCTGATGCCTATGAAGTTTCAGAAAAAGGTGTTTTTGAATGTTTAAATGATTTTTCGGATAATGAAGAAATAAAAAAGTTTTTGAATATTCTGAATGAAATATCTGCCCTGAAGCTTTCAGAGCAGCTTTACACCCTTGCTGATACGTATATTGAGCTAAAGCTTGAAAACAAGGATATTTTGTATAAAATAAACCAGCTTTTAAAACAGGTGAGGGATTTTGAGGAGATATTTGCATCCCGGGGTTTGGAAAAATTAAGTCCTTCTGAAGATGCAGACACAATCGTTGTCTCAAACAGAGAATTGATTTTGCAGCTTGAAAACACTATAATTTCTGAAAATCCGCTCTCCGGTGCAAATGTGGATGAAGATGCAGTTATAGTGTCCACTGCCCAAAAACTTATAGATAATGGCATAGTTTCAAAACATACATTTTTATTGGACACTACAAGCTCCAACTGGACAAAACAAGATATAGGACCGCTTTATAATGCCTGGGTCTTCCAAAAAAGCTGGAAAAAACGCACATTTGAACTTGAAGATAATATAAACTGCGCACTTGATAAAACAGCAAGAATTATAAGAAAGATTTATCTTTTAAATGAGGGTAAAATCTATATTTATTCAAGCATTTATGATTTTCTCGGGGTTGAAAATTTTAAAGGCATAAACCATTTCTTTAAAGAAAATAACGGTGACAATACGGATAAAGAGACCCTTAAGGCGCAAAATACGGGTAAAAAAGAGTTTAAAATTATCCCAAGACCTGATCAGGCGCCTGTTTTAGAATATAAACAGGGTAAAATGGCTGTGAGTGCTGTTGCAGGAGCCGGAAAAACCACTATAATGCTTGCTCTTATTCTAAAACTTCTGGATGAAAATGTACCGCCTGAAAATATTTTTGTACTTACGTTTATGGAATCCGCTGCAAGAAATTTCAAAGAAAGGATTAAAGAAAATTTTCCAAACCTTGTTGAACTGCCGCACATTTCAACCATTCATGGTCTTGCACTCAGGATTTTAAGGGAAAATAATAACCATACAAAACTGAATCTTGATGTGGATTTTGAAATTTTGGATGAAATAAAGAGGTTGCAAATAATAAAGGATATTATGAGTTCTTTCGGGCTTGATTTATCAAAGGCGGATTTGTATGACAGGGCAATTTCTGCCTATAAAAACCAAAAACACCAAAATCCGGATAAGCTCTCCCCGCTTTTTTCCAAAATATTTGAAACCTATAAGACCACGCTTTTGAGCTCTAACTATATTGATTACGATGATCTTTTGGCGCTTTCCTTAACCCTTTTAAGAAACGATAAAGGCGTAAGGGAATATTATCAAAATCTGATGAAATATGTGATAGAGGACGAAGCACAGGATTCAAGTGAAATTCAGCAGGAGCTGATAAAGATATTGACGGCAAAGAATGAAAATCTTATTCGCTGCGGGGATGTGAACCAGGCTATTACGACTACATTTTCAAATGCTGATGTAAAGGGGTTTAAACGTTTTATATCGGAAAACTTAAATGTAAAAATGGATTATTCAAACAGAAATGCAACGGGAATAATTGATTTTTCAAATAAACTTATAAAATATGCTGAAAATATGGCACCTGATGCGTTTTTGCCTGTTGAGACAAAACCCGTTCCCGGAAAAAATATTGAGGATATAAACAGTGTTGAAAAGCTCATATTCGAAAAGGAAAAGGACGAGAAAGATTTTATCCTGAATAAAATTAAAGAAATATATGCAAAATGCCAGACTAATGAACTTTTGAATGACGTATCCGGGCAGACCCCAAGTGTTGCAATACTTCTAAGGAGCAATAAAGGGGTATTGGATTGGAGCAATTTTTTATCTGAAAATTCTACTCTTGAATTTACAACAAATTCCGAAACGCTTGGCCTGAACCCGGTATACAGAGTAGTTTTAGCCATTTTAAACTTTATAAATAATCCTTTGAATAATAATATTGTAAGAAATTGTGCTAAAACCCTTATTGAACTTGGATTTTACAGGGAGGATATTGAAATATTAAATTTCCTGGATACTTTGAAAGAGCCGTTTATTGTAGGAAATAATGAATATTTTGGCATATTCTGGGACTTAAAATATTTTATACAGATGTGGAATTTACCTGTGTATGAAGTCGCATACAAGGTTGGTGAATTTTATTTTACAGGAGATACAAAAGGACACTTGTGTCTGAATAAGGTGAATGTACCGCTTGTTTCCGGGATAATTTCAAAAGTTTATAATGTAAACAAGACTTTTGAAGATACTGTAAAAAAGCTTAATGATATGGCAGCAAAAGCGAACAGAACCGGCATAAAACTTATTTCAAATGCCGAAAGCACTGCAGATGCTGCAATCAGGATTTTAACCCTGCACAAATCAAAAGGGGATGAGTTTGATTATGTTTTTATTCCGGAAATGTATACAGATAATTTAACCTTTGATATTAATGATATTAAACTTAAAGAAAACTCAAAATTTATCGAAAGTGTTAAAACCGAACCAAAAAGTGAAGCTGAACTTAAAAAAGAAATACAGGAAGAAAATTTCAGACTTGCATATGTTGGCTTTACAAGGGCAAAAAGAAAACTTTATCTTTCATCCGCAAAAAGTTATAAAATCTATAATAAGACGAGGGACAAAATACCAAACCGGATTTTTGACATTAAAATGTCATCAGAATGCGGAGGCGATATAAAATGAACACCAAGACCGTATTTAGTGCAAATTCATTAAAAATTTTGGATAATGACCCAGCTGCATATAAACTGAAGTATAAAGACGGACTTTTTTTAAATCCCGACAGTTCAAGCACAAAAGCTGGGCAAAACCTGCACAATTTTTTGTGTTTCTACCTGAAAGGGTTTGATATGGCAAAAATTGAAGCCTCATTTTCCAAAAAGGACAGAGAATTTTTAGAAAATATCAAAGAATTTAATGCCGTAAAAACCTTAAAAAACGCTCCGGAAAAAGATATCGAACAATCCTTTTTAATAAGATGCATCAGAAAACAGGAACAGGAATTTTACCTTACAGGCAGGTTTGACGCTGTTTTGTGCTGCGGCAGCAAAGACGGTGGCACGGCAAGCAGTGCGGTGGGCGCTATAAAAGCTCCCAAAGTTGAGATTTATGACTGGAAAATGGTAAATGTACCAAAAAAGCCTGAAGGTGATATCCAAAGCATTGTATATTTATATGCAGCATCAAAACTCTACAAAACCAGGAATGTATCCATAACATATGTTTCGCTTGCCAAAAATGAAAGCAAAACCGTGTATTTCAACCCGGAATTTAACTATCTTGAAAAAATTTCAAATATTGTACAAAAGGCAGAAATATAACAGTTGTTACCAAAAAGTTTATTTTAAAGCTTACTCAAGTGCTGTCAAAATTAACGGTTCGTCATCTGTTACGGCAACTGTATGTTCAAAATGGGCAGAAGCTTTATTATCTACAGTTGAAACGCACCAATCATCAACTGTTGATACTATAACTTCATCCACACCAAGATTAATCATAGGCTCAATTGCAATAACATAACCTGTTTTAAGCTTTGTATTGTTCCTTACTCTGTAGTTAAAAAGAAACGGGTCTTCGTGCATATTGCGTCCTACGCCATGACCGCCATATTGGCGGACAATACCGTATTTCTTTCCTGTGCCGTCAGGATTTTTTAATTCATCAGGAATATTTTCTGCGCATCCAAGCGCCGTATCTTCCACAGCACCTGAAATATCATCAAGAATATTTCCTTCTTTCATCTTTGAGATGCCGTTGAAAAGTGCAAGCTCGGTTATTTTAAGCAGATCTTCGTATTCTTTGCTGATTTTTCCTACAGGATAAGTCCATGCAGAATCCCCGACAAGCCCTCTGTATGTGGCGCCCACATCGATTGATACGATGTCTCCTTCTTTTAATATGCGGTTTTTGGATGGAATTCCATGAACTACTTCTTCATTGATTGATGTGCATATGCAGCCTGGGAAACCGTTATAGCCTAAAAATGTCGGCGTACATTTGTTTTCTTTTATAACTTTTGCTGCAATTTCATCCAGCTCAAATGTTGAAATTCCGGGTTTCACAGCTTCTTTCATTGCCTTATGCACAAGTGCTACAACGCCGCCTGCATGACGCATAAGCTTTATTTCTTCTCTTGATTTTCTGTTAATCATTTATAACACTCTTTAATTCTTTATAAACTGCATCTATTCCCTGGTTTGCATTAATTTGCACCAGAATTCCTTCATTTTTATAAAAATCCAAAAGGGGTTTGGTTTCCCTGTTGTAAGTTTCAAACCTTAAAACGGCAGTTTCTTTCGTGTCGTCTTTTCTTTGAATTAAATCAACATTACAGATATCGCATTTGCCTTCAACTTTTGGCGCAGAGCTTTTTAGGTTGTAAATTTTGCCACATTTTGGGCATGAACGTCTGTTTATAAGTCTTTCGACCAAAACATCAGTTGGGATATCAAAATAAACCGCAACTTTTTCATTTTTTTCAAACTTATACGGAGATTTTTCCCACATATTCTTAAGCGCTTCTGCCTGCTCTATGCTTCTTGGAAAGCCGTCAAGAATATAGCCTTCCCTGCAGTCTTCTCTTGAAATTCTCTCTCCTATAACAGATGCAACAACTTCAATAGGTACAAGCTGCCCTTTGTCTATGAAACTTTTTGCAATTTTGCCAAATTCAGTTTCGTTTTTAATATTTTCCCTTAAAAGTGAACCTGTATCTATGTGCGGAATTTCTAATTCTTTAGACAATGTATCTGTTTGCGTGCCCTTGCCGCATCCCGGAGGTCCTAAGAAAATAAAAACTTTTTTCATAAATACTTACACTTTCTTTTAAAGACTATTAAATTTTGTTTACCTGTTAAAAACTACTGTTCCTGTTTTAGGAAACTTTCATAATTTTTTGCAAGCATATGGGTTTTGATTTGATTAATAAAATCGAGCGCAACACCAACCATAATGATTAAAGATGTGGCACCGAGACCCTGAAGGGTTGTAATATTGGTAATTTTTGATGCTACAGTTGGTATCATTGCAATAATACCAAGGGCAATAGCACCTATGAACATTAATCTTGACAATATTTCATCCAGCTTTTCTGCAGTCGGTTTTCCGGGCTTAACGCCGGGAATTGCAGAACCATATTTTTTAAGATTATTTGCAATTTCTTTAGGCTGCATATTTGGAATAATTGAAGCATAAAAGAATGTTAAAGCCACAATTAATAAGAAATAAATAATATAGTAGCTAACACTTGACGGGCTTAAAAATGCATTCATTGACTCTAAAACACTCTTTAAAGCCGGATTTGAAACGTTCATCTGATGTACAAAACCTAAAATTGTTGCAGGGAATAGAAGAATTGCAACAGCAAAGATAATCGGCATTACACCACCCGGATTTAATTTAAACGGGATATTTGAATTTTGACCGCCGTATACCTTATTTCCTACCTGGCGCCTTGCAGAGACTATCGGCACCTTTCTTACGGCATCATGTAAAATTATGATAAAAATTATTGTTGCAACAAATATTAAAAGCAAAGCCATAATACCAAGCTGCAATCTTGGGTCTTGTGAAACCAGGGTCGCAGTTCTTTGGGTATACAAAGGTATTCCAGAAATGATACCGACAAAAATCAAAAGTGAACCGCCGTTTCCGATGCCTTTTTCGGTGATTAATTCTGCAAGCCACATCACCATAACAGCACCCGCCGTAAGTGCTATCATAGAGCCCATAAAGAACATAAAAGGATTAACGGTATGCATTATGGAGCCCGGAAGTTTTGACAAAATTGTTACAAACACAAATGATTGGAAGAATGCAAGTATAACAGTGAACTGTCTTGTTAACTGCTGGATTTTGCGTCTCCCGGCTTCGCCTTCTTCCTTTTGAAGATTTTCAAGGTAAGGAATTATTACAGCCAAAAGCTGCATAATGATTGATGCTGTGATGTATGGTCCTATGCCAAGAGCAAATATTGAAACTTTTCCTAAAGCTCCCCCTGAAAATAAATCCAAGAAACCTATCATATTGTTTCCTGCAGCAAGTGCCTGGAAAACTTCGTTGTTTATGCCAAAGATAGGAAGCTGTGTGCCAAACCTAAACAAGGCAATAATTATAAACGTAAAAATTAACTTTTGCTTTAGTCCGCTTGAGCGAATATTGCTCACTAAGCTTTGAAGCATTTGTTCATTATTTGCTTGTTGCATCTTAGAGTACTTGACCTTTCCTTTTATTTTAAATTAAAGATTCTAAACCACACTTGCTTTCAAATTTATCTGCAATGTGCGGCTTAGTACCTTTAATATTCATTTTAATAATTAAACTAATTCTACTTTTCCGCCTGCTTTTTCGATTTTTGCTTTGGCAGATTCTGTAACATAGGTAGCTTTTACAGTAATTGCTTTTGATATTTCGCCGTTTCCTAAAACTCTTAAAATATCAGATGAAGAATGTGCGATTTTATTCTCTTTTAAATAAGCTAAATCAACTACTTCAACGTTTAATTTTTCAAGAGCGGAAACATTTATTTCAGCAGCATTCAAAGCGTGAATATTGTTGAAGCCTTTCAGTTTTGGTAAACGTCTGAAAGCAGGCATCTGACCGCCTTCAAAACCGCGTTTTGCAGTTCTTCCGCTTCTTTGTCCTTCACCGTTGTTACCGCGGCAAGATGTTTTACCATGTCCTGATGATCTTCCTCTGCCTACTCTTTTGGATTTTTTAACTGATCCTTCAGCAGGCTTTAAATCTTCTAGTGTTATCATTTTATTTTATTCCTTATTATTTTGCTATTGTACTTTTAGGCACATTTTTATGTGCATTTCAAGGGTTTAAAGGTTTTATTTCACAACTTCTACAAGATGGGGAATTTTATTTACCATACCCATAATAATATCTGTTTTGTTGTGTTCAACAACCTGATTTGTCTTTGTTAAGCCAAGCGCCTTAACAATTTTTGTATGTTTTTCGGGGGCACCGATTGTACTTTTTTTCAAAGTTATTTTAACTGTTTCTGTCTTTGCCATTTTATTTTACCTTTTTCTTTTTAGTTATCTTAATTTAGTGGTTGGCATTCAGGCTTTTTGCCTTTTGCCTGCTTAAAACTAGCCTAAAAGCTGTTTCATTGAGATGCCTCTTTGGGCTGCAACATCTTTAAATGTTCTTAAAGACTTAAGAGCGTTTAATGTTGCATTAGCAGCATTTAGAGGAGACTTTGAACCCAATGATTTTGATAAGATGTTTTCAATTCCTGATAATTCAAGCACTGCACGAACTGCACCACCTGCAATAACACCTGTACCTTGGGAAGCAGGTTTTAAAACAACACTGCCTGCGCCTGAACGACCTGTTATCATATGGGGAATTGTTGTCTTAAAGATAGGAACACTGATAAGGTTCTTTCTGCCGTCTGCAACAGCTTTTTGAATTGCAACAATAACTTCGGCTGCCTTTGCAACGCCCATTCCAACCTGTCCTTTTTTATTGCCAACGATAACAATTGCGCGGAAAGAAAGTTTCTTACCGCCTTTTACAACCTTTGTTACACGACGGATTTGAACAACCTGTTCTTTCCATTCTGATTCAACCGGTTCAACTGTTTCGATTTTTCTTCTTCTTTGCCCTTTTCTTTGGGGTTTCAATTGTTGAACTTCAACATTTTCTTCTGCTGTTTCAACAACTTCGGCAGTTTCTTCCACTTTAACTTCTTCAACTGTTTCTACTGCTTCACTTGTTTGAATTTCTTTTTCTTCGCTCACGTTTATTACCTTTCTTCAAGTTTATTTTTCTGTAATATTATTTACCCTAAAATTTTAAAAACACCAAAATACCTTAAAATTAAGGCTATTTCTGATATTTGAGATGTTGGGCTGCCTGTCTTGTATTCAGGCTGTTTTCTGACATTTTAATCATACATGCTGAAATATTTTTTGCAAGCCCAAGGGTACATTTTTATCTAAGGCGTCAGGGATTATATAATTTTTATTCAGTTTGTCAGCCGGAACAATTTCTGCTAAGGCAAGTGCTGCCTCAATTTTTATTCTGTCGTCAATTTTTTTAACGCCCGAATTTAAAATGCCCTTAAAAAGCCCCGGAAAAACAAGTGAATTATTTATCTGATTGTTAAAATCACTCCTGCCTGATGCTGCAATTAAAGCGCCTGCTTCAAGTGCCAAATTTGGTAATATTTCAGGTTCGGGGTTTGCAATTGCAAATACAACGGCATTATTTGCCATGGTTTTTACCATATTCTGTGTCAGAATGTTTTTCGTGCTCACCCCTATGAAAATATCAGCCCCTTTTATACCGTCTTTCAGGCTGCCTTTGAAATTTTCGTAATTTGTAATTTCTGCAATAGCCTCAAGCGACAGGTCGTTTTCAGGACGTCCTTTATAAACGGCGCCGGATTTATCAAACATTAAGATGCCGTTACCACCTTTTGTTGATGATTTGGGTGTGTCTTTTTTGTCTAAATCATCGGAATTTTTTGCACTTGAATTAACAGAAGCCAAAAACTCTCTCATTTTGATTAAGAGCCTGCAAATAGCCTGCCCTGCAGCGCCTGCTCCGGAGAAAATAATTTTTGTATCTTCCAGGTTTTTTCCTGCAACCTTCATTGCGTTTAAAAGTCCTGCAAGAACTACAATTGCGGTTCCATGCTGGTCATCATGGAAAACAGGAATCTGAAGCTTTTGGATTAAATTTTGCTCAATCTCAAAACACCTTGGAGCGCTTATATCCTCCAAATTTATGCCCGAAAAGGAATTTTCAAGTAAATATACAATTCGCTCAATTTCAGCAGGAATTTGCGTTTTAAGACACAAAGACATTGCATCTGTGCTGCCAAGTTCTTTGAATAATACTGCCTTTCCTTCCATAACGGGAATTCCTGCTTCTGCACCAATGTTGCCTAATCCAAGCACGGCGCTCCCGTCTGAGACAATTGCAACCGGCTTTTTAAAGGTATTATCGGGTATTTCTGCAACTTTGGTTTCTGTTACACCGCCAAAAAGACGGCGCAATTCAACAGGGTCAATGCTTTCAATATTTATATTTCCGCTAAACAGACATCCTTTACTCCTTGTGGGGATATCCAGAGGTGCATCAAAGGGCTTATCCTGCATTAAAACCGTATCAACTCCCATAAAATTTGGCATAATATTTTCAATGACAAAATTAAGCTCTTTTTTGCGTTCTGTTTCATCAAAAGGAAGCTCATTTTTCTTAATTTCAAAGGGGTAAGCATCTGCACCAAATGTTTCTTTTATATATACGGCTCGTTTTAAGCTTTCTGTATAACTAAAAGATAGTACTGCAACCGAATTTGACCTGTTTGTAAGGTCAAAAACCTTGTCATAATCCTCTTTTATCGCATTTGAACTTTTTGCAACACCAGGCGTATAGACAAGTGCAAGCTTTTCTTTGCTGTCCACCTTGATTTTTGGTATTATTTCTATCGTTTTCATTTTCTTCCTTCTAAAAGTGCAAAAACACCATCTATGCTTAAAAACACATCAAACAACGATAAGCAGCTATCTTACCTTGTTTTCTTCTCCTTTAATGAGTCTTTGGATGTTTTCACGGTGAAGATAGATGACATAAACTGCTGCAATTGCGCAATATGTAATGTATGATACAGGTGCATCAAAGCAAAACATAAAAAACGGCGCAAGCAAAAGTGCTATGATAGAACCTACGGAAACGTATTTTGTAACAAAGGTTATAAGACTCCAAATAAGTGCAAGCAAAAGCCCAACCTGCCAGTTTAGTGCAATTATTGTGCCAACCCCTGATGCAACAGACTTTCCGCCTTTAAAATTTAAAAATACAGATTTTGAGTGTCCGATAATTACAAATATGGCAGCAATTACAGGAGAAAGGTCGTATAAATCAGGAGACATTATCCCATGCTGCACGGCAAAACGGAAGAATAATACCGGAAATGCACCTTTAAATGCATCTAAAAACATTACAATAAAAAACCATTTTTTCCCCAAAACGCGTTTCACATTTGTAGCACCCGTAGAGCCTGAGCCTACTTCTCTTATGTCCTGACCGGTTTTAGATTTAACGATTAAATATCCTGTCGGGATTGAACCAATTAAATAAGAAAAAGCCGCTATCATCAAAGCTTTTGAGATTATTGTAACTGTAATCATAAATAAGTCTGTCATTTTCCCGTCCTTTATTTATCCTTTTCTTTTCTTTCCCTGAATGAAATTCTGATTGGCGTGCCAAAGAACCCGAAAGCCTCACGAAGCTTCTTTAAAAGGTATCTTTTATATGAATCTTTTATCAAATCTTTATTGTTTACAAAGAGAACGAAAGTCGGCGGTTTTGCCTTTACCTGGGTTGAATAGTAAATTTTTGCAAATTTTCCCTTAATTGAATTTGGCGGGTTTAGAGCAATTGCTTCATTTATAACTTTATTTAAAAGCCCTGTCTGAACCCTTTTGTCTCTCTGTCCGGCAACTTCAATTGCAGTGTCAAAAATCTGGTTAAGTCTTTGTCCTGTCTTTGCGCTGATAAAGATTTTCTTTGCATAGTTTAAAAACGGTACATCGTCTTCAATTTGTTTTTCAAGCTTATGGGTTTGGACATTTTTAATTAAATCCCATTTGTTAAACGCTACAATAAGTCCGCAGCCTGCTTCTTCAACAGTTTGCGCTATTTTTTTATCCTGGTCTGTAAGTCCTTCTGTTGCATCTATAACCAAAAGTGCTACATCGGCTTCGCGGATTGCCCTGATGGCACGGTCTACAGCGAATGCCTCCACTCCGTAATCTACCTTTGATTTTTTTCTGATGCCCGCAGTATCTACCAGAATAAAATCCTTATCCTGATATATAACTTCTGAATTTATTGTATCCCTTGTGGTGCCTGAAACAGGGGAAACTATTGCGCGGTTTTCATTTAATAAATTATTTAAAATGGAGCTTTTTCCGGCATTTGGTTTGCCCACAATTGCAATTTTTATTGCTCCGTTTTCTTCATCTTCATCAGGCTTTTTTTCAAGATCTTTTGTGATTTTATCCAAAAGGTCGCCCACTCCGCCAGATCCATGGAGTGCAGATACTGCTTGCGGTTCGCCTATTCCAAGAGCATAAAAATCTGATATATTACCTATTTCAGATATTGAATCCACCTTATTTGCAACAAGGATAATCTCTTTGCCTGATTGTCTTAAAATGTTTGCAATATCGGTATCATACGGGGAAAGTCCGGATTTTGCATCCACCACAAAAAGAATGGTATCAGCCTCTTCCACGGCAAGTTTTGCCTGGTTAAAAATATTATTTACAAATTCATCTTCGTCATTTGTCACAATGCCGCCTGTGTCAATCAAAACAAATTCTTTGGATTGCCAGGATGCATCAAAATAAATCCTATCGCGCGTAACACCCGGCATATCGTCAACGATAGAGCGTCTTTCGCCAAGGATTCTGTTTATAAGGGTAGATTTTCCGACATTCGGTCTGCCGACAACAGCTACAAACTTACTCTTTTTCATAGCTTTTATTGTAGCATGGAAGTTTTGAAAAGTTGAGAGTTTTGTTTTTGTTGCCTTTTAAGAAGTGTCGATTTAACGGTTGCGAAATGCAAAAGATGCAGTGAAGGGACCGTAAAAGAGGCTTGGGGGCGGAGGTTCAAGATTTCAACTGCAAATCATAAACGGGACCGCGTCCCTGAACTGCATCTTTTGCATGGAGCTTTTCTTGTTAAAAATCCTAAAACCAAAAAATCAGGCATAAAAAATGTGAGCCCTTCAAAATCTTTTTTATCCCGCCCAAAATTTTTATATCGCAACCCCGAATAAAGATGGCAGGTGGTCTTAAAGTGCTCACATTCTTATCTTAACCTATATTATACATGCTTTTATCGCATAAAAGAATTAATACAAAAGTATTACCTTGAAACCCTTGATAGTAGTGCATTCATGATTTCAAATTTAAAAAATTATTGTAACAAGTTTTTAATATATAATCTGCCATTAAATACCCTGCTACAGCCGGAACTGCAGGGGTGGATGCCGGAGTAAATTTTGTAAATTCTATTTTGTTTCCATCTTCTGTTTCAATGGTTTCTACATTGCTGATTTTTGCTTCATTGTGGGGTTTTTCGCTGCTTGAAACAACGGCTAACCCATCTTTTATACCTGCATATTTTTCAAGTTTATGCAAAACGTTTTTTACAAAACTGTCCCTGCCTCCGCCAAGAGCTTTAATTTCAGATATATCTGCA
Source organism: Candidatus Gastranaerophilales bacterium (assembly GCA_910587175.1). Lineage (GTDB taxonomy): Bacteria > Cyanobacteriota > Vampirovibrionia > Gastranaerophilales > Gastranaerophilaceae > MGBC122484. The sequence goes on along the minus strand of CAJULH010000009.1, from coordinate 30,411 downwards.
ACAAATAATTTTGTCGCATCCATTCTGTTGCCTGCACCAAAAGAGGAGATGATTTTAATTTCGTTTTCTTTTGCAAGCCTTATAAGTTCAATTTTTGATTTAACCGTGTCAATTGCATCGACTATAAAATCCGCTTTTTCTTTGGGAATTGAAAAATCGCCCGAAAAAACTTTATCTGCAGAATCTTCACTAAAAAAACCGTCATAAATCTGCACAGATGCAGATGGATTGATATCTAAAAGTCTTTCTTTAAAAATTTCTGTTTTTTTGCGTCCTATGCTTGAATTCAGGGCGATAAGCTGACGGTTAATATTAGATTTGCTTACGGTATCAAAATCAACAATCAAAAAATGCCCGACTCCGGCACGGGCTATGGCATCAAGTGCAAATCCTCCAACGCCTCCAAGCCCGAACACTGCAATTTTTAAGCCAAAAAGGTATTTTTGAAAATCTTTGCCCCAATATAATTCGTTTCTTGAAAATGTTTCGTCCATAAAAGCATTATATCTTTATGTTAAAAATTATGCCAGAAATAAAAAAACGGGTAAAATCTTTAAAATCAGGAGAAAAGATGAAAAAGATTATTGCCGCTTTTTTGATATTTTGCTTTTTTATGTCATCAAGCTCTGCTTTTGCTTATGATGGGATAAAGGTAAGAAAATATATTGAATTTACAAGCGGGTCAAGCTCACATGAACTTTATGTTATTGTAGAGAATTATTATAAAAAACAAGCTGAAAAAATAGAAAAATTATCCAAAAAATATGAACCATATATGTATTATTCGCCCAAATTAGTTTATGAAAAATCGGGCATCTATACACATATTACTTTGGAAAATCTTACTTTGGATAAAAACGGAATCGTAATAAAACCGGTTAAATATTCCTGTGAAAGAAGTATTGGTGAAGACACAGTAAATTGCAAGGAAGAACAAATAATCAAAAAGATGATTACGGATATATCATCTATAAAATTTGATTCTTTTGGTGAGCAAATGTTGCAATTAACAGACAATATAACCTTTAGTGGAGAAATTGATATTGAACAAAGGGAAAAAATACCTGATTTTGAGACAAATACATTTGTATCTGACAATGAGGTTACAACAAACATAACTGCAAAAATCAAGGTAAAAGAGAAGATATATCCGACAAAAGTTGCAATAAAATACATTGCTGTAGCAGCATTCTATGTATATATACTTTGGGGATTATTTGTTGCCTGTATATATTCTGTTTTTACTCGTCCCGATGCAGTTAAAAACAGGGTAAAACAAAGCTTTAAGATGCAAGAAATTGTATATGATGATAATAAATGCATAGATTTTGAAAAAGTGATTAAATATACAGAACGCATGCAAGATGCGCAACAAAATTCAAAAAATATTCCCAATGTTAATGATGATTATACAAAGGTGGTTAAACCTGCATGTAAGCCATATGTAAGATATATTAAAAAATTTGATACAATTGCAACAGAATATTATACAAATATTTTAAAACAAAAAGATATGCCTTTGAGCGCCAACGCGCTAATTACATTAAACAAAGACGGAACAATAAAAAGCATAGAACGTCTTTCTTGCAGAGGCGGCAAAGAATTGAATTATCATATTGTAAATGCTGATGATGAAAGATGTAAAGAGGTTATAAACATTCTGTACAATCTTAACATTCCAAAATTTTCCAATGATATGACATCTGAATATCTGACATTTAGTACAGATATTGTAAAGTTTGAAAATAACAAGCCATACCCTTCGGGCGTGAGAAGCTCTTTGCCAATGAAATTCAGCATTATGCAAAAACAATTCACCCCTTAACAGCACCCTCTGTGGAACCTTGGATGAAATATTTTTGCAGGGATACAAAGAAAATAACAATCGGGACTATTGAAATCATAGAACCTGCTGCTATAAGTCTGTAGTTTGCGCTGAATGCGCCCTGCAGGTCATTTATTCCGACAGGAAGAGTATAAAGGGCATCTTTTGTTAAAATAATGCTCGGCCATAAAAATTCGCCCCAGCTGCCAATAAATGTAAATATTGCAAGAACCGCTAAAGAAGGCTTTATTAGGGGTAAAAGTACTTTAAAAAATATTTGGAAAGAATTGCATCCGTCAATGACCGCAGATTCTTCAAGCTCTTTTGGCACTGCTAAAAATGCCTGTCTTAAAAGAAAAATGCCGAATGCATTCACGGCAAAAGGCAGAATAAGCCCCAAATACCCTTGAAAATTGCTGTAAGAATCCACAAGGTTTAATTTCAGGGTAATAATATATATTGGAAGCATTATAGCCTGAAACGGCACCATAATTGTTGCAAGAATGCCAAAAAAGGCTATATTTTTTCCCCTGAAATTCATCCTTGCCAGTGGATATGCCGCAAGGGCTGAAAAAATCAGGTTTAAAACCACGGTGAAAAAGGCGACAATAAAACTGTTTATTGCATAGCCTATGATTGGAACCAAAGCAAGGACGAGCTTAAAATTTTCAAATGTAAAATCTTCCGGAATAAACACCGGCGGATATTGGAAAATGTTTTCCATCGGTCCTTTTAGTGCGGTGGATGTCAGCCACAAAAAGGGTAAAAGACACAAAAAACAAACAAATATTAAAATTATATGAATAAAAAAACCTTTAATATGCCGCATAATTTCTACCTAAAACCCCTCTACAACCCGTATTTTTTTCTTTCAAAACAAAGAATGTTTATTATAGAAAATACCATAACAATTAAAAGCAAAATAACACAGGCAGCTGATGCAAGCCCTATATCCAGGTTTTCAAACGCACGTTCATATATATAATATACAATCGTTTTGGTTGAATCCAGGGGTCCGCCTTTTGTCATAACATATATTTCAACAAAAACTTTTAATGCCGAGATTGCACTTATTGTTGAAACAAGGGCAATTGTTGGCATCAAATGCGGAATGGTTACAGTCATATGTTTTTGAAATTCATTTGCTCCGTCAATTTCAGCAGCCTCATATAGTTCTTTTGGCACGCTCATTAAAGATGCAAGATATATCATCATATAATACCCAACCCCTTTAAAGATGGTTACCATTGCAACTGAAGCCATTGCAACTTTCGGGCTTGAAAGCCAGTTTACAGGAGGAAGGTTTAATATTTCCATAAAATAATTTAAAAGTCCTCCTGAAGCGTAAAGCCATTTGAATGCTATTGCAACTACAACAATTGAAACCACAACAGGCAGATAAATGATGAGTTTATATAAAGTCTTCCCTCTTATCTTTTGATTGATTAAAATTGCAAGAAATAGCGGGAAAATAACCAGAAACGGTGTTGTCAGGGCAAGAAAATAAAAAGTATTCAAAATTGATTTTATAAAAAGCGGGGAATGACAGAGTGCTTTATAGTTTGCAAGTGTTCCGAATGCAGGATTGTAAATATCATTTGAATAATCCTGAAAGCTATAGATTATGGTCTGAAAAAACGGTATGAAAAAAAATACCGCTAAAAGAATTAAAGCAGGTAACAGGAATATATATGGTGTAATTTTCCAATTTGTCTGCATAATTTTAATAATAATTCAAATGCCGTTAAAATTAACCCCCTAAATGCCTGATTTCATACTAACGGGCGGTTTTTGTAACAATATATTTCACAATTTTTAAAAAAGTGTTATAATAGTAGCAAGAAAATCTGCTTTCAGGTTTTATATAATTGTGTAATAAGGGAAGTGTTTAACCATGATAGAGCCTATTTCTTGTAATTGCGGAAAACGTAAATTAAATTTTACCGGCAGCGAAACTAATTTTAAAGGTGCAAACGCAGCGTCATCAAGCGGCATGCTTTTAGACGGAAGAAACACAAGAGCAGATTATGCAGATGCTGTATCAAAAGTAGATGAAACAAGAACCCAGTTTGTAAAATCAAACGATGTTGGTGCCGTTTTAGATCAGGTTGTATAATTTTAAGATTGAGCCCTGTTTTTATAAATCGTCGGAAATTACCATACAAATAAAGATTTAAAGGCTCTTTTTAGGGTATAAAAATCTATTGAAAAGATGATGGAAAATATCATCTTTTTTACATTCAGAGGGTTAAACCTTTCGCAAAAATAATCATAGTTTTTAAATATAAATCTTAAAATATCAAAACGGATTCTTTTGTTGTATCCCACATAAAGCTTTATGCAATCAGGCTTTAAATATCTGAAATTTCCGATTACAGGGTTTGCGCTTGATAAATTTGTTTTGTGGCGCCTGTAGGCAAATAATGGGGCTGAAATTAAGGCAGAGCCGCCTATCAGGTGTAAAAATGTGAATGCAATCTTATCAGCGCCCTTTATCCAATCCTTTGGTGTCGGGTATTTTAATAAAAATTCTGCTGCAGATTTTCTCATCATAGCAGAGGATGTAGGTCCCCACGCCCAATTTCCGAATTTACAGCTTTTATTATCCAAAACTGTAACGTTAAAATCTTTTATCTTGTCTGAAAGATCAAAGATTTCATCCTCGGTTTTTAAAGACATATCAAAATTGATATTTTTATATCCGCTTGATGCTAACGAAACAAGGGAATGAACCGTTGAATTTTCATCAATCTCAAACTGGGCTGCACTTGTGAATGCAACAGATGTATTCATATGGGTCTGCAGGTGGCACATCAAATATTCGGGCATTAAAACATCATCAGCATCAATGAGGCATACAAATTCACCCTCTGCAACCTTAAGTCCCTCCAAAAATGAACCAAATTGCCCAAGGTTTTTTAAGTTGTGGATAACTTTGTATTTCTCCTTTGAGATTTTAAGACCGCTAAACCTGCCCTTTTCAAGGGAACGGAAAATTTTATTTATAAAATTGTCTGATAAAAGCTCGTCCAAAAATTCCTTTGTTTCATCAAAAGATGCATCATTTACAATTATTACCTCAAAATTTTTGTACGTCTGGTTTTCAATGGATTCTATTAAATCCGGCAAATATTTTGCAAGGTTAAAGCAGGTTATAATGATGCTCACCTTTGGCTTTTTAATTAAATCATTTTTTGAAAAACTTTGCATAAATTGATTCTAGCATATTTTTATTATCTGCGCCAAAATTTTTGCGCTAAAATGTATGCCATGAAAAAGCTTTTTGCAATCTTAATATTTTTTATTATGACATTTTTTTCTGTTTTTGCAGAATGTATGGCAGAAACTTTAAATGTTGAGGAAAATCGTCTGAAAGAGGCGGTTGAAGCTCCTGTAAATACCTATACTTCTTCTGCGGAAGGTATTGTAAAAAGAATAGACTACGATTACACAGAAAAAACAGATAACCCGGAAGAAATCTCAAAACAGATAGTTACGGTAAAAATTATCACGGGGCAGTTCAAGGGCGAAGAAAAAGTTACGGAAAATTTAATGACGGGCAACCCTGCGTATGAGGTTTTCTTAAAAGAAGGGGACAGAGTGCTCCTTATGATGGAATCTGCAACAGACAGTCCTGAAAATATAAAAGATGTCGATATTTTTATAACAGATGTAAAAAGAGCGGGCACAATTTATCTCTATAGCTTTATTTTTATTGCATTTTTAATCGGAATAGGAAGAAAAAAAGGGCTTCTCAGCCTCTTATCAATCGTAATTACTGTTTTATTGATATTTTTAATTTTTGTCCCTGCAGTATTATGGGGAATGTCTCCTGTCATTGCAGCGCTTGTTATATCAATTCTTTCAACGGTTGCAACCATGTATCTTGTTGCAGGGTTTAATTCAAAGAGCAATGCTGCAGTATTGGGAACAGTTTTGAGCCTTATTTTTGCATCTGCTCTTGCGCTTATTTCAATTAAAATGGCGCATCTTACGGGTTTTATGGGTGAAGAAAGTGTATTTTTATACACCCAAAAACCAAATTTAAGCTTTACGGGGATTTTAGCAGCCTCTATGATTGTAGCGGCATTAGGCGCTTTGATGGATGTTGCAGTTTCAATTGCAAGCACCATAAATGAAATCCATATAACGGATAAAAACCTTGGTGTTATGGAACTTTTTAAATCCGGCATGAATGTAGGGCGGGATATCATAGGGACAATGTCAAATACATTGATTTTAGTGTATCTTGGAAGTGCGATGCCGCTTGTGCTCTTGGCATCAAACATCGATACATCAAAATTTTTCAACTTAAATCAGGTAGCAAGTGAAATTTTGTCAGCATTAACGGGCAGTATTTCGCTCTTAGCCTGTGTCCCTCTGACTGCCATAATGGCAGCATACCTTGTTAAAAAACGTCAGAAAAAAGAAACCGTTAAAGAAAATATCCAGGCTTCAAAAACCGGCGAAGCATAGAACCGATTGCAGGAATGGTTTTTGATGTTACCATTTTTTAAATATAAAAAATACAGCAAGGATGATAAAAAGAAAGCCGATTAAATAATTCCATTTTAACCCCTCTTTTAAATAAAGGGCAGAAAAGACTATAAAAACTACAAGGGTTATAACTTCCTGAATTGTTTTAAGCTGATATGCGTTGTATACCTCATAGCCTATTCTGTTTGCGGGCACCTGAAAACAGTATTCAAAGAATGCTATGCCCCAGCTTATCAAAATGACCGCAATTAAAGCGCTTGATTTAAACTTTAAATGTCCATACCATGCAAACGTCATAAAAACGTTTGAGATTAAAAGCAAAATTATCGGCAAAACCATCTTAACAACAGAAATATTCATAAAAAATATTTTAGAACAAAAAAATTTCTATTGTAAAATTTTCAGGTGGTATAATTTTGATGCAAAGAGTGAGAGAAGAAGGAGTATAAAATGCTTAATGAAAGAATGAATGCTGCTTTGAACGAACAGGTAAATGCTGAAATGTATTCAGCATATCTTTACCTTTCAATGCAGGCATATTTTCAAAAATTAAATCTAAATGGTTTTGTAAACTGGATGAATATTCAAATTCAGGAAGAAATGGCTCATGCAAGGGGGCTGTATGATTACATTCAGGAAAGAGACGGTGAAATTATTTTAGATGCCATTAAAAAGCCCGACCAAACCTGGAATTCACCATTGGAAGTTTTTGAAGCTGTGTTGAAACACGAACAGCTTGTGACATCTTTAATCAATAAACTGGCTGATGTTGCAGATGAAACAAAAGACAGAGCCGCAGCTCTTTTCCTCCAATGGTACATTAAAGAACAGGTTGAAGAAGAAGCAAGTGTTTCAGGGGTTTTAGAAACTTTAAGAATGATAAAAGATGATACCCATGCCCTTCTTCTTTTAGATAAGGAACTGGCGGCAAGAGTGTTTAATCCTCCTGTTATTGGTTAATTTTATTAAAGATATAAAAACGGGGTCTGCTTAATAAACCGCCCCGTTTTTTAAATTCACATTGTTTTGAGATATAACCTTTAGTGCTTTTTAGCTATATATTTTACAGTATTTATGGTACCATATTAAATAAGATAGTTGCGGGGGTTTAATTTAAGCGTATGTTTAAAAAGCTGCTTTTGTTTGGTTTTGTTATGGTATTTCCTTTGGCTTCATTTGCAATTGAAGATATTAAAGCAGAAGATATTCAAAAAGAATCTGCCGTACAAAAGAGACTAAATGATGTCGGGGTTTCTATTTTAAATTCAAATAAAATAGATGGCAGAGTAGTTTTTGTTTATGATAAAACAGAGGTAAAAGAAAAGCTAAAACTTGATAAAACCCTTGTAGACCGCCAAATTATAGTTTACGGATATGATTATAAATTTATAGAAGATGATAATGAACTTGCGGCATTTCTTTCAAGGAGAATTGCAGAAGCATACAGGTCATACCCCGGGCTTTTTAAGGGAAGATTGAATTCTCTTAAAATAAAAGCTGCGCCTAAAAAATACCAGATAATTTTTGATAAAATAGGGGTGGATTATATGGTACGCTCCGGATATAATCCCGTTGCAATGATTACTCTTGTAAATAAGAGTTATCCGCAAAAGAGAGGAGACAGCCTTACAAACAACGCAACCTCAAAAAGGCTTGCAAAAATTTATGAACATATCTGTGTAAAATATCCGTATTATCTTGTAAATAATGAATATTATAATAATAAAAACTATCAAAATTTTCTTTTAACATCGCAGGATAATAGAAAAATGCTTGAAGAAAAGCTGAAAAACAGGTCAAGGAAAGAGCTGAATTATGAATAAACCCGGTACTATTCTTGCAGCTTTGTGTTTATTTGCAGGGCTTTTTAGCGGCAGCGTTTTTTGTGCAGAAATTTCAGAGCCTTCCGCAGATAATATTCAGGAAATTATCAGAGATGAAATTGTTGAAACCATTCTAAAGGAAAGAGATATCCAAAAACCCGGTGTGCATACAGTTTATGATTATAAAAGCACAGTCAAGATTCCTGTAAAGATTTCAATCAAAGAAAAAATAAAATCTGAAAACGATGTCTATATAGGACAGGAAATTAAATTTGAGGTTGAAGATAATGTTTTCTATAAAAGAAAACTAAAAATTAGAAAAGGTCAAATAGTAAAAGCAAAAGTTGGGCTTATAATTTCAAGCGGGATGAACGGAATTCCTGCAAGTATTGTTTTTGAAGATTTCAAAATTGATAATGTCGAAAATGGTAAACTTCAAAATACCCTTGAAGTTTTCGGACAGGACAGAAGCCTTATAGTTTTTCCTATTAAATGGGCACTTACGATACTGCCTCCGACAGGTTCTTTGACAAATTTCATAATGGGCGGGCATGCAAGAATAAGACAGGGCAAAACTTTTACAATATACTATCATCCTGAATGGCTTTAATTTTTGCGAATATATATGTTTGTGCTAAAATCTAAAAAGATTTTTTAAGGATACTATACCGAAGTGGCTAAACTGGTTTCTGTTAAAGATGCAATAAATTTAATAAAAGACGGGGCTACCGTTATGGTGGGCGGCTTTTTAAGCTGTGGAACGCCGGATAAGCTCATAGATGAACTGGCAAACCAAAATATCAAAAACCTTACAATGATATCAAATGACACCTCCTTTGAAAACGTTGATAAGGGAAAATTAATCGTAAATAAGCAGGTAAAAAAACTTATCACAAGCCACATCGGAACAAACCCTGAAACCGGCAGACAGATGGCATCAGGCGAACTTGAGGTGGAGCTTACCCCGATGGGAAGTCTGATGGAGAGGATTCGTGCAAAAGGAGCGGGGCTTGGCGGTGTTTTGACCCCGACAGGAATTGGCACAAATATTGCAGATGGCAAGAAAGTTTATGAACTTGATAACAAAAAATATCTCTTTGAAAAGCCTATAAGCGCTGATTTTGCCCTTATATACGGCACTAAAGCTGATAAATACGGAAATGTGGCATACTATGGCACAACAAGAAACTGCAATACTGTAATGGCAACGGCTGCGGATACGGTTATTGTGCAGGCAGACGAGGTTGTTGAATGCCTTGACCCGAATGAGGTTGTAATTCCGGGGCTTTTTATTGACTATATTGTAGAAGCTTCTGCCGAAAAATGTGCTTCAAAGGCGGATGAGATATAAAATATGCTAAATACTATGGAAATGTTATCTAAAGAAAAAATACGGGAAATAATTGCAAAAAGGGCGGCAAAAGAATTCAGCGAAGGTGATGTTGTTACCCTTGGAATAGGGCTTCCAACCGAAGTTACAAAATATCTGCCTGAATCTATGAATGTAATGTTTCAGTCTGAAAACGGTCTTCTTGGGGTTGGCAAAAACCAAAGTAAAGAAAATATCGACCCGCGCGTGATAAATGCCGGAGGCGGGTATGTTGAAACTAAAAAAGGCGCCTGCTTTTATGATTCCCAGATGGCTTTTATTATGATGCGCGGCGGGCATATTGATGCTACGGTTTTGGGGGCTCTTCAGGTGGATGGCGAAGGAAACCTTGCCAATTGGTCTATTCCAAATAAGTTTACTCCGGGCATGGGCGGTGCAATGGATTTAGTTGTGGGTGCAAAGAAAGTAATAGTTGTAATGGAGCACACATCAAAGGGCGAAACTAAAATTGTTGAAAAGTGCAATCTGCCTTTAACTGCATCCCACGAAGTGAATTTAATCATCACGGAAAGATGTGTTTTCAGAGTAGATTTTGACAAAGCGCATAATTCACACGGGCTTATTTTGGAAGAAATCAATCCTATGTTTACGGTTGATGATATAAAATCCTGCACGGGTGCCTCTTTTAGAATAAGCGCCAATTTAAAAGAGATGGAAATTTAAAACACCACTTGTATTCTCTGATTTTGCGCAAAATATCTGATTTTCCACAAGACCTACGTAGGTTGGGTTTTAACCCGACAGCAGGAATTTACATATAAAGTAAACCTATAGGTTGGGTTTCTGTCCGACAACATAATTTATCCAATATTATCTATTGACAATATCCGTAAAAAAAGGAGCGCTAAGGTTACGAAAAGCGCCCCGAAAAGTTGTTCATCTAAAAATTGTGTGAGCCGGAGGGCTGGTATGATGACGGACTTATACGAGCCGTATGCAAATCTACCTGAACCGTACGATAGCAATGAGACCTTAGCTGTTAGGTGCTGCGAAGCAAGAGCCTTAGCCATCCCTACTCCCACCATTCAACTATTATCTTGCCATTGCCGCCGTTACCCCCGCGGTTTTGGTTGTTTGTGATATTTCCTGCAGATTCTGAATTTACCCGTCCCAAATCCCTCAAGGCTGCCCCGCCCCCGCCCGAAGCATAACCTGCTGCGTCCTTTCCGTTTGCATTATCTCCTGTGTCCAATACACCTCCGCCCCCGCCTGTTCCGGTCACTGTTTTTTCAGTGTCTCCTTCTTTTGTATGGGCTGTAAATTTATACCCGCTGAAATTCCCGCCCTTACCGCCGTTTAGTTTATCTGCCCCGGTGCCTGCTATCCCTTTTATACATTTTTTATTATTAAGATAGCTTGTTGTGCCAAAATGGCAAATATTTGAAACACCTCCGCCTGCGCCGTTAATTATTTTGTTATTGTGTGATGTATCAATTGAAACGCTTTTTCCTGCTTCGCCGCCGCCTGCTTTTATATCTCCAAATACTGTATTTCCGCCATTTGTGGCATTTGTTAATGTATTATTTGAAATATATGCCCCCTCTCCTCCTTTTCCTATCCTGAATTTTATTACCTGATTGCTTTTAACAGGGATGCTGTATGTGAAAATATTTCCGGAGGCTCCTCCGCCTGCCCCGCCTGATTCGGCAGTTTTATATGCATTTGTTACAGTATCCCAATATTTATTCCAGCTTATTCTTGCGTATCCTCCGCTTCCCTTGCCTCCGTTTGCAAATGTCCAGCCGCCTCCGCCTCCGCAGCCGTATCCTGCAGCATTTTTACCATTGGGTGATGATTGTGTACCGCCTTTGCCGCCTTCGCATACAATTTCACCATTGAAAAGAGAAACCATTCCCCCATCCCCGCCTTCTGTTTTCGGGGCAAAGGTGATATCTCCCCATTTTAATTTATTCTCTTCGTATGTTTCCAAGCTGCTGCCTGCAGTTTTGCCCCAACTATTTGAAAAACCTGGTATCGTAAGCATTTGCATTGAGGAGATTATACCGTTTGATATCCAGCCTTTGTTTGCGCAATTATCCGAATTCTTTACCACCCCTGTGGCACAGCCATATTTTGCCACATAGGCTTCGCCGTCGTTTGTTCTTAATAACCTGCTACCGTTCCTTGCAAGATAACTTTCCTGTCCATAATGGTCGCTTCCTGTGCTATCAGGTGGTACTATTTTCTTGTTTGCTGTGTCTAGGTATCCTGCAACACCGCCTTCTCCGCCTTTTCCAATGTGGATTGTAAGTGTTTCGTTCGCAATTGCTTTAACCGGCTGAATAGCCACTATGCCTCCTCCCCCGCCCCCGCTGCCGCCGGGACCATAATCAATGTAGGTTAGTTTAATGGCGCCGGATTTACCCTGCTTTCCTGGTGTATTTATTATACTGCTGTATTCACCACCATTTCCTCCGTTGCAGTGGTTATTTCCAAAGATTGTGTTAATTGTTCCGCCATTAATTCCATTGCCGTTATTGCCTCCTGACCCTCCTTTACCTTCATGTGAATTATAACTGCCGCCGTTACCACCTCCTGCACCTCCTCCCCCACCACCCCCTGCTGCTTTTCCGCAGGTATTCCAGCTGCCTATTAATTCGGAACCTCCTCCCCCTCCGCCACCCGGAGCATTCAGGTAAATGCCCGAGCCTATAACAAGCTGTGATGCTGCGCCTCCCCCACCCCCGCTGCCGCCATAACAGGGATTAGCATGTATTTGAGCACCTCTTCCACCATCCGGAGAACCGCCATCACCTCCGTTTACATAAGCCTGAACAGTCCAATCCGAAGGCGATTTGCAAGTGCCGACTATTCCTATGCCGCCCTTTCCTCCTTTCGTTGATGAGGTTGTAAGTGCTCCGCTCATCGCTATGCCATTGGCAGAATATGGTATAGTAGCTCCGCCATAGGGTAAACCATCATTGTAACCTAAATCGCTGCCGTTGTATCTTCCCGCAGAGGCGCCGCCCCCTCCGCCCCCGATATAATACGTAAGTTTTTCCGCATCTTCGAAATTAGTTAATTGGTTTAGGATATATCCGCCTGTGCCTCCGCCGTAGCCGTAAGCATCAGGATTTGTCCTTCCGCTGTCACCCACAGCAATATTTCCGGAACTTGCGCCCCCTCCGCCCCCTCCGCCGCAGGCTGTGGCTAAAATTTGCTTGTTTTTAATTGCTTCAGGGATTTTCCATGTGCCTTTGCCTGTTGAATTTACGGTTACTATATTATTCGCATCTGCAGTCATATTCCCGTTTCCGTATGTTACAAAGGTTTGGGTTTTTGTAATCTGACCGCCGGCACCGCCGCCTGCGCCTCCTGAAACAAGTGTAGTTTCAATATCTCCAACCATTGCAGGCACTAAAAATGTATGGTCTCCGGTTGTTGTATATTCTGTATACCCTGCTGTAGGTGTGCTTCCGCCCCCGCCCCCTGCACCTATAACAGTGACGTTCATATATCCGTTATACCCGCCCGGCACCTCAAATTCACCTTCGCAGTATGTTGAGCCGTCTGAATCTATTTTTATATCTTTGCAGTCTTCTGTCCCATATTCTATTTCGACTGTTCTTTTAACACTTCCTGCAGGAGCCATATTTCCTGTCAGATTTACATTTTCACCGATTTTTCTTGTCATCACAGGAGCAAGAGCTGCCATAAGAAGCGATGCCACCAACAAAGCCATAAGCATCTCAACAAGAGAAAAAGCAGCATATTGTATTGTGCAGCTTTCACTCCGAACCTTTTTCAGGGGCTTGAATAACCTGCGTAATATCTGACCTGATTTTTGCAAATTGTTTTTTACAAAAGTTAAATTCATTATTACCTCCTTAGGTAATGTAATATCAATATCTTATTTATTATAATTAATAATTATTTAATATATTAAATAAGATTATCAAAAATTAACAAAATGTCAATATGAAAATACAATTAACAAATGGAATGTCGTAGAATATTAAAACTTTTAACCGTAAACGAAGGAACTTCCATTACAAAGGTTTTGGAAAAGCTTGAGGTTTTAAGGAATAAAAAATATCCGAGAAATTCTTTTTCTACAAGGTTGAAAAACGGCACGGTGAGCTATGATGAGATGTTTGATATCGCAGAGATTTTAGGGTATGAAATTCAGTTTGTTAAAAAAAACTACCCGACGAAGGTGATTAAATAGTTGTATCCCTTGCTATATCTGTGTTTTCCTCATTTTTTGTATTTTTATTTGTTAAGATAACTCAACAAGTTTGATTTGCTGCGCCTGACAAGGTAAAATGCAAAAAATAGTTTATATTGTGTATCTTTATATTTGCTATTGTACCATTTAATTTGCTAAATGTCAACAGAAGAATTCTATGGAAGAAAATAAAAATTTACAAAAACTTTTATCGGAATTAAATCTAAGCCAGTCTGAAATGGCTGAAATACTCGGTATATCGAGGCAGCAGTTCAATAATATAATCAATAGCAGAAGTACTTTTACACAAAAAAACTTAGAAATTCTGCACGATAAATTTAATATAAATTTAAACTGGCTTTTGTACAATGAAGGCGCAATGCTTATAGACCCGAAAGAACGGGCGGAAGTTATAAAAATCAGGCTAAAAAAAGGTCAGATTTTAGAAATTGAATACGAAGAATAATTTAAAAAGCCTTGTAAAATTGCAGGTTAGCGCCGCCTGATGCCGGAATGACCGGTTAAATATACTTTTGTAAAATGAGCTTTTTCAAAGCCTTTGCATTAACCGCATCCGGCTCCAGTTCTAAAAGTTTATCCAGATAGTCAATTGCGGCAGAATAGTTTTGAAGTTTCTTTTGGGCTGCAGCCATAGCATAGAGTGCATCTATGAATTTTTCATCCAATTCAAGTGCTTTTTTTAAATCCTCTACAGCGCCCTCTATATCGGGATTTTCAATGTCTTTCCTTGAAAGTGTGATTCTGGCTCTGTTGTAGTAGGCATCAGTCATTTTGCCATTCAGCTGCAGTGCTTTTGTATAATCAAGCATGGCTTCGTTAAAATTTTCAAGTGCGTGATGGGCTACAGCCCTATAAAAATAAGGTATTTCCCAGTCGTTCTTTTCTTCCAAAGACTTATTTATATTTTCAATAGCACTTTCGTATTTGCCGTCCTGAATGTCGTAAATCCCGCTGTCCAGGTGTTTTTTGTAGTTTTCTTCGCCCATAAATTTACCTGTAATTATAATATATAAAATTGTATTACAAATTTAAAATTTTGCATCCCCCGGGCGTGTTACGGGTGCTTAGCCCCTTATGCTAACCAGGTCTTGACTTTAGGTTTTGTTAGGGCGAAAATTAAGGATGTTTTGCATAGTGCGCCTTTTGGCATTGGCAAAACCGTTGACAAGAAGCATTAACCGACTGATATTAAGAATGATATATTTTATTGGAATTTTTATACTTTTAATAGCTGCAATTCTCTTGTTGCCACAGGCTTTCGGGGTTTTGTTAAATGGCGGAAGCATTGTAAAAACTTTTGATTTTAACCCGCTGTTTGGGGCTGTAAACTTTGTGATAGACCCGCTTAGCGCCTTTTTTATTTTGATTATTCCTGTGATGGGTTTGATTTCTCTGATATATGCCAAAGGATATCTGAAACCCTATCTGGACAAGGGAAAGAGTATAAATTCACATACCATGTTTTTTGTAACACTGGTGATTTCTATGCTTGGGGTTGTAACCTGCCAAAATGCGCTTGGGTTCCTGATTTGCTGGGAAATTATGTCCCTTTCCTCGTTCTTTCTTGTGATTTTTGAAAGTGAGAAGAAAGAAATTTTAAATGCCGGGGTAAAATACCTTGTATTTATGCATATTTCGGTGATTTTTATAATTATTTTCTTTGCAATGTTGTCTATAAAAGCCGGAAGCTATGATTTTAATGCATTTTCAGCTATTTTGCAAAATAATCCGCATCTTAAAGATGTAGTATTTTTGCTTGCCTTCATTGGTTTTGGGGTAAAAGCAGGATTTGTTCCGTTTCACAACTGGCTTCCTGAGGCGCATCCGGCGGCTCCAAGCCATGTAAGCGCCATAATGTCCGGGGTGATGATAAAGACGGGTATATATGGGATTTTAAGGATTTTATCTTTAGGCGGTATACCCTCAAAAGCCTTATGCTATATGGTTTTAGCAGTTTCTGTCATTTCGTTTTTATATGGAATTTTATATGCCGTGGGGCAGAATGATGTGAAAAAGATGCTTGCCTACTCTTCTATAGAAAATATCGGTATAATAGGTGCAGGGCTTGGCTTGGGGATGTTAGGACTTGCCTATAACCAGCAAATAGTAGCATTTTTAGGCTTTACCGGCGGCATTTTACATATCTTGAATCACTCAATCTTTAAAGAGCTGCTGTTTTTGGGCGCCGGATGTGTCTATTTAAAAACCCATACAAGGGATATGGAAATTTTGGGCGGTCTCGTTGAAAAAATGCCAAAGACCGCATTGCTGTTTTTGGCGGGTTCCGTTGCTATATGCGGACTTCCACCTTTTAATGGTTTTATCGGCGAATTTTTAATTTATCTAGGTATGCTGAAAGGCTTGTCTATCAAGAGTTTCTTTGCTTTTTTGATTTTAATCTTTGCAATATCCGCCCTTGCTATGGTGGGTACGGTGGCGATATTGTGCTTTACGAAAGCATTTAGCGTTATTTTCCTTGGACATCCGAGAGGTGAAAATGCAAGCCAGGTAAAGCAGGACGCTCCTTTTACCATGCTTTGTCCTATGGGTATACTGGCTTTATTTGCCCTTTTAATCGGGCTTTTACCGAATCTAATCTTTAAAATCCTTATTGCACCTGTATTTTCGCTTATACACAATTCTCCCGATGCAGGTTTTCAAGGTATACCATATGCTAAAACCCTTGCGGCATCGCTTTCTCAACTGACACCGATTCTTTTAACGCTCTCCTTTGTTAGTTTTGGGCTCATTGTTGTAACAGGTATTCTGATGCTTTTGAAAAAAATGTACAATAAAAAATCTGAAACCTCCTCTACGTGGGGTTGCGGGTATAATAAACCGATTTTTAACGCTCAATATACAGGCTCTTCCTATGTGAGTCCTTTTCTTTCGATGCTAAAACCCTTATTTAAGAAGGTTTTCGACGTAAAAAAACCGAAGAAATTATTCCCCTCAGATGCGCACTTCAGTCTTCAGATTGAAGACATTGAAGAAGCCTATGTTCTAAGCCCTATGGTGAAATTTGACGAGTGGTTTTTATCGAAATTTGAAAAGATGCAAAGCGGGAATTTACAGGCATATATAAAATATGGGCTTATATTTTTGATTTTGGCAATTTTAGGAAGTTTTTTGATTGGGTAAATTTTTATGCTGGTAAAATTTATAAATTTAATTTTTCTTCTTATTCTCCCGTTTTTGATGCAGGGTGTTATTAAAAAAACCAAGGCATTTTGGGGCGGAAGAAAAGGAGCATCAGTGTTCCAGCCGCTTTATGATTTTATAAAGCTTATAAAAAAAGATTTTGTAATAAGTAAAACCACATCTTTTGTTTTTCCTCTTAGCCCCCTTGTAACCATTGTATGTACTATGTTTGCGGCGCTTTTTGTGCCTCTTTCAAACGGAACTGCAATCATAAATATTCCTGCAGGGCTTATCATTTTTGCCTATATTTTGGGGCTTTCAAAGTTTTTTGCGCTTATAGGGGCTATGGACACAGGTTCCAGCTTTGAAGGGATGGGAGCCAGTCGTGAAGCCTGTTTTACCGCCATTGTGGAGCCGGCATTTTTTATGATTGCAGCATCAATTATGGCATTAAGTGGAAATTATACCTTTGATGCACTTTCAAAAATTGTCTCAAATGCGGGCAGCTATGGGGTTTTGATTATAATATTTGCAGTGCTGGCACTCTTTTTGATGCTTTTAATTGAAGGGTGCAGAGTGCCTGTGGACGACCCTGCAACCCATTTGGAGCTTACAATGATTCATGAGGTAATGATTTTGGATAATTCCGCTTCAGATTTGGCGCTAATCAGCTATGGGGCTTCAATTAAGATGCTTTTGATATCTTCTTTGATTGCAAGGCTTATTATCCCGGAAAGCATTACAGGGCTTGAATATTTTCTGTATTATCTGCTTATAATCTTTGCTGTATCTATAATCACAGGAACTGTAGAATCTTCAACAGCAAGGCTCAGAATGTCCCATGTGTTTGAATTTGTCTTTGTTATGAGCTCTTTTGCTCTGATAATCTTATCTTTGACTGCTGCAAGGATTTTTGGAGGCTGATAAATTTATGGAACACGGGTTTGCAATTCTTTTTGGTTTAACAATGCTTTATCTGGCAGCTACAAGCAGGATGATCTCTCATATTAGGGTGCTTGTGGTGCAGGGGATATTGCTGTTTTTAATAAGTTTTTTAGGGTATAAGGAAACTCCGCTTTTAAATTTGACGTTTCTTACCGTGGAAACCCTTGTGGTAAAAGCGATTGTGATACCATGGTTTTTATACAGAATTTTGAAAAAAACCCATGAAAACAGGGATGATGAAGCCAATATTCCGCATTTTTACTGTCTTGTGGTTTCCAGCGTCATACTTTTAGGGTGTTTTCTTGCTTCAAATTATTGCATATCTTCTATGAAAAATATTTCCCATATATATTTTGGAATAGCTGCATCTGCAATCATAATAAGCCTTTGGCTGATAACCATCAAGCATAAAATAGTCTCAAACGTTATAGAATTTATCACAATGGAAAACGGTGTATTTTTGCTCTCTCTTTCAGTTGCAAAAGAAATGCCGGTTTTAGTTAATCTTGGTGTGCTTTTGGATGTGTTCATTGCGGTGTATATTTTGGGGCTTTTTGTAAAAGAGATTAAAAAAGAGTTCAAAGACCTTGAAGTGTCCCATCTTTCAGAATTAAAGGATTATTCGGATGATTGATAATTTTATAAATATTTTACTTATATTTCCTCTTGTTGCAGGGGTTTTAATGCTTTTTATAAGGAAAAAAGCTTTTGATAATTTTATGCTTTTTTTGTATGCAATTTTGCATTTTTTATCATCCTCAATCCTTGTATTTTCAGGCGAAACTGCTGCGGGGCAGTATTTTGCCACAGACAGCCTGAATAAAGTATTTTTAATTGTACTGTCATTTATATTCTTAATGGTTGCCATCTATAACATTGGCTATTCAAGGCATTTGCCGAATTTAAACATAAAGGTAAATAATAAAAACGTCTGTCTTTATCAAATTATGATTATCGCTTTTGTCTGGGCGATGACAGGGGCAATCTTGTGCACAGACCTTGGTATAGCGTGGGTTTTAGTGGAGGCAACTACTCTTACAAGTGCTTATTTAATATATTTTAACCGTACCAAAAATTCAATAGAGGCAGCCTGGAAATATGTATTTATGTGCTCTATCGGGATTGCGCTTGCATTTATAGGCATAATATTTTTAAACATATCAGCAGGAAATATTAATACCCTGAATTTTTCAGAACTTCAGGAAAATGCCGCTTCTTTTGACCCTTTCTGGCTGAAATTTGCTTTTGTATTCATACTTTTTGGTTTTGGCACAAAGATGGGGCTTGCACCTGTTCATTTTTGGCTGCCTGATGCACATTCAGAGTCCCCTTCGCCAATTTCTGCTCTTCTTTCTGCAACCCTTCTGAATTCTGCATTTCTGGTAATTTTAAGGGTGTTTAATATCTTAAATGCTGCAAACTGCAGTCTGTATGCAAGGCTGATGCTTTGTGTGATGGGCTTTTTATCCCTTTTTGTTACTGCAGTATTTATTTACCATATAAAAAATTATAAAAGAATGCTTGCATATTCATCCATTGAAAATATGGGCATTCTTGCTATAGGGACAGCGCTTGGAGGCTTTGCTTACTATGCTGTTATATTACATCTTATTGGTCATTCCCTTGCGAAGGCTTCTTTCTTTTTAACCTCCGGAAATGTGCTTGAACTGTACAAAACAAAAAATGTAAAATCAACTAAAGGGCTGATGCAGGCAGATAAAAAGACGGGGGTGCTCTGGATTGCTTCATTCCTCGGAATTTGCGCCTTTCCGACATCAGTTCTTTTTATAAGTGAATTTATTATAATAAAAGAGATGATTTCAAACGGGTATTATCTTCCCTGCGTGCTTTTTGCGCTGCTTTTGACTGTAATAATTTACGGTATGGCACGTGTTGTAATTAAAATGACATATAAAAATATTGATAAAGAAAAGGCAGATATGATTGAAAAAAACAGAGGGAAAATCACGGTTTCTATGTATTTGCCGCAGGTTATAATGCTTGTTATACTCTTTATTTCGGGTGTTTACATCCCGCCATTTTTAAATGACATTATACAAGGGGCATTCCTTGCCTTCCAGACAGGCTTTTAGGGGAAAGTATATGAATTGGATAAAGATAAAAAATAATACTAAAATAAGTCTTTTGGATATTCCGATACTGGATATTTCCGATTTAAGGATTGAGATTATATCCCTTTGCAGTGCCTTAACACAGGGTGGCTCAGATAATAGCAGTGTTTTAGCCGGATATAAAATGCGCCCTGTGGGATTTTTTGGAAAGGATTGGGGCAGAGGAGATACAAGGCTTTTTGTTGTGCTTGCTGATGACAGGACCGGGGAATTTTATGTTTCATCTGCAATATTTAAAGCCGGAATAAGAGAATATGAAAGCATTACGAAGGAAATTCCTGCGTTTCATATGTTTGAGCGGGAATTTTATGAGGAATTTAATATAAGACCCAAAAATCACCCGTGGTTAAAGCCTGTCAGAAAAAGCTTGGATGATTATAAGTTTTTTGAAATGGAAGGGGAAGAGATTCACCAGGTGGCTGTGGGTCCAATCCATGCAGGTGTTATAGAGCCCGGACATTTCAGGTTTATGTGCAACGGAGAGACGGTTTATCACCTTGAGATTGCCCTTGGATACCAACACAAAGGGGTAGAGGATATGATGGTGAAATGTCCTTCAAACCAGCTTGCAGAGTCCATTTGCGGGGATAGCGTCATAGCGTACAATCTGGCTTATTCAAAAGTGATGGAGACCATTAAGGGAATTTCTGTTTCATATAAGGCAAAATTAATTCGAAATCTTGCACTTGAGATGGAACGTGCAGCCGTTCATATTGGTGATTTGGGAGCAATAGCCGGAGATATTGCATACCTTATGGGGGCATCTGTTTTTGGGGCAACAAGAACCCTTGTTATTAATACTATGCTTGAGTTTTCAGGAAGCCGATTCGGCAGGGGACTTATTACGCTTGGTGGTGTAAATTTTGATATAGATGAAACAAAGATTGAAAGAGCTAAAAAGACATTTGAAAAGGTGGAAAAAGATGTCCGCAGGATGGTAAAAACCATGCTTAAAAATTCAAGTGTGGTTTCAAGACTTGAAAAGACAGGCACGGTAAGTGCAGAACGTGCAGCAGAGATTGGTCTTGTTGGCATGGCGGCAAGGGCATCCGGTTTAAATATTGATTCAAGGTTTAATTTTCCGGACAGCCAGATGAAAGAAACCGGGCTTGAAAGAGTGCATCTGAAAGGCACCGGGGATGTTAATGCAAGATTTAAACTCAGATATAAAGAGATTTTGCAATCATTTTCAATCATAAGAAAAATATTTGGAAAATTTAAAGAATACTCCCATGAGCCTGTAAATTGCGGCTATGAAGTATTAAACAAGGAAAATGCAAAGGATGTATTTGCAATATCTGTTGTTGAAGGATGGAGAGGGGAGATTATCCACATAGCGATGACGGATAATGAAGGAAGACTTACAAGGTATAAAATCAAAGACCCGTCTTTTAATAACTGGTATGGTTTAGCCCTGGCTGTAAGGAATAACGGGGTTTCGGATTTTCCATTGTGCAACAAAAGCTTCAACCTTTCATACTGCGGATGCGACCTGTAGGAATAGAAAATTTGAAGATAGGCAGAGGGCTGTAAGTTTCAGACAGAGCAAGGATTCAAATATCAAAAACTTTAAAACAAAAGGAAGAAACAATGTTTGATACACTAAAATCAAGAATATTTCAGGGAAACCAATTTATAAAAGATATTGAAAATGCGCCTATGCGTGAACAATTCCGCGGGCTTCCTGTTTTAAAGGATTCAAACTGTGATGGCTGCAAAAAGTGTCTTGATATCTGCCCTACGGGAGCGCTCAGCCTTAATCCATTGATGATTGATATGGGGAAATGTACCTTTTGCGGAGCTTGTAAAAATGTTTGTAATAAAAATGCCGTAAACTTTTCAAATTTTTACAAGCTGGCATCAACGAGCAGGAGTGCCTTAATGATTGACGAGAGGGCAACAAAGGAGCTGTTTGAAAAGACTGCAATTGAAGTGAAAAAAGAGATAGTATCAATGTTTTCACGTTCTTTAAAATTGAGACAGGTGTCAGCCGGCGGGTGCAACGGCTGTGAGATGGAACTGAACGCTTGTTCTAATGTGAATTTTGATATGGGAAGGTTCGGGATAGATTTCGTTGCATCGCCAAGACATGCTGATGGTATTGTAATTACAGGTCCTGTGACTAAAAATATGGCATATGCGCTTGAAGATTGCTACAATGCAACTCCAAATCCGAAAATTGTTATTTTGTGCGGTGCCTGTGCCATATCAGGCGGTATTTTTCAAAAAAGTGATGAAATTAACAGAGAATTTTTTGAAAAATATCCTGTTGATTTATACATTCCGGGCTGCCCTGTTCACCCCCTCACCTTTATAAACGGTATTTTGGGGTATATAAGAGGGAGGAAATAGACTATGGGCGGGCTGACTTCGGCATTTAGGGCGCTTCAATACAGAAATTTCAGATTATTTTTCCCGGGTATTGCCATTTCCCAGATTGGCATCTGGATTCAAAACGTTGCAATCAGCTGGCTTGTTTACGATATGACAAAATCACCCCTTACTATGGGAACAGTTATGTTTTTTAATGCCATTCCGCTCTTTGTTTTAACGCCTTTTGCGGGGGTAATTATAGATAAATTTAACAGGCACAAACTTTTAATTTTGGTGCAGATTCTCTTTTGCATTCAGGCGCTTTTAATAACCCTTTTAACATTCTTTGATGCCGTGCAGATATGGAATATTGTGCTTTTAGGGGTATTTCTAAACTGTATAGCGGCAATTGATGTGCCATTAAGACAGTCTACGTTTGTGTGTCTTGTGGATGAACCTAAAGATTTAGGGAATGCAATATCGTTGAATTCCACCTGTTTTAATGTTGCAAGACTTTTGGGACCCGCAATTGCAGGGCTTTTAATTGCTCATGCAGGGATTACGGTTTGCTTTTTTGTGAATTTTTTGTGCATTATTCCTATGATTTTTCTTGTGATGCAGTTGAATATTAAGGATGTAAAGTGCGGGCAAATTCAAAATGAGACCATTTTGGAGGGACTTAAGGAAGGGTTTAATTATGCGGTTAAAACGCCTGAAATAATGACGCTTTTATTGTATCTTGCGGTATTTAGTTTTATTGGGATGACATATCCTATGCTGATGCCCATTTATACCTCTGAAGTTTTAAAAGAAAATGCAGACACACTTGGTTTTTTGATGGGCGCTGCAGGGGTTGGGGCGCTTTGTTCATCTTTGTTTCTGGCTGCAAAAACATCTTTAAGGGGATTGAGACGCGTGCTTTTTGCGGGTGCTGTGGTGTTTAGCGCAGGTTTTATCACCCTTGGGCTTTGTGATACAAAGTTAATTGCGCTTTTTGCAATGTTTGCTGTGGGGCTTGGGATGACATCATCTATTACGCCCGATAATACTTTAACCCAGGCTGTTGTGGATGATGATAAAAGGGGCAGGGTGATGAGTCTTAATGCCATTTGTTATATGGGGACAACCTCTATAAGTAGCTTTGTTGCAGGATTTGTGGCTCATTTAATAGGTATAGCCCATACATTTGTGCTTTTTGGTGTCATAATGCTTCTTGTTGGAATTGGTTTCGGGTATAGATTTTCAAAGTTGAGTTTTAAATCAAAACTGTAGCTTTATGAGGAGTTTGAATGCGCCATGACGGTTTGTAAAAGTTTTAAACCAAGCGTAAATACCGGATGCAAGGTGTTGATTTTAGGGTCAATGCCGGGTGTGAAATCGCTTGAAATGCAAGAATACTATGCACATACAATGAACCGCTTTTGGAAACTTATGGGAACATTGTGCGATGTTTCGGATTTAGCAGGACTTTCTTATGAGAACAAGTTAAAGACCTTGCTCTACCATGGTTTCGCACTTTGGGATGTTGTTAAACAATGCAAGCGTAATGGCAGTCTTGATTCGGATATAACGGATGAAAAGCCGAATGATGTCAGGAGTTTGCTTAAAAAATATCCCAGTATACAAAAAATATTTTTAAATGGTAACAAGGCATACAGCTCTTTTAAAAAACACTTTCCTGAATTATTGGATGAATACAGATGTTATAAAATGCCGTCTACAAGCCCTGCAAATGCAAGATACAGGCTGAAAGATTTGGTTTTGGAATGGGAAAAAGGACTTATTTAGTTTTATCTATATAAATTGTTTGTTTTTAAATGGGCGATGATTTTATTGAAACTTTTTTGTATCGTTTTAACGTGTAAAAACAAATCTTTTAACCCTAAAAACTGCTGGGAAGAGCCCATATAATGAGTGTGCGCACTTGAATTTCTTATGTTTTTTAGTGTTGATAATGCTGATTTAAAATGTTGCAGCTCCTGTGTAGAAAACGTTTGCTCTAATGATTTAACATTACGTCTTCCAATGCAAAAAACCAGTACTTTTTTAAAGGTTTCATAATAAAAACTGTATATTTTTTCTATATGTGCTTCTATGTCGTTCCTGTTTTTTATATTTGTACTTAGATAAATATTATCCATAGTTTCTTCTATCCAACCGCAAGTTTCAAGCAAAGCAAGTTTTAACATTAACATTTCCCCGTCATGATCCTTTTTCTTGTATGCAATGTCTTTGAATTCCTTGCACTTTTTCAGATTTCGAATTAAATGTTTCAATCTTTATTTCCAAAAATTTGCTTAGCTTCTTTTAATCTCGAGATAAGATTTGTTTTTCTTGCAGTGCCTTCGCGGATTTTTTCAGCAGAAAAATATGGGGTGATAATTAATTGCTCATAATTTTTTTGAAGTTCTTTTGTATCTTTTTTTTTGCATATTTCTAAATTTGCTGCTACACCATGCATAACAGCATCTATAAATATGTTGCTTTTGAGTTTTATATCTATTTTGGATGCAATATCAATGACAGATTTAAAAAGCTCTGTTTGTTTTTTCACCCAGGCTTCATTGGCGTTTCTGTTTTTTTCTGTAAAAGCATTCAGGAAGTTATTTAACTTTCCATCGTACATATTTATATTTTGATGGAATGCAAAAAATGTGAGAATTCTTTCCTGTCCGCGCATTCTGTCGCTTGCTGCAACTGATGGAACCCATGATTTCCACTTTTCATATTCATTACAAGAATTAAGCATATTTGTTAAACTTCCCGAAAAGATGCAGTTTCTAATCTCCTGATTATTAAGGCTTATTCCGCCTGTATTTAGTCTGTGAAATATTGTAAAAATGTATTCCATATTGTCTAAACGTTTATAGTCGCACCTTATCATATTTACAGGGATTGTAAGATTTTTTATGGCAGAATATATTTGTGGATATTGATCTCTTATTTGTTTAACAGATTTTCCTGAAATGCGCTCATCTATGTCTGACAAATTAGATAAAATCCAATCATCATTTTGCAAAAATGCTATTATAGCTGTAATTCTTTGTTTGCCGTCAATTACGTTATATTTTTCATTATAATCTACACTAATGCACATACTTGGTATCGGCAGACGTTTTAAAAGGGAGTCTATAAATCTGGTTTGTTGCGGGTTCTTCCATACATCGGCACGCTGGTAGAATGGATCCCTGCATAAATCTTCTTCTTCAATCATTCTTACCAAATCTGCACAGGAACGCTGTTCTGTATATGCAAAAATATTATCCGGAGGCATAACGGCATACTCAAACGCACTTGCTTCTTGTTCTTCAATTTTGGATAATTCTTCTTCGGAAATGTCTTGTTTCATTTTATTCCTTAATATTTTGTTATATATGTATAAATTATAAACTAGTTAAAATATGCTGTAAACAACAATACTACTCTTCTTTTGTAATATCTATAAAAGCAGCGCCTACAACACCGATTAAAAGTGCATGAAGCCCGACACCCATAACAGCTGTGAGTGCTCCTATCAATTTTCCTGCCGTTGTTACCGGATAAGCATCACCGTAACCAACGCTTGTGCAGGTAATAACAGACCACCAAAATGAACTTGGGATACTTGAAAATACTTTATTTCCCGTATTGTTTTCAGCAAAATATATTGCAATGGATGCTATGGTGAGTCCTATTATAAACGTGATGAATGTGACTATAAGTTCATCTTTTCTTTTTTCAAATGATTTTTTAATTTTAATTAATGCTGTTGTGTATCTGGCAAGCTTTGCTATCCTTAAAAGTCTCATACACCTTAGAATTCTTAAAAATACAGTATTTACAGTTACAAAGGAAACATAATACGGAAAGACTGCAAGAAAATCTATTATCATCATGGGTTTGAACAAGTCTTTAAATTTTTCAAGCGATATGACCCTTAAAAAGTATTCAACTGTGAATATTATAATGGATATCAGTTCAAATTTATTTATATAAACTTTAAAATGGCTGTAAAAATTTATATCTGTTTGAAATATAAAAACCACAAAATTCAGAATGATAAGACCTATTAAAAAATCATCTACATATTTATTCTCAAGAAAATTTCTTATTTGTTGTTTTATTTCCGCCATTTTTTAATTATACAAAAATATAATTTATTTGCGAATTTTGGCATATGTCATCTCAAGGGTGTGATTTTTTTATAAAGCTTTATTGCATCCGTCAAATTTTTTCTGCTGAATGCGCACACATAGTGCTGTTTTAATATTTTGTTACAAATGAACAATTTTTATACATCAGGCGGTTTATATGCTTATCCCCAATAATAAGGACTTGTATTTAATGGATGTAAAATTTGGCAAATTTGCACTATCTTTTAAAAAGCCGGATAGTGTTGAACAAAAAAATAATGTTTCTGTCCAAAATCCGTATTTTGGTAATTCTTTTGCCAAACCTCCGATTGAAAAGGATACTTTTACAAAACAAACCTCTGCGGGTTTATCTTTTTGCGGTGCAGGTTTAAATTCCGATTTCTTTGGTTTTATGGAAGGTTTTTTAGATTCAATGGTATCTTCTTACTTTGAAGATATTTATGATGAAGTTTCAAAAAGGACATCCGTGAATACATTTCTTAATGAAATGATACCATTAACAAAACAAATGGGCGGAGCTGCATCCTTCAGGATGGATGAAATAACAGGAATAGTGTTTGGCGATGAACCATATTTTGATAAAACAAAAAAGTATATAGATAAACTATTTGCTGATGCAAATATCAATAGTTCTCTTACCCTGAAGAGATTTTTAAACATCTATTCTAATGCATCAAAGAAATATCCTGAAATGTCTTCAAGCGGACCCGAGGCTTTGAAGATATATTCAAAATTAGAAACAAAGGAAGATTTGCAAAATTTTCCGGAGATTCTTTTGTATCTTGAATCAGAATCTGAAACTTTATCCAAAGAAATTGATTTAAACAAATGTCCTGCTTTTATTAAAAAGCTTGGTATAAAGGATGAAAAAGAATTTTTTAATAAATTTTCCCATCTGAAAAGTGCTTTTAATGACTTTGAAGAAACGCAGGATAAACTTGATGCAATTTCTTATGTTCAATCTACCTATGATGCAAAGATTAAAATATTGAATGGTGTGATTGCTTCAAACCCTGAATTAAGGGGAGAAAAAGCTGAAAAATTATACTTAAAAGCGACGGAGATTGTTGATTTTATCTATGATAAGGACCCTGCAAAAGCAGACGAAAAATTAAACAAAATACTTGCTTTGGCAATAAAAGAAAGTAAAATATCCGCCAGAACAAAAAGTAAAATAGAGACTTTTGAAGATATTAGTACAACAGACAAAAGGGTGGAATTTTTAGAGTTTCTGTCTTATGAAGGCATTGCAATCGAAGAGTTGAATGAACTTTTTACAACTGATACAGCATTTATAGATGATGACTACGAAGCTATGCTTTTAAACAGAAACATAATTGTTGATGGTATAGCTGAGATTAAAAATCTGAGCGTTGCTGATGCAAAGAAATATTATTCGCAATATAAAGAAATTTTAAATGCTGTGTCTGAATCTAATATGGATGAAGATCTGCCATTTGGAATACAGGCTGCGGTAGATGTTATAGATAAATTTGGCATAAAAAACAGTAAAGACTTTGCGAATGTATACTCTTCAATCTTTCTAACTTCCGGACCTTCGAAAAAAAGCGGCGCCAAGAACAAAAAACAATCCTTTACTCCGATGGTTAAGTTACGCCCTGAACAAGTAACAGAGGTTATCAAGATATTAAATTTTGCAGATAAAGATATTGCTGCAAAATTCAGGAGCGATAAAAAATTCCCGTTGTTAGAGGAACTAAAGGCAAGAAAACAGGAGTTTGAAACACTTTTGCCTGAAATTCAGGAATTTTTGTATGCAAATGAAAACCCTGTTTTTTCCGGCAAATTGCCATTTGAAATTTTTATGGATTATAAAAAGCTTGCATCAAGCGGGGAAGATTTCAAAACTTTTGTGAGCAATGTTGAAATGTTTGAAACAACGGATGCTCTTGATTATTCAAACTATTCCGGTATTTATAATGACTTTGCACAATATTTTCCTGATAAGAAAACAACAAATGCTTTTCTTGCAAAAAATGGTATAAAGTTTGATTCATCCCATGAAAGCAGCGCGCATAGACAAAACTGTTTAAAAATCTTAAGTGCTCTTGATAAAGAAGAGGACAGTGAATATTTTGAAAAATTACTTCATAATGATTTTATTAAAAACTCAAAAACCGAATTGTCGTCATTTTTATCTAAAACCGGTAAAAAGGTAGATTTAAACACCGCTATTAAAACGATTTTAGATAAAAATATACAATCTTTTAGTGACATTAGACAAATTATCAGACTTTATGCTGACGATAAGGGCAAATATGATAAAGTTCTTGAACATTTTAGAAATACGCCTGATAACGTAGGTTTGAATGAATATTTGGCTGTACTCAATAAAATACAGAATGCTTTTACATCAGGCGGTATTCCAATAAAAATAAACAATGACAACATATCCGCAATAGGCAACGAATATTTTAACAATGACTGTAAAATTTCACAATATAAAACAATATGCCTTGCAAACAAAATGTCATCGCAAAAAACCGACGGAAATTTTATAGCTTCTCTGGAAAAGGCTTTTGGCGATAAGAGTGCAAGTGTAAGCGCGTATGCAATTGCAGTTGAAATAGTTAACAGAGCTGCAAAGAACAGTGAATCATATCAAAATATTTTACGCGAACTTCACATCAATGTGCACCGGGAGGGTGAACTTTCTGACAATGCAACGAAAGCAGAGTATATTTATGCCGTAGCAAAAGCTTTGCCGCAGGAATTTGTGGATTTTGTAAATGATTCTAAATGGACAGATTTTATGGGAGATAACAAATATCCACATATGAAGCTGCATGCTAAAATGAGGCTGATTGACAGATTTGTTCTAAATGAAGAAGGAAGCATTAAAAAGCTTCATACAAAAGAAACAGAAGAAAAATTGAAAGATGTGTTGAGAATTGTTTATACAAATGCTCCTTCAAAACTCATTAAATGTAATAAAGATAAAGACAGATTTGAAGCCCAATTTGACTATGGTAAAGATAACAAAATAAACGCCGTATTTTGTAGCACGGGTGAAATGATTACTATTGTAAAATATTAGGTTAAATAAAACGATTATCTTGTAAATACAAGCTTTGTCAGCAAAGATAATGAAAATATTTTTGCGATTATTCTGGAATTTGGAAAGTGATTTTTTGGTTTGATTATGTATTGACATAATCAAGTCTAAGTTATATATTTTGATTATGAACCACTGCAATAAAACTAACTGGGGCGGCAAACGCGAATGTGCAGGAAGAAAGAAGACCTGTCTCAAAAAAGTTTCGTTTAACAGAAGAGTTAATGAAAATATTTTAAATATTTTACGTGACTATGCACGTAATCACAATATGACAGATACAGAAGCACTTGAAAGTGCAATACTTTTGCAAACAAATATGGAAAAATTAAAGGGAGATATGATTATGAAAATTTGTATTCCAACATCAGACGGCAAGTTATGCGGGCATTTCGGACACTGTGATTCGTTCACTTTTGCTGAAATTAATCCGGAAACTAAAGAAATATTAACTATTGAAGAAAAAATACCCGAAGAAGGTATATCTTGCCAGAGTGCTTCCTGGATATCAGAACAGGGTGTAAGTAAAGTTCTTGCAGGCGGCATGGGAAACAGACCTCTGATGAAATTTGCCCAAAATGGAGTAGAAGTTATTGCGGGTTGTCCCGAGCTGCCGGTAAAAGAAGTTATTGAAAAATATTTATCTGACACCCTTGAAACAGGTGAGAATGCCTGCGCAGGAGAGGGACACGATCACCAGCATTGCCACGGACATCATCATGGCGAGGGGCATAATTGCCGGGGACAAATGTAAGAACAAAATTATCCTTTGTTCTGATTTCTTTTTTGCAAGGATAAATAATGTTTCCATCTTTAACGGGTTTGTTACCTATCTTAAAAATTCTTGCAGGATTAATATTTTTTTCTGCAAATTTATATGGTGTATATTTTAAAAGAGTATTTTTAATTATTTCAGCCATTTAATATGAGATATCCAATGTTTAGAT
>CAJULH010000008.1 GCA_910587175.1 Candidatus Gastranaerophilales bacterium | reverse complement strand
ATTCTCTATACCCTGAAACCACGGTGTTAAACTGGAATTCATTTTCAATATCATTAGTAATTTTTTTAATTGAAATATGAACTTCACGAAGGAGTCTATCCGCCTTTGTATCAAGGTTTTCAGGAATTTTATAATCCAAAGTTATAACATCCTGATATTTTGAATATAAACGATACACGCGGCAAAGGAACTTATAGCAGCCCTCAACACCAGCATCAGACCAGTCAAAATCCCTTGCCGGAGGAGAGTCTGAAATAATAAAAAGTCTTGCAGTATCAGCACCGTAATTTGCAAAGATTTCATCCGGATCTACCGTATTACCTTTGGATTTTGACATCTTTGAACCGTCTTTAAGCACCATTCCCTGGGTTAGAAGGTTTTTAAAAGGTTCATCAAAATTCAATAAACCGCAGTCACGAAGCGCTTTTGTGAAAAACCTTGAATACAAAAGGTGCAAAATAGCATGCTCAATACCGCCAACATACTGGTCAACCGGCAACCATTTATTCACAAGGTCTTTATCAAATGCTTTTTTATCATTTTTTGCATCAGCATAGCGCATATAGTACCAGCTGGAACACATAAATGTGTCCATCGTATCTGTCTCGCGTTTTGCAGAACCGCCGCAAACAGGACATTTTGCGTTTTCAAAGGTCTTGGAAGTCCTTACGGGGCTCATTCCCTGCACTGAAAAATCAACATCTGTCGGAAGCTTTACAGGAAGCTCGTCATCCGGAACCGGCTGGCAGCCGCATTTTTCACAATATACAACAGGAATCGGTGCGCCCCAGTATCTTTGTCTTGAAATAAGCCAATCACGAAGCCTGTACTGGGTTTTGGCATATCCAAAACCTTGTTTTTCAGCATATTCGGTAATTTTCTTTTTAGCTTCTTCATTTGAAATACCGTTAAATTCGCCCGAATTTACAAGCACACCGGAATCGGCAAATACTTTATCCGGAGTGTATCCTTCGCCATCTATTACCTGAATTATTGGTAAATTAAATTTCTTTGCAAAGTCAAAATCCCTCTCATCATGTGCAGGAACAGCCATTACAGCCCCCGTGCCATAATCAGCAAGAGCGTAATCAGCCACCCATATGGGACACACCCGCCCTGTAAAAGGATTTATAATATGTGTACCAAGAGGAACGCCTGTTTTCACTCTCTCTGTTGAAAGACGTTCTATTTCAGACATCTTCCTGGCATTTTCCCTGTATTTTTCAACAGCTTCACGGTTTTCAGGTGTTGTTAATCTTTCAATATCCGGATATTCAGGTGCCACAACCAAATATGTAATACCAAAAGCAGTATCGGGGCGGGTTGTATATACAGGAATCTCAGCAGGAACTCCCGCAGAAGCATCCGACCCGCTATTTAAAGAAGCATTCGAAGTACAATCGCATCCTGCTTTTCCACATCCGCAGCCTTCAGCCTCTTTTACCTTAAATTTTAAAATTGTACCGGTAGATTTACCAATCCAGTTTGCCTGCATAGTCTTAACGTTATCGCCCCAGCCTTCAAGCAAATCCAGATCCTTCAAAAGCACATCTGCATAGTCTGTTATCTTTAAAAACCACTGTTCAAGGTTTTTCTTTGTCACCTCACTGTCGCAGCGCCAGCATTTACCGTCAATCACCTGCTCGTTTGCAAGCACGGTTGCGCATTTATCACACCAATTTACGGCAGCACCTTTTTTATATGCCAGACCCTTTTTATACAATTGCAAAAAGAGCCATTGAGTCCACTTATAGTAGTCCTCTTTGCAGGTAGCCACTTCCCTGTCCCAATCAACAGAAAGCCCAAGCATTTTGAGCTGTTTTTTCATATAGGAAATATTCTTATCCGTCCACTCTGCAGGGTTTGCCCCGTGCTGAATTGCAGCATTTTCCGCAGGAAGACCGAAACTATCCCAACCCATAGGATGCAATACATTATACCCGGAAGCCTTTTTAAAACGGGCAATAACATCGGTTATTGTATAGTTTCTTACATGCCCCATATGAAGCTTGCCGGATGGATATGGAAACATCGATAAAGCGTAATATTTTGGCTTATCAGAGTTATCAAAGGTTTTAAACGCTTTGGTTTCTTCCCAGATATCCAGCCATTTTTTCTCAATTTTTGAGGGATAATATTCGCTCATCAACATAGTTTTCTTTAAACTCTCCACTTTAAATTATAAAAATTACTAAAAAATTATACATTAAAAATGAAAATCAAACAAAAGATATATGGCAAAAAGACCCTATTCCGGCACAAAAACAAAACCCGGCTGCAGTCTTCCGGGAGATGCACCAAATCTAGCCCCCGCCTGCAAAGCCCACTATTTCTATCTCATCCCCGTCTTCAATAAACGTTGCAGTGTAATCTTCTTTGTTAATAATCTTTAAATTTTTTTCAATCGCAAAAAAGCCCTTTAACGCCCTGATTTTAACTAAATCATCTAAATTTAAGCCTTCCTGAAGCACTGCATCGGCACCGTTAATTTTAACTTTTATATTGCCCAAAATCAGCACCGTGCCATTTCTTTTGTCATATTATACCCGGCTTCAAAAGATTCTATATTGAATTTTAGAAATTCCGGCTTTTTAGCAGAAGACACTTTCTCAAGAGCTTTTATAACGCTTTCTCTGGTTAGAATTCCGGTTTTTCTAATCAAAAGCCCAAGAGCCATAATATTTAAAAGCATTTTATCTTTTGAATGCGCTACAATATCTGAAAGCGGCTCCAGGATATAGTTTATACCATTTATGATGGCTCTTTCCCCGGTCATGCTTGAATTCGCAAGAATAGTGCCGCCTTTTGAAATATTTTTTTCAAATTTATTAATGGCAGCCTTGCTTAAAAACACCCCGATATCAGCTTCATCAAAGATTGGAGAGGGAATTTCATCATCAGAAATTATAACATAGCAGTTGGCGCTCCCGCCGCGCATTTCGGCACCATATGAAGGCATCCAGGTGGTATTTTTACCCTCTATTAAAGCGGCTTCAGCAAGGGTAGTTCCTAAAAACAGTACCCCCTGACCGCCAAAACCGGCTATTATCAAATGTTTTTCACTATCAGATTTTAATTTCATAAATTTACTCCGGCTGTCTTGCGCCTGCCATATTTCCTGCAGTATTTGCTGCTAAATCTTTTATTACACCGAGTTTATGCACCTTCGAAATCTCATTTTTAATATATTCCATAGACTGCACGGGGTTTAATTTCCACCCTGTCGGACATGCACATAAAACTTCCACAAACGAAAAACCGCGGCACTCAAGCTGGTTTACAAATGCTTTTTTAATTGCAGCCTTTGTTTTTATAATACTCTGCGGGCTGAATATACCGCATCTTTCAACATAAACAGCACCGTCACAAAGAGCCACCATTTCTGCAATATGAACAGGATACCCGTTCTTTTTCGGGTCTCTGCCCTGCTTTGTGGTAGTGGTTTTTTGCCCCAAAATACTTGTGGCACTTGCCTGTCCGCCGGTCATACCAAAATTTGTATTATTTATACATATCGTGGTTAAATTTTCACCGCGGCAAGCCGTGTGAATTGTTTCATTCATCCCGATTGTTGCTGCATCCCCGTCTCCCTGATATGTAAAAACCACCTTATCAGGTTTGGCACGTTTTACACCCGTTGCAACACAGGGTGCCCTGCCATGGGAAGATCCTACGACATCCATATCGTAAAATTTTTCCATTGTAATAGAACATCCCACAGAAGCCACAGCAATGGTGTTTCCCTGTACTCCAAGCTCATCCAAAACTTCAGCCACAAGCCTTAAAACCACTCCATGCCCGCAGCCCGCACAGAAAGGATAATCATAATTTTCTTTAATTGACTTTGGACGGCTGAAAACAAGTCTGCCACCGGTTTTAGAAGGCGTACCCAAAGTATTTTGCAACATTATACACCCCCTTTTGCGCAAGCAAATTTTTCTTTCAGTTCATAAAGTTTTTGCATAATATCATGCTCTTTTATGATTTCACCGCCAAGCTTTGAAAGTAATTCTACAGGGCAGGCACCCTCAATTGCGGCTTTCACGTCAAGCATCATCTGACCTTCATTTAATTCAATATCAAGAATCACTTTTTTACCTCTGGCACATTTTTTCAATTGTTCGGAAGGAAACGGCCATACGGTAATTGGTCTAAACAGCCCTGCCTTTATACCCATTGCTCTGGCTTTTGAAACAACGCTTTTTGCTACCCTGCCAACCGTACCAAATGCGGTAAACAAAATCTCGGCATCATCTGTCATAAACTCTTCATACATCACTTCATTTTGCTGAATTTCATTATACTTTCGCTGCAATTTGTCATTTAATCTCGGCAGGTCATCCCCCTGCATATGCAGCGACACAAGCTTTCTTGGGGCACGCTTTTTATCCCCTTTGCCAACACCATCCATCTCCCAATCAGAAGAATCGGGAATTTTTAAATCAAAAGGTTTTAATTCAACAGGTTCCATCATTTGACCTATCATCCCGTCTGCAAGAAGCATTGCAGGATTTCTGTATTTAAAGGCAAGATAAAATGTCTTATAAGTGAGTTCTACAGCCTCATTTATAGATGACGGCGCCAGAACAATTGTTCTGTAATCACCGTTTCCTCCCCCTTTTGTAGCCTGAAAATAGTCTCCCTGGGACGGTGTAATATTCCCAAGTCCCGGTCCTGCACGCATTACACTTATTATTACACCCGGTATTTCAGCAGTCGCCATAGCAGA
Organism: Candidatus Gastranaerophilales bacterium; assembly: GCA_910587175.1. Classification (GTDB taxonomy): domain Bacteria; phylum Cyanobacteriota; class Vampirovibrionia; order Gastranaerophilales; family Gastranaerophilaceae; genus MGBC122484. Next base: position 49,015 of record CAJULH010000008.1, on the reverse strand, counting down.
AATTGCTTCCTGCATAAGAGCAATAGCACAAGAAGATGAACTTGTCATGCTCACGGTCCCCGTAGATGCAGCACCAATCAACATATTCACAGCTGCAAGCTCGGACTCGGCACTGATATATGTCCTGCCAAGCCTCGGCATCTCATCGCTCATAAATTCGCCGATTTCATTCTGCGGCGTTATAGGATAACCAAAATAGCACTGCAGCCCTGCATTTATTGCAGCCTGGGCAATAGCTTTATTCCCCTTCATCAATACTTTTGCTGTCATACCGGTTATTTGTAAACCTCTTTTATTGCAATGTCCGGGCAGCTTATAGCACATAAAGCACAACCAACACAGGCGTTTTCCTTTGAATTAAAAACCGCAAATCTGCTGCCTGAAGAATTGGTCTCATCCCCGATTTTTATAAGCTTTTTTGGACAAACACTAACACATATACCGCAAGCTTTGCATTTTTCTTTATCAATTACAATGTTTGGCATAACAACATGCTAACACCTAAATAATAAATAGAGCAAATTAAGGATTTAAATTTACAATTGACAACAATTAAAAGCCGGAAAATACAAAAATAAAAAAGTTGAAAATGGCAAAAATACAGCCTTTAAGACCGTTAGTTTTTGCCATTTTATTGGAAATAGCGGGATATAGAGGGTAAATTTTCTTTAATACCTGCAAAATACAAGCCTAGATGGCTTTTACGCCACGCTCACCTGTGCGGATTTTTATAACTTCTTCAACAGGAAGTACAAAAATCTTCCCATCGCCGATTTCTCCGCTTCTTGCATTTTCCGTAATAACTTTAATAACATCCTCTACACGCCCGTCATCAAGGACAATTTCAAGTTTTGATTTCGGAACAAACGATACACACATTTCTCTGTCGCGATATACTTCCGTGTGACCGCCCTGATTACCAAAGCCTTCAACGTTTGTTACTGTCATACCGCCTATCCCTATTGAATTTAATTCGTTTTTTATAATTTCAACCGTGTAGGGACGCACTATTGCCTCTATTTTTTTCATATCTTAAATCCTTATTTTTTGTTAAATACACTGTTTTTACAGGCTTTAAGCGTTGTAAAATATTTTTTTTAACACTCTTTATTTTTTTTAAATTTTCAAAACCTGAAAACTAAATCCTGTAGCAGTTTTCACTATGTTGGGTTACGTCAAGCCCTTTCATTTCCTGTCTCTCGGTTACTCTAAGTTCGGTGAATTTGCTTAAAAAGCTAAGTATAATCCAGGTTCCGCAGAATGAAAAAGCGATAGATGCAATTGTACTAACTATTTGCACCCATAGCAAATGCCAGGAGCCAAATATAAGCCCGCTTGTTCCGTCCGGATTAATTAAAACAGACGCAAACACGCCAACCAAAAGGCTTCCAAGAATTCCACCGACCCCATGAATTCCAACGACATCCAAACTGTCATCATAATTAAATTTTGATTTTAAACTTACTGCAAGATAGCATACCAAACCGGCTAAAAAGCCTATAACCACTGCAGCTGTTGCGGATACAAAGCCAGCAGCAGGCGTAATAGCCACCAAACCTGCAACTCCTCCTGATAATGCCCCCAAAACCGTTGGTCTGCCACGGTTTGCCCATTCTGTAAGACACCAGGATATAACTCCCATCCCTGCAGCCACCTGGGTTACAAGAAATGCTGAAATAGCCAAGGAGCCTGCACTAAGAGCACTTCCGGCATTAAATCCAAACCATCCGAACCACAAAAGGCAAGCCCCGATGAATGTCAAAGTCAGGTTATGGGGCGGCATAGCCTCTTTTTTATAGCCTTTTCTCACCCCTAAAACCAGGCATGCTGCTAGTGCTGCAGCACCTGAGCCGATATGAACAACCAAACCGCCGGCAAAATCAAGTCCCCCGAGGTTTTTTATCCAGCCGCCATCACCCCAAACCCAGTGGGCGAGCGGGCAATAAACAAATGTTACCCATAAAACCAAAAACATAATGTAAGCTTTAAACTTAAATCTTCCTGCAAAAGCGCCTGTAATCAAAGCGGGAGTAAGGCAGGCAAACATCATCTGAAACAGCATAAACAGTTGATGGGGAATGGTTGTGCTATAGCTTGGATTTGGAGCAAGCGTTACCCCCTGAAGTCCTGCCCAGCTTAAATTTCCGATTAGATGATTAACATCCGGACCAAAAGCAAGACTATAGCCATATGCAACCCATATAAACGTCACAACACCAAGCGTAACAAAGCTTTGCATCATTGTGCCAAGAACATTTTTCTTTCGCACCATACCACCGTAAAAAAGCGCTAAAGCAGGTGTCATAAGCATTACAAGACATGCTGATATAAAGACAAAACCTGTATCGGCAGCATTTATCAAGGGGCTTTGCCCTATAAATTCACCAAAAGTTTCTCTGACACTGATTAGCGTGCCGACAATAACACCAAATAAAAGTAAAATTCCGGCTATCCAGATTCTTCTGTTTCGTGAAATCTGTACACCTTCATCCCTTTGTGTTTGCGGGTTTTGCACACTCAATTCGTTTGTACTCATTTTTCCTCTTCTTGTGTTTATAATTACTACATATGTAATAATACTGCAGTTGTATACTTATGTCAATTCCTGAATATAGTACCGTATTAAGAAATTTTAAACACCCGAAAAGACACTTCCCCCTGTGTTAATTTAACAAAAGAAAAGGAGTGCTAAGGTTACAAAAGCACTCCCGAAAAGTTGTTTTATCTAAAATTTATTGCAGGTTCCAGTAAATAATTACATATCCGCCCAATCCCTTTTCACCTGCCGTTGCCTTTTCTTCACCATCCTCCAACCAGCTCCAGCTTCCTCCGCCTCCGCCTGTGGCACCGGGGATGATGCTTCCTGCGTATTTGTCCTGATTTTCATCAGACAAAATAGCTGCCATATTTGGTGCAAAAGTTCCCGGAATATCGTCTCTTACAAGCTTTTGCGGCATTGCCATATTTGTTGTTAAAAAGTCACAAACCAAATCCGCCTCATTAATGTCTTTTGCACCGTAATAGTCAATTGCCTGTGTTGAAAACCCTCCGCAAGGTTTCGATGTAACCGGAGATATTTTTGAATTTATTCCGCCGTTTGCACCGGCTGATAAGGTATAATTTCCGGTATATTCAGCCTTTTTACCAGATGTTTTGTCTAAATTTTCAGGATAGATTTTATAATTTGTCCTACCAATCAAGCTATTTAACTTTGCCGTATCAACACTGCTTTTTACTCCGGCATTTCCTGCATCTGGCAGAATATTTTCATCCGGTTTTCCTGAAACGCCGCCTGTGGCACCTCCGCCGCCCTTTACTTCAAATTTAAGAATATTTGTACCATTCGTAGAATAGCTGATATAGCTTGCTCCGCCATCACTTCCGCTTGCACCGTTTCCGCCAACCGCACCAGCCATGCCACCATTTCCGCCTGCACCGGCATTCATGGTGATTTTAACACCAGGTCTTATACCGTTTGATATATTTCTAATATGGACAAGTGCACCGGCACCCCCTCCGGAACCACCAACACCCGGATAATAGTATTGATAGCTTAATTTTGCTTTTCCGGCACCTCCGTTTCCTCCGGCAGCACAATTAGGAACCAATCTGGTAGAGCCTATTGTACACTGTCCACCGCCTCCTCCGCCGCCGCTCGTACCATCACTGCCGGCAGTTACAGCAGATACACCGGCTGAGGCAGGCTGTACGCCATCGAAAAAACCTCTTCCGCCATTACCCACACTGCCTGCATTTCCTGCCTGCAGTTCTAAAACCACACCGTTGTCAGGAATTTTATTGCAAGCTATGGCTTTTTCAACCCTAACATCCTGATTTTCACTATATTCATTAAGATATCTGCAAGCATTCTTTGCATCGTCAGCATCACGGTTTATTGATGTTCCGGCACCGCCGTTTCCGGTTTTTCTTGCAGCATAGCCCGCTCTGCCGCCCGGCACCTGAATCGCCCAAACAAGTGAACCATCTTCACTATAAAGCTCAGCTCTTGAAGGTTGTCCGTCATCTCCATATCTTGTTGTGCCGGAATTATTATAATTACCCGCGCCAATTCCTTTGCCGCCGCTTCCAGCACTGAGTTCCAGTCTTGCGTTTCCTCCGTTTTTTGTGGCTTTTCTGATTACTTCATTTGGAATTTTAACTTTTATATAAAGACCCGATCCCCCGCCGCCGCCGGTGTATGAGGTGAAATTTGAAATTCTGTCTACAACGCAGCGCACACCAAATTGGTATTTGATTTCATTGCCCCCCTGACCAAATCCGCCCCCGCTATCAGCCGAAATAAGCGTTTGACACTGACGAGCCCCTGTTGATGTGTCATAGCAATTGCTTGTCCAATTTTCACGCGGATAACATCCGTTTCTGTTATTGCTTTCGATTTTGCAATATTCACCACCAGCGCATTGCGAGTATCTGTCACTTACAAGATTTCCGCATAGCTGTAATCCCGGATAATTTGTCTGGTAAGTACTTTTATATTTATTGAGTATTCCGGCATTTAAACCGGACATCCAATAACTGAATTCTGCAATTATTGGCAGCCTACCCATACTTCCGCCCGCAGATGATGCCGGGTTCCAATTGTTACAAACAATGTTTGCCGCATTCCACTGGCAAACTCCTCTGTTACATCCTGAATAATCACCGTTTGATGTATCGCAAACAGATGCCGTTTTACCTCCTGCCCAGCAACACAAACCGGCATTGTAATTTTGATTTGTGCAAAATTCGCTACTGTTTGCTTTTATCACTGAAACTCCGCTTACATTTACTTTTGGAGCAGCACCGCCGCCGTTTATTTCGGGATTTCTTCTTGAAACACAAACACTGTGCCTCATATTAACATCACCGTACATAGGGCTATAATCTGTTCCGATAAAAACTCCCCAATCTCCGCAATCCGCCTGGCTTGCAGGATAGCCACCTTCATTGCTCCAGCCGGCACCAGCCCCGCCGCCGCCGCCAACGAGCTGCACCGTAACGTTTCGCATATTTTTTGTTATGGTGTAATTTTTTGTATTTTGGGTATCACTGCCTGTTTGACCGCTTATTATGGGTTCAAAGATTTCCCTGCCGTAACTCCCCATAGCAGCGCCCCCGCCCCCGCCGCCGCCCGATGCAACTATGGCATTTATTGAAAATGTATTCTGCGGCACCTCGCAAAAATCTTCCTGCAATCCTTCTGTCACAATGCATCCGCCGGTTGGCAAAATAGCATTCCCGGTGCCTGAAACTATAATATTTTCATTCATTTTCTTTGTCATTACAGGGGCAAGAGCAGCCAAAAGAAGAGAGGCAACAAGAAGCGCCATAAGCATTTCAACCAAGCTAAATGCGTCTTTTCCGCTGGTACGTGTACCAACAAGCAAACATTTTTTCATGATAAACAATTTCCTTAAAAGATGAACAATAAGTATTTTCTTTGTCTGATTTTGCCTTTCTTTTCAACGATATTTCAATACAAAAGACGAATTATCGGGCAAAATTCTACAATTTTATATAAATATTCTAAATTATTAACGAATATTTGTCAATTTATCGTTAATTTTACGGTATAGAAATATACACAAAAAGGTCATTATAATATTAAACAGGGGATGAACAAAAGAAGATTTTTTAAAAGATGACAAAAAACAAAAGTGAAATAGATGTAAAAAAGCTTGTAGGAAAGCGGATAAGAGAGTATCGCCAAAAACACAAAATGAGTCAGGAGGCGCTTTCGGAGATAATTGAGATTGACAGTAAACACCTTTCAAATATTGAACTTGGCAAAAATATGCCAAACCCGCAACTTTTATTAAAAATATCACAAGCCTTTGATATAGAGATGAAAGATTTATTTGAAATAACCCACCTTTTACCAAAAGATAAGCTTAAAAGCGCGCTGCTTGAAATTATAGAAAAATTAAATGAAGACCAGCTCAGATATGCTTATAAATATATAAAATCCTTTGTAGTTTAAGGTCTTTGCATGCCCCGGATTTTTGTTTTATATTATATAAAGATTCGGTTTAAGTTTTTAATACGAGGTTTTTATTTAGTAAAGTGAAAAATATAAAGATTTGTATGGGAAGTTCTTGTTTTGCAAGGGGTAATGACGAAAACCTGGAATTTCTGGAACAATATATTAAAGAAAATAATCTTGAAGCAGAAGTTGAAGTAATAGGCTCAAGATGCGAAAATATTTGTACGCACGGTCCAAATATAATCATAGACGGCGTGCAACATTATGGTGTTGATAAGAAAAAGCTGAAAGAACTTTTGGATGAATAAAATTTTTCCGGTATACACTCTGAAAAACGAGTGCAGCGACTGTTACAAATGCGTCAGGCAGTGTTATGTAAAAGCTATAAAAATAGAATCCGGTCATGCAAGCGTTATAAGTGATAAATGTATCACTTGCGGCGCCTGTGTTTTAGCATGTCCTTCAAAGGCAAAAAGGGTTCGAAACGATATTGAAAAGGTAAAAAATATTTTAATGCCAAAAAATGGTGTAAAACCTGATGTGTATGTATCTTTGGCGCCAACCTTTTCCGGCGTGTTTAACAATATGCCAAAAGAAAAACTTATTGCAATTCTAAAAAAACTGGGCTTTAAAGGTGTATCCGAAACCGCAATAGGAGCGCAGGAAGTATCCATAAAAACAGCTGAAATGCTTTGCGATACATCGGATGAGAAAAAACTGCACATATCAAGCGCATGTCCTGTTGTCGTAGATTTTATAAGACTCTATCACCCGGAATTTGCAAAAAATATCACCCCTGTAGCATCTCCGGCACTTACCCATGCAAAATATTTAAAGAAAAAATTTGGCGAAGAAATAAAGGTGGTATTTATTGGTCCCTGCATTGCAAAGAAAAATGAAGCAGACAGAAACCCTGATTTAATAAGTGCCTCAATCACTTTTGACGAACTAAAATACTGGATGAATGAAGAATATATTAATACCGAAAAAATCCAGTATGAGGGTGAACATTTCGTGCCTGAAGAAGCCTATGAAGGCTCTATTTATCCTATTGAAGGCGGAATGAATGAAACCATCAAAAAATGTCTTCGAAATTATGATTATGAAGTTGTAAAAGATATTAAATTTTTAAATGTAAGTTCCCTGGAAACTATTGATAAGGTTTTAAAAGGCTTTGACGAATCCACATTAAAAAGTAAAATCTTTGTTGAAGGCTTAAGCTGCGGCGGCGGGTGCGTCGGCGGACCAGGCTTTACGGATAATAAAGCAGGGCTTGACATTATGACAAAGATTATAAATTACACAAAAACGCGCCCCGAGATTCCAAAGAAAGCAGACACCGTTGTAAATATGGAATTTACAAAGACACCTGTCCAGGATAAAAAATTCAGCGTGGAAGAGCTCAGAAAAGCATTAAAAAGAATCGGGAAAAATTCTGTTGAAGATGAATTAAACTGCGGCGGGTGCGGATATTCTTCCTGCAGGGAAATGGGTTATGCGCTTTTAAGGAACGAAGCAGAACCATCACAGTGCGCCTCCTATATGAGACAAATTGCCCACAGAAAAGCCGATGCGCTTTTAAGATGCATGCCATCAGCTATGGTAATGGTAGATAAAGATTTAAAGGTGGTTGAAGCAAATAATGCCTTCATAAAGATGTTCATGCCGGATATGTACGATGTTTATTCACAAAACCCTGACATGCTAAAGGGCGCTGAAATAAGCAGAATTGTAGATTTTGATTTCATTTTTAAATCAGCACTCGGAGATTATGCAGATATCCATAAAGAACATTACCCTTCAAATGACCGCCTGTATGATATTACAGCGTTCACCATAGAAAAAGATGAACTTGTAGGAGCAATCATTGCAGACGTCACAAGGACGCAGGTAAACAGAGAAAAAATCGCCCAAAAGGCACATGAAGTCATTAATAAAAATATTTCAATCGTTCAAAATATTGCCTGTCTTTTAGGGGAGCATATGGTGGAAACCGAATTACTTCTGTCTTCTATAGCACAGGATTACGATAAAGATATAACAGAAGAACCGCCCGCCACAGAAGAAGCCCGAAACAACAATCAGGAAGGCAAAGCATAAGGGCGTAAAAATGTTTATAGATATAAACTGTACACAGGAAAAAAAATATAACCAAAACGCCTTCGGAGATTATTTTATCTCTAAAAGACGCCCCGGAAGACTTATTGCGGTACTTTCCGACGGACTTGGAAGCGGAATAAAGGCAAATATTTTATCTACAATGACTGCAACTATGCTTTTAAGATTTATCGAAGCCCAAAGAAATATCCGCTCAGCCTGTGAAACAATTTTAAACTCTCTTCCTGTCTGCCAGGTGCGCCAGATAAGCTATTCCACATTTTCCGCAATAGATTGCAAGGATGACGGAGATGTGAGGATAGTTGAAGAGGGCAATCCGCAGTTTATCTGGATGAAAAAAAATGGTGAAGTAATAGAGCCTGAATGCAAAATTATAAATTCAAAAACCTTTTCAAACAGGCATATGAAAATTTATCATATCAAGCTGGAGCTTGGCGACAGACTCATTTTTTGTTCCGATGGCGTAACACAGGCGGGACTTGGCGGCAGCAACCTGAAACTCGGGCTTCGGCGCAAAGGGTTAATCGATGTGATAAAAAATAAATTAAAGCACCAGAGCGATATTTCAAGCAGAGAACTTTCAAAATATATTGTAGAATACGCTAAATACATAGATAACAAACAGGCAAAAGATGATATTTCAGCCTGCGTCGTGCATTTTGCAAAGTTAAGAAAGCTCTGTGTCTTTACAGGACCTCCGTATCATGCAGAAAAAGACAGTGAATATGCTAAAATTTTTGACGAATTTGACGGCAAAAAAGCAATTTGCGGCGGTACTACAGCAAATTTGATTTCAAGGGAATTAAACAGGGAAATCATAACAGAAAGCCCGTTTAATACAGGGAAATTACCAGCTTGCTCTTCCATGGAGGGTGTTAACCTGATTACAGAGGGGATTTTAACCCTAAGCCTTGCTTATGAATATTTAAAGGATGAAGAAAGCATTGATGAAATTAACGCCGCAACAAGGCTTATGAACCTGCTTTTAGACAACGATTATATCCTTTTTATGGTGGGAGCTCAGCTAAATCAGGCACATTACGACCCGAATCTGCCCATTGAAATTGAAATCAGAAAAAACGTGATAAAAAAGATGAAAAAAGTGCTCGAAGAAAAATACACCAAACGTGTTGAAATACAGTATATGTAAGCTTTACACCGGCTAATTTTATATACTTTGACAAATTTTAAATTCCAAAACAAACATCCTTTTATCGGACGTATGTTTTTTTATTGTAGATTTTACAAGTCAAAAGTTTTGTTTTATAATATTATTCATAAAGTTTAATAATATTATTGTAAGATGCTGTGAGGGTGTTTGATAATGAGCAAGATAGAAGTAGAAATCTGTATGGGAACAACATGCTTTATTATGGGAGGCGAAAGCCTTCAGGAGCTTGCTTCCATCCTGCAAAGAAAATACCCTGACAAGGTAGATACAAAAGGAATAGTATGTCACGGACTTTGTAACACGGACTGCCAGTATTCAAAGGCTCCGTATGTAAAAGTAGACGGCGAAGTAATAAGCGAAGCTACTGTTGAAAAAGTCCTGACGGCTGTAAACAATAAACTTGAGGCAAAGCTTGGAGAGGAAGCTTAAAAAGACAAAATGAGCACTAACGACAACCAGATAAAACATTTAAAAAGAGAGATTTTAATAAGAATAACAGAAGCATTTTTAAGTGATAATTTTGAAGAAAACGCAAGAAAAATCCCTTATGCTATGCGCCCGAAAGGCTGCGAGACAGATTTAAGATGCTGCATATATAAAGAACGTGCGGTAATAAGGGATAGAATTGTCGCAGGGCTTGGTCATTCAATAGAAAAGGATGATGAATATACCCTTTTATCAGACTATGCAAAAGAAGCAACCCAAAGACAAAAACCTGATGAAGAAATTTTAACCGTGCTCCAGGGTGCCTGCAAAGGATGCGTACCAAGTTCTGTATATGTTACAGACCTCTGTCAGGGCTGCGTTGCAAGACCCTGCAAAACCACATGTAAATTTGGCGCAATATCAATTATTAACGGCAAATCACACATTGATCCATCTAAATGTAAAAACTGCGGTATGTGCATAAATGCCTGTCCATACAGTGCAATTGCAAAAATTATTGTCCCATGTGAAAGTGTTTGCCCTGTTGACGCCATTAAGAAGGATGAATCCGGACATGCAAGAATAGACTTTTCAAAATGCATCAGCTGCGGCAAATGTATTATGGCTTGCCCGTTTGGTGCAATCCATGAAAAAAGCCAGATAATTGACGTTCTATCAAGAATAAAAGAGGGCAAAAACGTTGTGGCTATGATAGCTCCTGCTATAGCAGGACAGTTTCCTTATCCTGTGTCAAAAGTGCGTACAGCTCTTTTAAAGATAGGCTTTAAGGATGTATTAGAAGTAGCCCAGGGTGCAGACGTTACGACATTAACCGAAGCAAAAGATTTCAAAGAAAGAATGGGTGAAAATGCTCCATTTATGACAACATCCTGCTGTGCCGCATACAATGAACTTGTAAAAAAACATATTCCCGAAATGAAACCATACGTTTCAGAAACAGGCACACCAATGTATTATACGGCAGAAATTGCAAAGAAAAAAGACCCGGATTGCATAACAGTATTCATAAGTCCCTGTTCTGCAAAAAGAAAAGAGGCTATGGATAACCCGAATGCTGATTATGTTATAAATTTTGAAGAGCTCGGCAGTATACTTGTTGCAATGAAGATAGAAATAAACAACCTTGAAGATACTGATTTTGAGGTTGAAAGCTCCAAAGAAGGCAGAAATTTCCCGCTGTCAGGAGGTGTAGCAGAGGCTGTTAAAAGTGCTCTGGCACAGCAGGGTGACACTGTTGAAATTCACCCCTGCATTATAAACGGACTAAACAAACAATCTATAAGAGAATTGAAAAACTACGCAAAAACAGGGCAATGCCCAAATGGTAACCTTGTTGAAATTATGTCTTGCGAAGGAGGCTGTGTTGGCGGAAATTCTGCTTTAATTGCACAAAGAAAGGCTCAAAAACAAATAACGGATTATGCAAATGAAGGCAAACCCGTTGTAAAAAAAGAAACGCAAGAACAAAAATAATCGCATACTAAATGAAAAAATAACAATTGAATAATACATTTTTAAGGAGAAAAGATGACCACACCTTCAGCACAGGAAAGTTTGAGCACATCAAACGTAAATTACTCTAAGGTTGACAAGATTCTTGAGAGGTATGAGTACAAAAAATCCAACCTCATTGCCATCCTCCAAGAAGTTCAGGCGCATTACAATTTTCTGCCTGAAAACGTTATGACTTATCTGGGAACAAAAATGAATGTTTCCCCGGCAACAGTTTTTGGTGTAGCTACATTCTACAGCCAGTTTAGCTTGGAACCAAAAGGAAAGTATGTTGTTAAAATCTGCGATGGAACAGCATGCCATGTTAGGGGCTCAATGCCTGTATACAACGCTGTTATGAACAGATTAAAACTTACAGATGGAAAATTCACAACAGAAGACGGACTTTTTTCGGTTGAAACGGTAAGCTGCCTTGGAGCCTGCGGTTTAGCGCCCGTGTGTGTTATAAATGAAAAAATATACCCTAAAATGACACCGGATGCAATTTTAACTATAATAAACAACTTTGTTGCAGAGGAAGGGGTGTAAGGATGGAAGTTAAAAACTTGTTAAATATTGAAGATTTAAAACAAAAATCAATTGAAAAAATCAATAAAGAAGGTTTGCGTGTTTTAATTTGCGCAGGAACAGGATGTGTTGCAAACGGTTCTTTAGATATTATCAAAAAATTTGAAGAAAGAGGGATAAACGTCCAGCCGCTTGGTGAAAAGGAAAAAATGACTGCAGTACCCACAGGCTGCCACGGCTTTTGCGAACAAGGCGTGCTTGTTGTAATTCCCGAGTTAGACGTAACTTATGTTAAAGTGCATCTTGATGATGTGGATGAAATCATAGAAAGCCACATAAAAGGCGGGAAACCTGTTGAAAGGCTTCTGTATACAGACCCTGCAACCCACAACCATGTATTTAAAAATGAAGATATTAAATTTTATGCAGGGCAAACCCGTGTTTCCCTTGCAAACTGCGGTGAAATTAACCCTGAAGCGCTGGAGGACACAATTGCCGCAGACGGCTATAAAGCACTGCACAATGTCTTAGCCGAAAACAATCCTGATAAAGTTGTAGAAGAAATTACAAAATCCGGTTTAAGAGGAAGAGGCGGCGGCGGTTTCCCGACCGGCAGAAAATGGATGTTTACCAAAATGGCTCGAGGGGATAAAAAATATGTCGTATGTAACGGCGACGAAGGCGACCCCGGTGCATTTATGGACCGCTCCGTTATGGAAGGCGACCCGCATAAACTCCTGGAAGGAATGGCAATTGCCGGTTTTGCGGTTGGTGCAGATGAAGCATACATTTACGTTCGTGCCGAATACCCCCTTGCAATTAAAAGACTCAGAACCGCAATAAAGGATGCAGAAGCAGCCAATCTTCTGGGCAAAAACATTATGGGAACAAATTTTAATTTTGATATCCACATAAAAGAAGGTGCCGGTGCTTTTGTTTGCGGCGAAGAAACAGCTCTAATCGCTTCAATTGAGGGAGAACGCGGAATGCCAAGACCAAAACCGCCATTCCCTGCAAACAAAGGGCTTTTTGGAAAGCCGACCCTTATTAATAACGTCGAAACTCTTGCAAACGTACCTGTTATAATGCTCAAAGGAGCAGACTGGTTTTCTTCCCTTGGAACAGATGCATCAAAGGGTACAAAAACCTTTGCTCTTACGGGCGAAGTAAACAATACAGGGTTGATTGAAGTTCCTATGGGAACAACGCTAAGGGAAATAGTATTCGAACTTGGCGGCGGAATCAGAAACGGTAAAAAATTCAAAGCTGTTCAGATTGGCGGTCCTTCAGGCGGATGCTTAACTGAAGAGCACCTTGATTTAACACTTGATTACGACAGCCTCATTAAAGCAGGCGCTATGGTCGGCTCGGGCGGACTTGTTGTAATGAATGAAGACACCTGTATTGTTGAAGTTGCAAGGTTCTTTATGAACTTTACCCAGAATGAAAGCTGCGGAAAGTGCACTCCTTGCCGCGAAGGCACAAAAAATATGCTAAAGATTTTAGAAAAAATCACGCGCGGCGAAGCAACACTTGAAGACTTAGATTTACTTGAAGAACTTGCGATGAGCGTTAAAGACGGTTCACTTTGCGGGCTTGGAAAAACAGCTCCAAACCCTGTACTTTCCACCCTTAAATACTTTAGGGATGAATATATTGCACATATTGTAGATAAAAAATGCCCGGCAGGCGTATGTACTGCATTAAAAGTGATTGAAATCCAGCCTGACCAATGCAGGGGATGTTCAAAATGCTCAAGAATATGCCCTGTAGGCGCTATTTCAGGTGAATTGAAATCACCATTTACAATTGATAAGGAAAAATGTATTAAATGCGGCGCTTGTCTTGATTCCTGTCCGTTTAAGGCAATTATTCAAAAATAAACCGGAACTCAACCGGGACAAAGTTAAGCTTTTAAAAAACTTTACATCAAATTCCAAAAAGTATTTAAGAAAAAAGGAAATAAAAATGGAAGATAAAAAAACTTTATTTATAAACGGCAAAGAGGTTGAATTCACCAATGAAATCAATCTTTTAGAGGTGATGAGAAAAAACGGATTTAATGTGCCCACCTTCTGCTATCGCCCCGATTTGAAACCTTTCGGTGCCTGTAGAATGTGCGTGGTTGAAATCGAAGGCAGAGGAATACAGACAAGCTGTACAATGCCGCCGGAACCAGGATTAAAAATCCAGACAAACACGGAAAGAACAAGAAGAATCAGAAAAACCGTACTTGAGCTTTTGCTTGCAAACCATGACAGGGAATGCACATCCTGTGAAAAATCAGGAAACTGCGAACTGCAAAAATATGCAGAGGAATACGGTATCAGAAATATTCGCTATGCTAAAAAGAAAGAATATGCAGAAATTGACGACTTTAACCCTTCAATTGTACGCGACCCCAATAAGTGCATACTTTGCGGTGCCTGCGTTCGGGCTTGTGAAGAATTTCAAGGTCATGCAGTTTTAGGTTTTGCAAACAGGGGTTCAAAAACTGTCGTACAACCTATGGCAGGCAAAAATCTTTGTGAAGTGGACTGCGTTTATTGCGGTCAATGCCAGGCAGTATGCCCGACTGGCGCCTTAACCATAAAATCAAGCGTTGAACATGTTTGGAACGTAATTACAAACAAAGAGAAAAAAGTTGTAGCACAAATTGCCCCGGCTGTAAGGGTTGCGCTTGGCGAGATGTTTAATCTTGAACCCGGGGAGAATTCTATAGGAAAAATTAATACGGCCCTTAGGGAAATTGGTTTCGATATGGTTTTTGATACCAATTTTTCAGCAGACCTTACCATTATGGAAGAAGGAACAGAATTCATAGAAAGATTGAAAACCGGAAAAGATCTTCCATTGTTTACTTCATGCTGTCCTGCCTGGGTAAGATATATGGAAAATGCGCATCCTGATATGCTAAATCATCTTTCAACCTGTAAATCACCGCAATCTATGTTATCCCCTGTGTTAAAAGAGGTACTTCCTAAGAAAATGCCTGAATACACAAGAGAAAACCTTGTTGTGGTTTCAATTATGCCATGTACTGCTAAAAAAGCCGAAGCAACAAGATTTGAATTTTCTAAAGACGGAATATTGGATACAGATCTTGTTCTTACCACAAAAGAACTCGGCAGAATGATAAGAGAAGCCGGTATTGATTTTTCAAAACTTGAACCAAGCAAGGGCGATTCACCATTTGGAGAATACACAGGTGCCGGCACAATCTTTGGTGCATCAGGCGGCGTTGCAGAAGCTGCTGTTCGAACGGCTTATGAAATCGCAACAGGAAAGGCTCTTGACAGTGTTGATATTAAAGAACTCAGAGGAGTTCACAACAGATGCCGCGATGTTGAATTTGATATTAACGGTTCAAAAATTATTGTGCGAGTGGTTTCAACCTTAAAAGAAGCTGAAAAGTCAATTCAGGAAATAAAATCAGGGAGTGCAAAATTCCAAATGCTTGAAGTAATGGCTTGCCCCGGAGGATGTGTAAACGGAGGCGGACAACCAAGAAGCTGCGATTCTTCCTTCATTAAAGAAAAAAGAGCCGAAGGACTTTACAAGGATGATAAAGAACTTCCTTTAAGAAAATCCCATGAAAATCCTGAAATTCAAAAACTTTACAGCGAATTTTTGGAAAAACCGGGCTCCCACAAGGCACATGAACTTTTACACACAACATACACAAACAGATTAAAAGGAAGCTACAAAGATTTTCAATAATCCG
Organism: Candidatus Gastranaerophilales bacterium; assembly: GCA_910587175.1. Classification (GTDB taxonomy): domain Bacteria; phylum Cyanobacteriota; class Vampirovibrionia; order Gastranaerophilales; family Gastranaerophilaceae; genus MGBC122484. Next base: position 33,553 of record CAJULH010000008.1, on the reverse strand, counting down.
ATTAAAGCTTTGAATTTATAACATTAAAATCAGCCTTTCTTTATTGTAAAATACGGAAGGCTGATTTTTTATAGAGGGAAAACCTTATGTCAATTGAAAATGTTAGAGAATATTTTAGAAAATTTAATATGGAAGATAAAATTATAGAGCTCAAAGAATCAAGTGCCACAGTTGAACTTGCAGCGCGTGCTCTTAATTGCGAACCTGCACGCATTGCAAAGACATTATCTTTTCATCTTGAAGATTGCCCGATTTTAATTTTAACCGCAGGTGATGTAAAAATTGATAACAAAAAATATAAAGAAAAATTTGGCACAAAAGCAAGGATGCTTTCTTTTAATGAAGCCGAAACCTTGATAGGACATAGTGTCGGCGGAGTGTGCCCTTTTGGAATCAAAGAAGGTGTAAAGGTTTATTTGGATAATTCACTAAAAAGATTTCAGACAGTTTTTCCTGCGGCAGGAAGCTCCAACAGTGCAATTGAAATGAATTTGGATGAACTTGAAAAATATTCAAACTCTATTGAATGGATTGATGTGACAAGGGAAAGAGAGCAGATTTAAATTTTACAAAATTCCGGCTGCCTTACAGCATTCTAATATTGCGCAAAATTTCTATACTCTTTTTCCAATGCTTTTTTGTAAAACCTTTTCTGGGTTTTGTATTTAATATTTTTGTTTTGTCATTCTGCGCAAATAAAGTAAGGATAGATATTTCAGGAGGATTCAAAAGCCTAAAACCGCTCAAAGTTGCGACCCCACCCGATACATACAAATGTTTTCCACCTTCAATAATATGTCCTTTTCTATACCTTTGACCGTATTCGGAAGGAACAATCGGTGAACCCAAAAATGGTAAAACAATTTCCCCGCCATGGGTATGACCACTTAAACTGAGACTCACCGCTTTTGGCATTTCGACAAAAGAATCCGGATTATGCATAAGAACTATAGCCGGGGAAGCAACCCTTCCAACCAACTTTTTAGGATCAAGATTAAAATACCATAAATCCTTAAATCCGATAATTTTTATCCTACAGTCATTTGCATAAATATAATCTGAAGTATTTTCCAAAACCTTAACATTGGCGTTGTTTAAAAACGTTTTTATATCATTCGGTCCGGGTGAATGATAATCATGGTTTCCAAGAATTGAAAATACACCATAGCGCGCTTTAAAACGCTTGAAAATATCTGAAAGTTCCTTGTTTGTGTATTTGGAACTTTTAATTGTTTTAGAATCAAAATCTCCAAGGAAGACTATCAAATCAGGATTGTTTTTATTAACCTTTGCCGCAATTTTTTCAAGCTTTTTTAAATTCACAGTTTTTGTGCCGATATGCATATCCGAAACTACCGCAACCCTTAAACCGTTCAATTTTTCATCCCAATTTGGCAAATACAAACTTTCATTCTTAACCAAGAGTAAATTGGGCTCAATAAACCGGGCATCAATAAAAGCGGCGGCGGCAAAAATTATAAAAACAAAAAAAGATTGAATAATTTTTCTAAACATTTTTTAAAACTTCTCTACTTGAATATATCAACAAAATCAACTAAGTGCAAACTTATATCGTCATAAGGTTAACAGGCACTAGCCAAAAAGACAATGGCAAAAATTTATATTTTATTTTAAATTTTAACTGCAATATAAATTTTCAACAGACAGATTCGGGAGAAAAAAATGAAAGATATTAAAATCATTGTTAAAACTTTAATGACACTGCTTATGTTTACAATCCCTATGCTTCCGGCATTTTGCGATAATAACCCTTTGGAAAGCTGCAATATTGCAGTCGTAGATTATGATAAAATTGCAAAAAGCTCACAAAAATATATGGAGCTAAAAAAATATCAGACACAAAAAACAAAAGAACTGCAAGATTTTATGCGGACAGCAAGGGAAAATACGGCACTTGAAAAAAACGATGCAAAAAGAGCAGAGCTGCAGCAAAAGTATAATGCAGAGTACAAGGCAAGAAAGGCTGAAATTGAACAATATTATTCAAGCAAGATTAAAGAAATAGACAGTTCAATAAATGCAAAAATTCAGGAAAAAGCAAGAACGCTCGGATATTCGCTTGTGCTTTCAAAAAGAGGAGTGCTGTACGGCGGAGAAGACATTACAAATATAGTTGAAGAAGGGATAAAATAAAGTTTCAATCCGCCCGTGTTTCTGTGTGAAAAATATTCACATCGAAGACAGGGCGGTCTGTTGCACATCTTAACAGGCTTTGATGAATTAACGCGTGATACTTTGCAACGGTCTTCTTTTGCAAATATTTTCACACAGAAATGCCCAATGTTGCGCCCTGGCTTTGTACTTTTTCACCTGTGTAATTAATAGATTACGCTCAGGCTTGCGCTCCCAAAAACAACCCTTCTTGTTGGATTTTTAAGATAAAAATAAAACAAGAAGGGCAAAGCAATCAGAAGAGTTGAGGATTTATAAAAACATTATATAAAACCTGCATCCTTGTTTAATTGGTAGAAACTACAATCTTTTCAACATAGTGCATTCTGAAAAAATTGCCCGAACGGATGGCGCTTTGTGGTATAATTTATTAAAAAGTTTTAAAGTTACAAGGGGGAGAAAAACATGCGCACAGACGGCAGACAGAATGACGAAATAAGAAAAGTAAAATTTACAAAAGGTTATACAAAACACGCCCCGGGTTCTGTCCTTGTTGAATTTGGCGATACAAAAGTACTTGTGTGCGCAAGCGTTGAAAACGTTAAGCCAAAATGGATGCCAAAAGATGAAACTTCAGGATGGATAACTGCAGAATATTCACTTTTACCAAGCTCCACAAATGTACGCTGCCAAAGGGAAAGAACAAAACTTTCAGGCAGAACCCAGGAAATTCAAAGATTAATCGGAAGAAGCATAAGAGCCTGCGTAAATCTGGAAAAGCTTAAAGAAAAAACCATTACAATTGATGCAGATGTGCTCCAGGCAGACGGAGGCACAAGAGTAGCCTCAATTTGCGGTGCATATGTTGCTCTAAAGGAGCTTATAGATAAACTTTTAAAGACCGGCGAATTAGCGGAAAATCCTATTATTGAGCCAATCGGTGCAATTTCTGTAGGCATTAGAAACGGTGAAATCATTACAGATTTGTGCTATGAAGAAGATTCAAGCACGGATGTGGATGCAAATATAGTGATGACAAAAAGCGGCAAAATTATTGAATTTCAGGCAACCGCTGAAGGTGAAACCTTTACAAGGGATGAACTTAATAAAATGTGTGAACTTGCAGAAAAATCCATAGAAAAAATTATAAGGCTATATTAAAGCTAAATTACAGTAAAATATTGCCAAATAATCAAAATTCACATAGGCTAAATTGCCCGGAGAGTTTGGGAGCTCCGGACAAAATGCCTCCCCGATAAAAGGGGATATTTTTATCTAATCTTCTATGTCATTGGAATTATTGATATCGGAGGATTTATTTATATTTCCAATGTCACTGTTTGCAGACAAATTCAACTTTTTATCCAAGGGTAAATCCAAATTGATAGTAAAACTAAAGCTCATTCCGCCATCTTTTGGCTGGGAAGCTTCAATATTTCCACCGTGGGCATTTACTATTGCACGACATATATAAAGCCCAAGCCCGGTCCCCACCTTTCTATAATCTTTAGAATTCGTGGAATATTTTTGAAAGAGCGTATTAATATCGCTCTGCTGAATTCCAAGACCGGTATCAGAAACAGTGATTTTAAAATTATTGTCTTTCTTTTCTACAATAATATCGATTGTTGAATTATCAAAACTGTATTCTGAAGCATTAACTATTAAATTTGAGAGCACCCTTTTTATTTCAATGTCATCATAATAAGCTGTAGTGTCTTCAATGCCTTTATATGACACCCTTATTGACTGGTTTTTTTGCGAAATTATAAACTTCAGGTTTTCAACAGTATTTTCGATTGTTGCCTTGATATCATTTTTTGTTTTTTGAATCTTTAATTTGCCATTTTCTGTTTTATAGTTTGTAAGTACATTTTCAGCCATATTCTGCATATATTTATTAGACGCCATAATCTCATTAACTATTTCTCTTTGTCTTGGATTAAGTGCACCGAAATAATCTTTTAAAAGCAAATCCAAAGCCTGAATCTGCGCCCTTATAGGTGTCTTTAAATCATGAGTCAGCATTGCTATGAAATTTTCTTTTTCAAGAAGAAGCTGATTATTCAATTTTCTTACCTTTAATATCCCGTAAATCTGCGCTACCACAGTCTGGGGATCAATTGGTTTTTCGATATATGCAAGCGAACCAAAATTAAAACCTTCAATTTTATCCTGTTTTTCGCTTGACGCGCTGATAAAAACAATAGGCGTCTGCGCATTAGCTTCAGATGCTCTTATTTCACTTGCAAGCTGAAAACCGTCCATTTCAGGCATTATTACATCAAGCAAGATTAAATCATACCTGGCTTCTTCAATGTTTACAAGTGCTTGCGAGGGACTTGTACAGCTTGTAAATTCAAATTTAAACGGAGCCAGAACATCTTCTAAGAGTTTGATATTTTCAACAATATCATCCACAATTAAAATCTTTGTACCGACAAATTCATCGGTAATTTTAATTTCATCCCTCTTTTTTGCTGCAGAATCAGAATCATTAAATAGCTCATCATTTAAATCGGAAATTTTATTGATGCAGGCAAAACACCCAAGGCTATGGGCATTTAACAGAGAGGTTTTTGTGTGGTTTTTCAGCAATGCAAAGGTTTTTAAATCTTTATTATTATTTACAAAATCTTTAGCAAGAATAAATTCTTCTTCATTTTCAAAATCTACCCAAAGTATGCAAAATGCTATATCTGAAGCAGCTTTTTTATTTATATCCAGTTTTTCAAAGCAAACAGATACACCTTTTGATGTTAAAAAATGCTCTATCTCTTTGAAATCCTTCGAATTTGCGGTTTTTATCAAAACATTCTTCATACCTTTATTAGAATAATAAAAGCATAGTATGTTTGATATTAGACACCTGTCTAATATTTAACGCCCGAAAGGGTAATTAAAAGTCAGCATTCGCTAAAACTATATAGAAACTGCATTTTGCACAGGTGTTATACTCTTTGCGCCCTGCAAAATAAGCCCGTAATAGATACTGTCTACAATAGCCCCATACGAAGCCTCTATGATGTTTTCACTCACACCAACAGTATCCCACTTGTGTATTCCATCTGAGCTTTCAATTGTAACCCTTACAGGTGCAGCAGTAGCGGCTTTTGAATCCAAAATACGAACCTTAAAATCATCCAGCTTAAAATGAAGAACTTCCGGATATTTTTCAACAATCGCTTTTCTTAAAGCCTTATCCAGAGCATTTACAGGACCATCTCCTTCTGACACTGTATGAATAATTTCACCATCGATTTCTATTTTTACGGAAGCTTCACTGATTGTTCTTTTGTCAGCACCTGTTTCAGAAAGGCTTATTGTATCGCCAATTACCCTGAAACCAAGAATATTGAAGAAATTAGGCTGTCTGTTTAAAACTTTCATAACAAGAATTTCAAAGCTGGCATCAGCCCCTTCAAATGCAAAACCCTGCCATTCAAGCTTTTTAATTTCATCAATTATTTTTTTAATGTCCTCATCAGACACATCCTGCACAAATTTCAGACTGTCGAGCCTTTCCTTGATAGACGCGCTTCCTGCCTGGTCTGATATTAAAAAACGCCTCATATTGCCAACTACAGAAGGATCAATATGCTCGTAAGTTTGTGAATTTTTTCTTACCCCACTTGCATGCACCCCTGCTTTATGTGCAAAAGCACTTCTCCCAACATATGGCATTGAAGCATTCAGAGATTTATTTGAAATTTCTGCAATCTGTCTTGCGGTATCGGATAATTTTGAGATATTTTCTCCTATTACATCAAACTCGCGCTTTAGCTGAAGGTTTGGAATCAAAGAACAGAGATTTGTGTTTCCGCATCGTTCGCCATAACCGTTCATACACCCCTGTACATGGGATGCGCCGGCATCAACGCTTGCAAGAGAATTTGCAATAGCTAAATCCGAATCATTATGGGCATGGATACCTATTAAAGCAGAAGGTATTTCACTCACAATATTTCTTGTAATCTTATAAATTTCATTATTTATACATCCGCCGTTTGTATCACAAAGAATAATTCTTTTTGCTCCGGCATCGTGCGCTGTTTTTACAACATTCAGTGCATATTCAGGATTTGCCTTATATCCGTCAAAGAAATGCTCACAATCAAAAAACACTTCTTTGTCATTTTCAATCAAATAACAAATTGACCCTTTTATCATGTTTAAATTTTCTTCAAGCGTAGTATTTAGAGCCTCAGTTACCTGAAAATCCCAAGCTTTTCCAAAGATTGTAATAATCTTTGCCTTTGAATTTACAAGCATCCTTAATACATTATCATCCGCTTCGTCAGTATTTGGCTTTCTTGTGCAGCCAAAGGCGGCAATCCGGGCATTTTTTAGTGCACCGTAATCAATCTGGTCAAATACTTCGTTATCCACGGGGTTTGCCCCCGGCCAGCCTGCTTCAATATATTGCACACCAAGATTATCCAGCTTTTTAATTATTTTAAGTTTATCTGAAACAGAATAGTTTATCCCCTCAGACTGCGCACCGTCTCTAAGTGTTGTATCGTAAATTTCAATGTGTCTCATAGATTGCCCTCATAGTTTCATTATTAACATAAAATTAAATATTTGTAAAAATTTAAAAATTTTAGGCAATTTTTACTTTCAAAAATTGTTTATTAATACATAGGAAGTGGAAATTTTAATAGGTTAGAATTAAAAATGGGTTTAAAAAATTATTTTGAACGTGTATTTAAGAATTTAACTGCTTTAGAAAACAAAATGCAGACAGGTTTCAGATTTTCACAAAGTGAAATCAATGAAATTATCTCCTCTGCAAAGAAAGAAAATCTGCAGTACTTTGAAAGCCTTGCAAGAATGCCTGAACTCACTTTGTTTGATGTTGGGTACTTGATGTCGAGCGTTAATTTGACAATTGAAAAGATTGAAATTTTGAAAAAAGCATCGTCTCTTTATAAGGAGGAAGAATTCAAAGCACAGGGACAAACATTCTCTGACTTTGTATTCAGAATAGGTGCAAACATTGATAATTTAAATATGGAAAACCTTGAAGTATTTAAGGATTTAGTTCAATGCAAAAATGAACTTTACGATTTTACAAAAGCGCTTCAAAACCCAATAAAATATAAACACGCAAGAAAAAAAGAAATGCGGTTTGCTTTTCAAAATGTGTTTGTGGAATAAAATTTAAAAAATTTAAAAAGCATTCCTTTATGCGGCAATACTACGATAAAGCCAAAGCGAGGAATGCTTTATTATAATTATATGCTTATTTTTCATCCTTAGGCTCAGCAGGGGGAGTTAAAAGATGTGCCATATACGGAATTGCAACAAGCAATACAATAATTGCGACACCTTCAATTATGCGACCCACTATATCAAATGTACTCATTTTTTTAAAGCCCTTCCTTTGTATAAATACCCATTAAGCTCAATATTATTTTTTTGAAATGTTTTTACAAAAATTATAAGGAAAAATATTCCAATAGAAATAAAGAGATATTTTAAAGATGAATCTTGTGCAAAAAACAACCCTGCAATTCCACCGGAAAGCACCGTAATTAGTGTCGTTAAAATTTGCCTTAGCAAAAAACAATTTTGAACTTTGAATTCTTCAACCTTTTCATATATCCATAAAAAATATTCTACCACATTTGCTTGCAATATATGAATATTGCTTATTTTTTACTCAAAACGTTATAGTCAAAAGTAAATTCGATATCTATATTTCGACCCTCAAATTGTTCTGGCAGCGGTTTAAAGGGCGAAGTTATCCTTACAGCTTTAAGTGCCGCCTTATCCGCTTCTTCATCATTTGAAGATTGCAGTATTTTAAGCGCCAAAAGCTCTCCTTGCTTGTTTATTTTAAATACAACAACCACCCTTTTTGAAGCTTCCGACTTTGGCGGGTTCCAATTTGTCTTGATTGTTTTCTCAAGATTTTTCATATAAGGCGCCCAGTAACTATTTTGCGCAGAAGTCTGCTCCGGCTTTTTATTTATATCTTTTTTAAAGACAGAAACCACATAGTCTTTTGCAAGTTTAATATTCTGCTCGTTTTGCAAGATAAGTGTATAGAGAGAACCCAATAGTATAGTTATTATAATTAAAAACAAAAGTTCAATTTTTCTCATAAAAGCATTATACTGCATATATACATAAGATAAAAATACAAGGAAAATAACAATGGATGATAAAAGATTAACCTCCATAAAGCCAAGGTTTTATATGTTTAAGTTTTTAATAACAGGGGGCTCCGGCAACCCTGTTTGCTCTGCAATACTTGGACTTTTGTTATACTTGCTGATATGGGGTGTCGTAATTTTTGTAGCCATTCTGCTTGGAAAAGGATTTCAGCCCTGGACAATACCGGTAACAGGCATAGTTATACTGGCAATAATCTGCATCTGGTTATTCTTTGCCTTTATTTGCGGCATTTTTACAAAATTAAATTACAACGCAACACGATATGATATCTATAGCGATAGAATTGAATTTGTAGAAGGTTTTGTAAACCACAAACACACAACTATAAGCTTCTATGATGTCAAAGAAGTACATCTGTCCGAAGGCTTTATTCAAAGACAATTTAATCTTGGCTCAATAAAACTTGTTACAGCTGCAAATACAGGGGTAAACACGGGCATTTCGCTTAATGACATTGAAAATTCAAATATGATATATAAGAAAATAAGACTTTTGGTTGAAAGACACAAAGACCACACTTAGTACGCAACCTTAAATATTGTGCAGAGAGAGATTGGAAGCCTTTTTGCAATTTAATGGCAACAGAATATTTTGAACTCTTGGGCTCAAATTAAGGTTTGCGCTTTAATTAACTCTAATCAAAAATTCAAATATCAGGAGATTTTCGAGCCTTTGTGAGGAAAAGCATACTTGCACAGGGTTCAAATCCGGTACAAAAAAGAGGGCTTTAAACCCTCTTCTACAGTTTCGGGACGACAGGATTTGAACCTGCGACCCCCTCGTCCCAAGCGAGGTGCGCTACCAAGCTGCGCTACGTCCCGATAATGTTTTCAATCAACTTATTCAGTTTTCAATTTTTCTTGCACTGCCACCTCTTCAAAAACTTACCCATTGGGGTAATTTTTTGTTCGGCAGAGTGCTACATCCCGATAATGTTTTTCGAAAGTTCGCGCACCCGGTGCTTTATTCTTTTTGACAAGCTTAACGCTTATCAAGGCTGCGCTAACATCCCGATAAAATAGTTAAATCAAATTATTCAGTTTTCAATCTTCTTGCGTTATTGCATTGCTTCAAACAAAATCTTTCACTGAGCTCAAGACCTACAAAAGCAAATCTCAATACAATAACGTAACAACTTTATCAATAATACACTGTATTGTCAATAGATTTACTTACCTTCTAATATCAACAATCGGCGCTTGCACTGTTTGTTCAAATCTTTGAACAAAATCCCTCATTTGGTCTTCATTCATTTCAATCCCGCGGGAGCCGGGTGTTTTTTCTTCAAAGCCACAGCTTTTGGTATAAAATTCTCTGGCTTTTTCAACAGGATCACTTACCACAATTTGTGCATCAGGTTTTTTCAGCATTTGTCTTACAACAGAAGCCAGTATTGCCTGACCGCAAAGACTATATCCCTTTGCTTTATCTCTTTCAAGGTAATGCACATCTGAAAAATTAAAAATCCCATGCGTTTCGCAAATTGCAGCAAGTTTGCCGTCTTTTGTTTTCAAGACATAATACCTGTTGTTATCAAGCATATTCTTTTTAAAATCAGATAATTCATCATATGAGGACAATTCATATATCTTGCCAAGCATATTGGCAGCCATTTCATGCCTGTATCTCCAGTTACCGGAATCACTCAGCTCTTCTAAATCAGATTCGCCATCATGCCCGTCAATTTCATACAGAGTAGCTTTTTCGAATTTCTCGGTATTTTTATTGTAAATCCGGGTCTCGGATATTGGTATTCTTTTTCCAAATGATATATTGTTCATAACAAATTAAACAAAACAAACAGACAATAAAAATTGCCTTAGAAATATATAAATTTTAAACCGGAAATTTTAAACTTTAGAAAGGCTCTGTTCAATATCCGCTATTATATCATCCACATCTTCCAAACCAACTGAAAACCTTACAGTACCCGGATTTATACCACAGGCAATCAATTGCTCCTCGGTCAGCTGTCTGTGGGTGGCGCTTGCAGGGTGCAGCACACAGGTTCTTATATCAGCCACATGCACCTCATTTGATGCCATCTTAAGACCATCCATAAATTTAACAGCATTGTCGTAGCCGCCCTTTATCACAAGGGATATAACCCCGCTTTGTCCATTTGGAAGATATTTCATAGCTAAATCATAATATTTGCTGCTTTTAAGCCCCGGATAGTTCACGCTTTCAAATTTACCCGTACCTTCAAGATATCTTGCAACCTTGATTGCATTTGAACAATATTTCTCCATTCTGATACCAAGGGTCTCAAGTCCAAGATTTAATAAAAATCCGGAATTTCCGGAAGGATATGCCCCAAAATCTCTCATAAGCTGCATTCTTGCTTTTACAATATATGGCGCAAAAGCGTAATCTTTTGTATAGATGGTTCCATGGTAAGATTCATCAGGCTCTGTAAATTCAGGGAAATTACCGTTGGTATAATCAAATTTGCCTGAATCCACAATAACACCACCCACCTGCACAGCATGTCCGTCCATATACTTTGAGGTTGAATGTATTACAACATCTGCACCGTATTCAATAGGTTTACACAGAATCGGCGTCGGAAAAGTATTATCCACAATCAAAGGAATGCCGTTTTTATGAGCCACACGGGCAAATTTTTCAATATCCAATACCTGAAGTGATGGATTTGTTAAGGTTTCACCAAAAATCGCCCTGGTATTTGATTTAATTTTGGATTGAATTTCTTCTTCCGTTGCATCAACATCTACAAAAATACACTCTATTCCAAAACGTTTCATTGTTACTGCAAACAAATTCAGCGTACCGCCATATATTGAAGATGAACTAATGAAACTGTCTCCTGATTTACAAAGGTTTAAAACAGACATCAAGGATGCCATTTGACCGCTTGATGTACACATTGCAGCAACACCGCCTTCAAGGCTTGCTATCTTTTTTTCAACCACATCAACCGTGGGGTTTGTAAAGCGGGTATAGATGTGCGCTTTTGTAGGGTCATTAAAAACATCACCGATTTCTTTTGTGGAATTAAATCTGAAAGTTGTGCTCTGATAAATGGGCATCACTCTTGGACCCCCGTTTTCCGGAGTATATCCTGAATGCAGACATTTTGTATTATCTTTCATATTTCTACCTCTTCCCGATTCTAAGAGTTTTGCCACACAAGATGAACTAACCCTGTATAAAACACGCCCTGATTATTATGTACCGATTTTATGCACCCTGACAAAATTTGTCCGTCCTGAAATAAGCCTTGGGGCAGAACCTGTAATAACAACATAATCATTCTGTTTCAGACCAACTTCATTTATTAAAAATTCATCCACTTTTAAAAGCAAATCCTGATCTACCGTTGCATCCCATTTTTTGCAAAAGGGATATACACCCCAGCTAAGCGCCATCTTCCTACAGGTTTCTTCCATATCAGACACCATAATAACAGGAGCGGAAGGCTTTAATTTTGACATAAGGCGCGTTGAATATCCAAAATGTGAAAAACTCAAAATAGCTTTTGCATTCACATATTTCAACATTTTATCCGCCCCAAAAACAACAGCCTGACGGGTAAGTGCTATATCGTCATTCAATTCCTTATCGGTATCAAATTTATAAAAACAGCTGCCCTCGGTGCTTATTGCAATTTTTGACATCATCTTAACAGCATCCAGTGCAAATTTTCCGACAGAAGTTTCTCCGGAAAGCATAACGGCATCTGTCCCATCCAAAATAGCATTTGCAACATCAGAACTTTCCGCGCGGGTTGGAATCGGCTCATTTATCATTGATTCAAGCATTTGCGTTGCCACAATTACAGGCTTTCTCTGTTTATTTGCCTCATCAATTATAAGTTTCTGGCAAATGGGTACATCCACAGGTGAAAGCTCTATTCCAAGGTCTCCTCTTGCCACCATAATAGCATCGGAAACGGAAACAATTTCGCACAGATTTTGAATTGCATCCGGTTTTTCAAGCTTTGAAACAACAGGAATTGCAGAATTAAAATCGTTTATATATTTTTTACAAAGAAGAACATCTTCCTTTTTCCTTACAAAAGAAAGTGCAATTAAATCCGCTTTTTCTTCCACGGCAAATTTAATAAAATCAACATCTTTCGGCGTTACAGCATCAAGACTTGCAGTAGAGCCCGGGATATTTAATCCCTTCCTGGATTTTAAAACCCCTCCGTTTGTAACGGTTGCATAAACCTTATTATCATTCACTTCATCTACAACAACTTCAAGTTTGCCATCATCAATTAATATACGGCTTCCTTTTGAAACATCATTTGAAAGCCCCTCGTAATCGACAGGAATAATATCTCCTTTTTGTTCATTTGAATGTTCAAAAACAAGTTTATCCCCGTTTTTTATAATAATCTCTTCCTTTAGATTGCCGATTCTGATTTTAGGACCCTGCAAATCCACAAGCGTTGCAGCATATACACCCATTTTTGATGCAACATCTTTTATCATCCGGATTTTTTCCCTGTGGTAATCCATAGTACCATGGGATGTATTTAGCCTGAATACATTTGCACCAGCTAAAATCAACTCTTTTACCATCTCGGGGGTTTCTGTTGCAGGTCCGAGCGTTACAACAATTTTTGTCCTTTTTAAAAAAATATCTTTCATAATCTGTAAACTCTTACAATTGTATTAATTCAAAATAATTTTAGCATACAAATATTAAAATAAATAATATTAATAAATGTTTCAAGCCTTGAGACGAAGCAGAAAGAAGCATATAATCTATTTTATTATGGAAAAAAATTCTAAAATTTATATCGCAGGACACAGAGGTCTTGTCGGAAGCGCAATAGAGCGAAAGTTAAGACAGAAAGGATATAACAATCTCATCCTAAGGACTTCATCCGAACTTAACCTGGAAGACCAAAGAGCAACGGAAGAATTCTTTGAATCCGAAAAACCGGAATACGTTTTTCTGGCTGCGGCAAAAGTGGGCGGAATACTTGCTAATTCAACTTATCCTGCAGATTTTATCTATAAAAATTTAATGATTTCAACAAATATAATCAATTCAAGCTATAAAAATGGAGTAAAAAAGCTTGTAAACCTGGGTTCCAGCTGTATATACCCAAAAAATGCCCCGCAGCCTATGAAGGAGGATTGCCTTTTGACCTCTCCTTTGGAATCTACAAATGAAGGATATGCCATAGCAAAGATTGCTGCAATCAAGCTTTGCAGATATTACAACGAACAGTACGGTACAAACTTTATCTCCCTGATGCCAACAAACCAGTATGGTATAAATGATAATTTTAATATGGAAACAGCCCACCTTCTGCCTATGTTAATCAGACGTTTTCATCTTGCAAAACTGCTATATGCCGGGGATTTCAACAGTATCAGGCAGGATTTAAAAATAAGAAAAATCGGCTACGGGCTGGATGAAACATTTGACCTGAATGACAATGCTGCACTTGAAGGTGTATTAAATAAAATCGGTGCATATAAAGACAAGGTTATGGTTTGGGGCGATGGCAGCGTATACAGGGAACTGATGTCGTCAGATGATTTAGCAGATGCCGCGTATTATCTTATGCAAAACAAGGACTATAAAGATATCGGAGAGCTTGTAAATATTACAGCAGGCAATGATATAAAATTATCCAATCTTTATGAAATAGTAAGAAAAATAGTAGGCACGCCGCAAAATATTGAATATGACAAAACGAAGCCAAACGGCACATTTAGAAAACTTATGGATGATACAAAAATAAAATCCTTAGGCTGGAAACCAAAAACAGAGCTTGCAGATGGCATTAAAAAAACATACGAATGGTATTTATCCACACTGTAGAATCCTGCAATAACGTTTATTTAACCATTTCATATAAAACAGAATTAACATCGGTTTTAATAATCTTACCGCCAGCGTTATTAATAATTTTATTCAGGGTTTTAATATTTTGTCCGGCATTAATTTCGCTTGAATAGAGGATATAGCAGGAATTTCCGGCAGGCGTTGAATCACAGAAACGGTTCATCTCGTTTATGCAATCATTATCACCTTTATTAAATGCACAAATATACGTTTCGTTTTTAAAATCATACATTTTGTTGTAATACAAAAACGTTACGTGTGCGTTTTTATATACAAAAATCTTATCTTTTGGCTTTATATTATCCTTTAAATAAGACAAATGCGGTTTTATTTCTTCCCTTTTATAAAGCGCAGGGACAAATGGATTATAAAAAACAGTACTTAAAATAAATATGAAAACTATGGTTAAAACACACTTATTTTTCCAGCCCGAAAAGACACTAAAACACAAGGGAGACAATATAACCAATAATATTACAGGATACAAAAACAATGAAAGCCTGCCGTATAGAGGATACAAATTTAAAAACGAAGCGCAAAGCCCTGATATGATGGTTAAAAGAGAAATTGTAAAAACTCCCCTGTTCTTTTTATAAAGGCAAAAAATCCCGAAAACAAAAAATATGCAGGCAAAATTTGCAAAACAAGACGGAAAGAGATGATATCTTAAAATCTCTAAAAAAGTTGTGCCGCATTTTAAAAGACTAAAGTTTATAAAATACGGAAGCCAATATTGATACACACTTGTAGCAGAATTTAAATTCGAAAATACGAAAAAATATTCCAAAATAAAAGATATGGTTAAAATTAAAAAAGGAATTTTATTTTTCCTAAAAAACAACAGCACCCAAACGGCACTCAAAGAAAAGATTGAACCAAATGAAAAAAGCGGAAAAAGAGAGAATAAGAATACAAAAATGTTTTCTTTTTTATAATTTTTTGAGTCATCTGCTGATATATTATTGTTTGAAAAAATTTTTAACCAGATTAAAAATACCAAAATGGTAAATAAAACATCCGTCGTATACGGTTTAAATTCAATTGAATTATACAAAAAAGAAAAACCGAACGAAAATATAAATGTACCAAAATAAGCTATTCTGGGACATTTTTTAAACACTTCTTTTAAAAGAAAATAAAAAGCAAAAATTGACAAAAGCCCGCACAAAAACGGAATAAATCTTAAAACTTTTTCTCCAGCACCAAAAACAACGGTAAGCAATTTTGTTAAAATCAAAAACAAAGGAGGCGCCGCCTGGCTGTATATCAAAGGAGAGAAGAATTCACCAAAACCTTTGTCTAAAATATTTATGGCAAGAGCAGCCTCATCCAGCCAGAGAGACTTGTCAACCCCAAAAAATAATGAAAACCTGATGGCTATTACGGCAAAAAACACTATGCCCAATAATATCCGACCATCTGTCAATGGCTTTAAAAAAGATTCAGGCTTCATTTCAGCTCTTCATCCGTTATATATCTCGGTCTTGCCTTTACCTCGACCAAAATCTGCCCTATGTATTCACCAATAATACCAATGCAGAGGATTTCCATGCCGGTTGCAAAGGTTTCCCAGGTTTCAAATAATTCAAGTCCAGAAAGATAATTAAGATGGAATACAAGTCTTATAATACAAGCTATTGCAAGTAAAACACTTATAAAAGAAATACCAAAACCAAGGAAAAATACTATCCTTAAGGGTCTTGCACTAAATGAAACTATACCTTTTGCAGCAAGCGCCAAAAGAGACAAAAAGCTGAATTTTGATTCACCGAATTTTCTTTCTTTTACATCGAAATAAATATCTTTTGTCTTTAATCCAAGGTCATAAAAAAGCCCGCGTATAAAAAGATTTGTCTCTTTATATTGGGATAAAATCTGAAGTGTACGCCTTGATACAAGTCTAAATTCAGAATGATTTGGTTTTATATTTACCCCAAGAAAATTTATCACCCTGTAAAAAAGATTGGAACAGGTTTTTTTAAACAATCCGTCAGTTCTGTTTTTCCTGATGCCGCAAACAATGTCATACCCTTCATCATAAGCTTTTACAAACTCTGCTATTTTTGTTTCGTCCTGCTGCAGGTCTGCATCAATTGTAATTGCGGCGTCAGCGCCAAGCTTATAAGCATTTTCAAGTCCTGCAATAATAGCAGACTGGTTCCCGAAATTCCTTGAAAAACGGACTGCCTTCACCTTGTATTCAGATCTCTCATGCGCCTTTTTTATAATCTCCCAGGAGCCGTCTGCACTGCCGTCATCCACCAAAAATACAAAGCTTTCGGAACTGATATTTTTATCATCAATCATCCTGTGCAAAATATTCCACAATTTTTCAAGGCTTACGGGTAAATTTAAAGCCTCGTTAAAACAAGGAATAACAATAGCAAGCTTTGTATCCTGCATGGATTTTTCTCCATCAAAAATGAAATCTACAAAAATAAAAATATCACAAAAATGTTTTCTGAAAAAGATTTAAAATATGCCCAAAATGTAGCAGTATTCCAAAAACAGCACCAATTAAAAGATAAATAAGCGGGTCTCTTTTTAACCTTAAACTCAGAATAAAAAGAAAGACAAGAAGCATAAATGCCCTTATATCAATATATTCGCCAGGGGTTAAAAAACCATTTGAAAGAGAATTCAAAAAAGAAGACGGATTTTTGGGCATATTTAAAACAATGCTCCCTGAAAAAAGCCTTACACCAACTGCCGCAATCATTGCAGCAGTTGCAGGGCGGAGTGCATAAAGCGCAGCCTTTATATAGAAATTATCCTGAAATTTTTTTAATATTTTTGATATAAATATGACAATTATAAATGACGGTATCATAATCGCCATTGTGGCATCAACGGAACCTAAAATTCCGCCCGTTTTATATCCTGCAAACGTTGCAACATTCAGCCCGACAGGTCCCGGTGTAATGCTTGATATTGCAAGCATTCTGGATAATTCATCCGCACTAAACCAATGATACGTTTCAGACATATGATATAAAAAAGGTAAGGTGGCATAACCGCCCCCGAGTGAAAATATACCAATTTTAAAGAATTCCGTAAACAAAAGAAAATATATCATCCTGAAATATCCTCCCTTGTTTCATTGGCTGCTTTTAAACCTTTGCAGATACATTTAATCTTTTTATATAAAATTCCTAAAAACGCAGAAAGGACAATTGAAACACTTGGCGAAACCCCAACAAGCATCAAAGTCAAAATAAAAAGAAAGATAAAAAGTGTAAATTTATCCACAACGCTTTTTGCCCAAACCTCTTTTACCGTAAGAAACAAAAGGATAATTATTGCAACATTTACACCCCAGAAAACATCATTCATAATAACATTCCTGGAAAACTTCCCCAAAAATGATGCGAGAAATATTATACATAAAAAAGGCGGTAAAATAAGCCCCAAAAATGCAACAACAGCACCCATCCTGCCTCTGAGCTTGTAACCTATGAAAAATGTTGTATTTGCAGCAATAATCCCCGGTACACATTGCCCTAATGCATAGAAATCTATCACATCCTCTTTTGTTACCCAGCCCCTTTTATCCACAAGTTCACTGTTCAATAAAGGAACAATAACATACCCGCCCCCAAGGAGCAGGGCGCCTATTTTTAAAAATGATACAAACATTTCATGCAACTTTGGCTTCATAATCCTTATTCTACAAGAAAAATTTAAAATTTTTACATACTTGCCCTTGGGTTCACTTTAGCGTGTAAAATATAAATAAAGATAAAAATGGAGCAAAAATATGAAAGTATTATTAATAAACGGCTCGCCAAAAGAAAAAGGATGCACGTATACAGCACTTTTAGAAATTTCAAAAACACTACAGGAAGAAGGAGTGGATTCTGAAATTTATAATATAGGAAACAGCCCGATTGCCCCCTGCAGAGCATGCGGCGCCTGTGGAAAACTGGGTAGATGTGCTATAGATGATGAGGTTAATGAACTTTTAGAAAGACTGAATGAATTTGACGGAATCATTATAGGCTCCCCCGTTCATTATGCATCAGCCTCCGGCGGAACGGTTGCCTTTTTAGACAGACTTTTCTATGCAAATGCAAGAGCAGGTAAGGCAGATTTAAGAATGAAACCCGGAAGCGCCATAGCATCCGCCCGCCGCGCAGGAACCACTGCAACAATTGATGAACTTAATAAATATTTTCAGATTCACCAAATGCCAATAATCTCCGGCAGATATTGGAATATGG
Source organism: Candidatus Gastranaerophilales bacterium (assembly GCA_910587175.1). GTDB lineage: Bacteria > Cyanobacteriota > Vampirovibrionia > Gastranaerophilales > Gastranaerophilaceae > MGBC122484. Next base: position 15,182 of record CAJULH010000008.1, on the reverse strand, counting down.
TACATGGGCAAACGCCGGATGATGTTAAAAAAGATCTTGAAGGATTACAAAATATGAGATTTCTGGCACGTAATATGGCGTATTATTTAAAATGTATTGAAGCCGGAAAAAATGCCGGAATAAAACTCCCGAAACAGGAAGAAGTTACATTTACAAACTTTATCCAATAAAAATGTTGAATAATTATATAACCTATCTAAATTTCATAACAAATAAGCTAAACAGATTCTTTGAGAAACAAAAAGATTACATTTTCTGTAAAAGAGGATGTGCTCTTTGCTGCATGGATGCCGAATTCCCATATTCTGCAATAGAGATGCAGTTTGTTTTAAAAGGTTTTGAAACATTGCCGATAGAAACAAGAATTAAAATTGAAGAAAACATTAAAAAAGCTCTGGATAAAAAGAAATGCCACAAAGAAGGCAGGTTTGTATATGATTGCCCGTTTTTAATAGACAATGTATGTTCAATTTATGAATACAGAGGAATAGTTTGTCGTTCTTTCGGGCTTATGGCACTTCCTGATTCAAAGCACGAAAAGGTTCAGGTGCCTTTTTGCTGCTATCAGGGTTTGAATTATTCAAATGTTATGGACCCTGAATCAGATAAAATTTCATCCGAAAAATACAGACAAACAGGAATAAAAGAAGAACCTGCAAGTTTTAATGTAAGCTACGAAACCCTTACAAGCAAGGATATTGAAGATGTTTTCAATTTCAAATTCGGCACCAAAAAACCAATAATTGAATGGTTTGAAAGCAAAAATTCCAACTAAAAATACAATTTGATAGCAAAAAAATTTAGCTTTATGTTTTATATATATATTCTTTATAGTTTGTAAAAGGGGCAAAATATGAGCGATTTTTCTTATTCAACTTCTTCATCATCATTTGATGATTATATCAACAGAATCAGCAATATGAAAACTGTACCTCCTACAGATGAAAGCGAAGCACCGCAAACCTATACTCCGCCTGTTGATTTAGAAGAAAAGCCCGACACAATAGAGTTTTCAGGCAAAAAAGAATATGACGGTCCAAAAATCGGCTTTTTCAGACTTGCTTTCAGCAGGTTGACCAATGAACAAATTGCTGCAGTTAATGAAAGCAGAAGACTGCCAAAAAATGCAAAAATCAGCCCTGATCGCACAATTCACAATAATTTCTTCAACTTAACCCAAGGTACAAGAACGCTTCCTGAAGGATATGAGCTTAGAAAAACTATATTTGGTTTTACTAAGGTTGTTTTAGCCGACTCTGAAGGATTGTTCTTAAAGAAAAAACCTGAAAACAAAGAAACAGAGAGCATTTAACGGATATAAATAAAAGATTGTTTTATTATACTCCATAAGTAGAATTTTACTTATGGAGTATAATTGTATCTAAATCCAAAGACTTCTTCACATCAATCACTTTCTGATTTGAACTTCCCACCCAGTGAAGATTATTATCTTTCAAAGATTCAATAAACCTGCCCTCTGCAACTACATCAACAAGCCCCAGACCTTCAATATCCTTAATATCTTCCCAATTTAGCCCCGTATAAAGCCAGATTGTTTTATCCGGATAATTTGTGCGGCATTTTTTAATAAGCCTTAAAACTTCATCCCTGTTGTATGGCATCATAGGGTCGCCGCCCGAAAATGTTATACCGTCTATAAATGGTTTATCCAAAGCTTCAAACAGTTCATTCTCTGCAGCTTCGTCAAAAGGAAGTCCGCCGTTTTTATCCCAGGTGACAGGATTATGGCAACCTTCGCAATGATTTTCACACCCTGAAACCCAAAGTACAACACGGATGCCATCCCCGTTTAGCATATCTTCTTTTGTAATATTGTGATAGTTCATATTTTACTCCGAAATATTTGTTTTTTGCGGGTGTTCCGTTTTTTATTTGTTTTGCCCAAAACACTGCCCGTAATGTCTGCACCCTGTCTTTAAAAAATGCATATCAGAATGGCTTATCCTGTATATAATTACAGCTTCACAGAATGTTTATCGTTTTTTACCCATCTGTCCGGCACAAACACCCCGAAAACAACAACCATTTTACATGCTTACTCTGTCAGCTATTTCTTCCATCTTTGCTTCATTTAAACGTGTATCACCCTTCACCCTTGAATATGAAAGGTAACCGTTCATTCTGTCAATTTTGGTTAGATTTTTACTGCCGCATTTAGGACAAGTATCCATTTCAAGCTCCTGATGCCCGCAATCATCACAATATGCAAGTGAAAGGTTTACTCCCTCATAAAAGCCCATATCCATAGCCCTTTTAACAAGTGTTTCAACAGCTTTTGTATTGTATGAAACCGGGTATTTTACATATTGAATCTTGCCGCCGTTTAAAAGATTCCAAAACCTTTTTTCTAAGTCCTGTTTTTCAACAGGTCCGATATTTTCAGAAACATGACAGTGGAAGCTGTTTGAAACATATCCTCTGTCTGATACTTTATTTACTTTGCCGTATTTTTTCCTGAATTGTTTAATCTGCAGCCCGCAAAGGTTTTCGGCAGGCGTACCGTAAATTGCATAAAGGTTGCCGTCTTCTTCTTTGAATTCATTCACTCTTTTGTTGATGTATTCCATAACATCCAGCGCAAACTGTCCGTCTTCCACCAGTGATTTTTGGTTATAAAGTTCCTGAAGCTCATTCAAAGCAGTAATCCCAAAAGATGCAGTGGCAGCTTTCAAAAGAGGCTTAATCTTATCGTGAATTCCAAGGTGCCCGCCATAGAATCCGCCTTCGCAGAATGCAAGCGGATTGATAGATGCACGCATCTCGCCAAGATATTCATACGTTCTTATATGAATTTGTCTTATCATCTCAAGGTAGGAATCCAAAACTTCATAAAAATCTTTGCCTTCTTTTTTAGCCTTGGCATAAATCATGGGCAAATGAAGGCTTATGGCACCTATGTTAAACCTGCCCACAAAAACCGGCTTGTCGTCTTCATCTGCAGGTGTCATTCCACCTCTTTCATACCAGGGAGAAAGAAAAGCACGACAGCCCATGGGGGATATCACCCTTTTATATTTCTTGTACATTGAAGCCACATACCCGTCACCTGTTAAAGAAAGCCAATCAGGATACATAGCTTTTTTGGAACATTCAATCCCTGCATCAAAAAGCTCATGAAGCTCTCCGCCTTCCCCATGGAGCTTTTCATCATAAAGGAAGACAATTTTCGGGAATAATACAGGTTTTTTATTTTCTTTTTTACCCTGTCCGCCCTGTCTTACTTCAAGCATAATCTTGGTGGACATTCTCTCAAATTCATCCGTGCCAAGCCCTGTTGTCATTGTGATAAACGGATAATCACCCCGGGAAGATGCAACGGTATTGAATTTATATTCCCAACCCTGAAAACCGTCATGGAAATCTTTTTCCACATCTTTTATTGCTTCCGCTCTGGCGCGCTCTTCTGTAACGCCCATATCTAAATATCTTTGATATTTCTTTTCAAATGTCTTTTTTGCATACGGAGCAAGAATTTTATCCACCTCTGGTACTGTAAAACCGCCGTACTGCTGGCTCGCAGCTGCCATTACAATATCACCTATCACATCAAAAGCAACTTCAAGGGTTTTGGGCTCATTATACCAGATATTTCCCATCTCAAAACCGTCTTTCAAAACAGATGCTACATCAAAAAGACAACAGTTCATGGTATCACGTCTTGCAGACATATCATGAATGTAGATATATCCGTCTCTTATAGCCTGTAATTCAGGCACAGTCAAAAAGAATTTTTTATATAGCTCTTTGTTTAATTCATTAAAAACAAGCGACCTTTTTGTGGAAACAAGGGCAGAATCCGCATTTGAATTCTCCTTATCGCCAATATACATTATCTTTTGGCTTTCCTGATACACCTTATCAAGCATATCCACAAAATCAATTTTATAATTTCTGTAGTTTCTGTAGCTTTTTGCAACTTTAGGATTTAAAACCTCAAGCGCATTTTCAACAACACAGTGCATTTTAAAGATTTCAATTTCCTGCTGGTGCATCTTTAAAACGCTTGTATCAACGTAATTTGAAATATCTTCAAGCTCTTTGTCGGAAAACTTTACAAGCATTCTTGCTGCAGATTTTTTAACGGCAGCAACAACCTTTTGAACGTCATAATCTTCTTTTGTGCCGTCTTTTTTGATGATTTTAATATTCTTCAGCAAAGCTTTTGAAGGAATCCCTACGACTTTACTCTGGGGTATAATTTCTGCTCCAATACCAATAGGGTTTGTAGCACAAGCTGATTCACCAAAAGGTGTAAGTTTCGAATTTTCGATACTTACAGTTCTCTCTTCCCGCAATTCTTTCATTCTGACTCCTTTTTTCTTTTGAAAAAGGCAGAAATAGGCTAGTCAAATCTTAAAATACTCTTTTGTTTTTAACCTTAAAGAGATTTCTTATTTTTTCACACTAAATTCCTGTCTCGAGGTGTATCACTAACAAACGCAGGAGCATTCCGGCTTTAACGGCTGCGGACCAGCGGGGGAATCTCACCCCTTCTTTCCTCCATGCTGTATTTACATAATTTTATCAAAAAATCAGGGTCATGAAAATATTATGATGCAAAATTTAATACCATTAAATTACTTTTAAAATATATTGGCTTTATAGACGCTTTACAAAACTTTTCATATCAAGCTTTAATATTTTATCAACTTCATCCATGCCCGAACAAGAGCCAAAAATCACAGCGCAGACCGGTTTTTGGGGATTATTAATTTCCCTTTTTTCTAAAATATTTGAAAAATTTTTATACAATTCCTCATAATCAAAAGCCATATTGACATTTTGCAGCTCCTTTGGTCTTTCAGCCATTGCAAAATAGAAAATTTTATCTTCTGTGCGGCTTAAAATACTGTCCCAATCAGGCTTTTTTTGTTCTGCAAAATATTCATATATATTTATCCCGTATGCAAAATATGCTAAATCCGTTGTACACCAGCCCGCAAATCTCAAAGGATTAATTTCAACAGGGGTAATATCACCATTTTGCCCCAAAATAAGCTCTATATGCATGGGAAAATTCTTTAATCCCAAGGTTTTTCCGATTTTTTCAAGCATATTTTCAAAGCGTTTTAAATTGTTTCTTATTATTGCGGCAGACGTTATATAGGCTCTGTCGCTCACATCTTCTGCATCCAAAAAAGGATGACTTAAAATATTTAAAATACAAGGCACGCCTTCATTATCATAATATACATCCACAGCAAACTCGGCACCTTCAAGGATTTCCTCTATTATAAATTTTGAAACATCAACAACGCTTTTTGGAAAAAGCTTTGAAACTTCTGCAATTTCACTTATAATTTCATTCTTTACAATAAGCCACTCTGCATTGGAGCGTACTTTATGAACCCCAAGACTCAAAAAACCTACTGCAGGCTTTATTATGAAGGGTTTTCCGGCATCTTCAAATTTAAAATCATCAAGCTCATCCAAAAAAATTTCTTTATGGAAAAAACCCGGATACAAAGACTGCAGCGCATATCTAAATTTACATTTATCCTTACAAAGTTCTACCGCCCTTGCTGTGTTTGAATCCGAAAAATTTTCAAGAATAAATTTAATCGAATTTTCAGAGTTTGAATAAATACCCTTATCCTTAAACCCTTCTCTTGCCTCATTTTCAGACACAAAATTTAATTTATACCCGCCGGCATTATTCTTTATAAAATCATTCCCTAAAACTTCATACCCGTTCTTTGAAAGCGTATCTAAAAGCAGCCGGGAAACGTAAGGCTCTTCCAGTATAAACATTTATCCATCCTTTTTTAAAATAATTATTTTTATATTATACTTGAAAAGAATCAGGATTTAGAATTTGGAGAATTTTTATGGATCGCATTAAGAATTTTTTGTCTGAACTTAAAACCAGGATTTTAGCTTCCATCCTGTAACTATAGCCCCGGTTATAATAATTCTTTTGACGCCGATTTTTATAAAATGGCTGCCCATACAATATGCTTATGAAAATTCTTTAATTGAAAATTTCCAACTGGTTGTAATTCTGTTTGCATTTATATTCTGTGTAAAGGCAAAGACCGATAAGCCCTTTTTCTATTCTATGGCGCTTGTAATGATTATCCTTTTTCTAAGAGAGATAAACTGCGGCAGAACAGTATTTTTCCTTGTTCCGGGAGGAGGTCCAAACGCATTTTACAGCTGGAAAGACATTCCTTACGGATATCTGGCACACCCTCTATACGGGCTTTTTATGGCATTATCCGGCTTGTATTTTATCGTTTCAAAATCTTATAAAACCCTGTGGAATTATTTTCTTCATGCCAAACTGGCAATTCTACCCTGGGTATTTATGTTTTTAGGAATAATCTTTGGCGTTGTTGGCGAAGAAATAGGCGCATTTATTCTGGAAGAAATGGCTGAAACCCTTTTCTACGTTTCTTTAATGGCGCTTTTATTTCTCCAGGGATTTAATAAAGAATATATTAAAACAACTGAAGAATATAAGTAAAATAACCTTATAAACCGGATTTGTCAGGCATTCAACGGTTGCAGATGCATTTTGAATTCTTTTGAACATCCAGAGTTCTAAACCTTGTGTTCAGTCCGTCAAATATAAAGATTTTATCTGTTAAAAGACTGCCTTTGCCTAAAATCAGCTTTAAAATCTCCATACTTTCAATTGAAGCTATTGCAGACACAGCAGGGGATACCACCCCTTTTGCAACATAATTTTCAGTATAGGATGCATCCGGCATCAAACACCTAAGACAAGCACTTTTTTTAGGAAGAATTGTCATAACCTGACCCTTAAATTCGCTGACGCCTGCATGTACCAGGGGTTTCCCTGTTTGAATCGCAATATCGTTTAATAAAAATTTTGATTCAAAACTATCAAAACAATCTGCTAAAATATCATATTTTGCAACAATATCAATATAGTTTTTTTTATCCAAACGGATTTTAAAAGTTTCCGTCTGAATATCCCTATTGTAATTTTGCACCCAGGCTTTTGCGGAATCCGTTTTTGGATGCTTCAAAGAGGAAAGATTATGAATATACTGGCGGTTCAGATTTGATAATTCCACTGTATCATTATCAATAATTCCAATGTGCCCGACACCAAGGGACGCGAGGTTTACAATAACGGTAGAGCCAAGCCCGCCTGCACCGCATACTAAAACTTTTGCGTCTGAAAGCTTTTTTTGCCCCTTTATACCCACTTCCGGCACTAAAATATTTCTGTTGTATCTTTCAAAATTATCCGGCATTTTTATCTTGCCCCAATGTTTAACATTTTCAGTATATTGCAAAGCAATCTTTTTTCAACAAAGCCTTCTTAAAGAAATACTCAGCAAGACTGTCTTTCAATATAGCTTCTTTTGCATTATCAATTTGATACCACATGGCAAAATCTACTTCAGCATTGCATTTTAGGGTTTCATCACAAGAAACTGCAATAAAATTACAGATAAGACTGTTTGATTTTTCAAAATATTTGCTTTCATTAAAAATAAATTTTTCAACACAAAGCCCGACTTCTTCTTTAATTTCCCTGATAAGCGCTTCCTCAAGGGTTTCAGCCTTGTTTACATATCCTGCAACAAGAATGTTCTTGCCTTTACCATACTGCTGAATCAAAAGTGTTTTGGAACAATCCCTGTTAAAAATAACAACACTCGCCGCAACATTAAACCACGGAAAGCGAAACTCACCGCAAACAGGGCAATATGGCACCATACCCTCTGATATGCCACAGTTGAAACATTCTTTAATCGTAAGTTTTGCGCCGCATTCTGTGCAATATTTCATAAAAAACCTTTATTCATACATTAAAATACCCAGGAAAATCCCGGGCATTTAAAGCTTTTAGCAGACAAACAAATGTTAATTTTTATCATTATCTGATTCTTTGTCATCATTTGCCGGGATATCTTTTGCATCCTTAACCTCAATCACCTTTGAATCTTCAGATGCCTTGGTTTCAATATCCTTTTTGGTATTTTTTCCTTGCTTTCCAGCCTTTTTAGCCTCATCCTCCGCATCAAGTTTTTTATTAATTATAACAGTTTGTGCTATCTGGAAAACATTTGATGTTACAAGATAGAGCAAAACGCCTGCAGGAATTGGAATAAAAACAAATGTTACAAGAATCATAACAGGCATAATTGTTCCCATGGATTTTTGAATAGCCTGCTGTGTCGGATCTTGCGGCTGATTTTTATTTTGCGTCATCATCACTTTCTGGCTAAACCACATAGTTACAGCAAAAAGGAAAATCAGGAAAATAACATCATAGTGAATAGCAGGCTGAACCGCAACCGTAGGGACACTTGCAGCTAAAATATCGCCCATCTTATCAAAAGTAACTTTTTCGGTCTCTCTTGTACTGATATCAAGGATATCCACCTCAGCTTTTTCAACACTGCTCAAAACCGAATATTTTTGGTTTAATTCATCCAAAGATATTTTTAAATCAATACTTTCACCCGGAACAATATCCCCCTGAACGGTTACCGCCCTTGTAGGATTTTTAATCTTCACTTTTTCAAGCACTTCACCGTTTTTCAGATAAACTTTAGCCTCTTTCCCGGTCTGGAAGGTATCTCTGGGTCCTGCCTGAAATTCTCCGTCAAAAGAAACTCCGGCATTGCTTTTAATTGTGGCATCAAGCCTGTCTATAAAAAGAAAATTCGCTTTACCCGCCTGCTGTATGAATTGCGGACTGATTAGCGCCGTATATAAAAGAATAAAAACCGGAATCTGAATAAGCATGGGAAGGCAACCGCTCATTGGATTAAACTGGTGCTCCTTGTAGAATTCCGCCATTTTTCTTTGCATAGTTTGCGGGTCAGATTTGTATCTGTCCTGAATCATCTTCATTTTAGGCTGTAATGCTTGCATAACACGCATTGAGCGCTGTTGTGCAACACTTGACGGCCACATTGCAAGACGCACAATTATAGTAAGGGCAATAATCGCCAAACCCCAGTTGCCAACTACGTTTGCAAGCCCTTTTAATATCCAGATGGTTAATTGAACAAAATCCATTAATTTCTCCTAAATCCTTATGTATCCCAATTTTACACCAAACATGATATTATAAAAGCATGGAAAATTTGTTTGATACAATTTGTGCGGTAGCAACCCCTCTAAGCATAGGCAGCATAGGGATTATAAGGATTTCTGGAGAAAAATCTTTTGAAATTATTTCAAAAATATTTGACCGCCCCGTAAAACCTGAAACAATAAATCACGGCTGGATTATAGACAATAAAACTGGCGAAAAGCTTGATGAAGTAATAGTTTTACCGTTCAAAAACCCGAAAAGCTATACAGGAGAAGATATTATAGAGATTCAAAGCCACGGTTCACCTGTTATTATAAGGGAAATACTCAATCTGGTATTAAAAAACGGGGCAAGACTGGCTCACAGAGGGGAATTCACCAAAAGGGCATTCCTGAATCACAAAATGGATTTATCCCAAGCTGAAGCTGTTTTGGATCTTATAAATGCAAAAACCTCAAAAACCGCTTCCCTGGCTGCAAATAACCTATCCGGCACATTAAAAAAAGAAATAGACAACATACGGGAAAGCATAATAGAAATTTTGGCTAAAATTACCGCCTCGCTTGACTTTCCGGAGGATGTAGCTGAGGTAGAATACTCTGAAATCCTTTCTGTGCTTGAAAAAGCCAGAAATAAAATTGAAAAAATTCTCCAAAATGCCCGCTGTCACAATGTTTTAAGGGAAGGAATCCAGATTGCAATTGCAGGAAAGCCAAATGTGGGCAAAAGCTCGCTCTTCAATGCGCTTTTAAATATAAATAGGGCTATAGTGACTGATATTGCAGGAACTACAAGGGATACAATCTCTGAAACTATTGATATAAAAGGGATTTCAGCAACCTTAACCGACACAGCAGGCATCAGGGAAGGAAAAGAGGTAGATACCGTTGAGCGCATCGGCGTTGAAAATTCTAAATCAACAATTGACAATTCTGACATAATTTTATGCCTTTATGACGGAGAAAAAGGGATTGAAAATGAAGACAGAGAGGTTTTTTCACTGTCCGGAACATCCAAAACGCGCCTATATGTGGAAACAAAGCAGGACAAAACCGGAAAATCAGCACCGCAAAACAATTGCAACGCTGGCAAAACCCCTGAAAACCCTATATTAATTAGCTCTACAACTCTTTTTGGGATTGAGAATTTAAAAGATGCTGTTTTTGAGGCAATTTTGGGTTCAAACATAGAAGACACAAGCTTTTTAACAAACCAAAGACACCAGGAATCACTAAACAAGGCTCTTTTACATATTAAAAACGCTATAACAGCGTCAAAGCTTGAAGAATTACAGGATTTAATTTCTATCGATGTAAAATCTGCCCTGCTTTCTCTGGATGAAATATCAGGAGAAGTCGTGACAGACGAGGTTTTAAACCGCATCTTTGATAGTTTTTGCATCGGAAAGTAAGGCAAGATAATGGCTTCCAGCTGTTAAAAACCTGAAACGCCTTATACAAAGCAGCATTCAACATAATTTTTAATGCCAGTAATGTTAAAGACAACATTGAAATAAATAAGAAAAGGGGCGCTGGTTACAAGATTAGCACCCCAAAAAAGTTGTTTGTTTTATCGTAAAATTATTCGCGCCATTCAAGTATTATTTTTCCGTTGGAACCGTTTCCGCCTACAATTGTGTTACTTGCACTCTGTGCCGGGTTTTCCAGTTTATCTAAATCCCGGATGGCTGCTCCGCCACCGCCTGCGCCATATCCTGCAGCATTTTTTCCGTTGCTGTTCTCGCTGGTATCCCGAATTCCGCCAGCACCGGAGGTGCCATATTTATTCACAGCACCGTTACCGCCAGCCTTTGCAGCTCCATCGGCGCCTTTTGCGCCTTTTGTACAATATGCAGCATTGTCAAACAAAGGCGTGGAGGCATTATGGCAGGTTCCTGAAACAGAGCCGCCAATACCGTTTGTAATTGTGTTATCAGATGTATTTATAACCGCGTTGCTGCCACCTTTTCCGCCGCCTGCTTTTAAATTTTTAAAAGTTGTCATGCCGCCGTTTTGTGCATCCACAGGAATGTTATTCTGAATATAGCCGCCCTTGCCGCCTTTTCCGATTGTGATTTTTACCCTGTCGCCGCTTTTGACAGGAATAGAATATGTTAAAATATTGCCGCTTGCACCGCCGCCGCCTGTAGATCCATCTTGCAAGACATATTCTTTAGTATCCGGATTCCATTTTTTGTTCCAGGAAATTCGTGCATATCCGCCTGTGCCGGAACCTCCCGCACCAAAAGAATACCCGCCGCCGCCAGCACAGCCGCCATACCCTGTGGCGTTTTTGCCGGCAATAGATGTTGATGTACCACCAACGCCCGGGCTGCAATGTGTCTTAGAGCCAAAAAGCTCTGTACTGCCGCCGTTTCCGCCTGGTTGACCGGTAGTGGAACCGCCGCCATCAGTATTTGAAAAACCATTGATGGTGACAAATTGCCTGCCAGAGCTGGCATCCTGAGTTGGCACGCCTGTTGTTATGCCGCCATGTGATCCTGACCAGGGACTTGAATTCCAGCCGTGTACTACGCCTGAAGGATTACCGCCATATGCGCCGATACCGTGCCAGTATGCATCCATACAAGTTGCAAGAAGTACAGTACTGCCCCTTAAAAGCTTACTTGCATGGGCATTATCAGTATTTGCACCCTGCCCCCATGTGGGTTCTGTAATTGAACCGTCACTATTAATTTTGCCGGGCGTACCGCCCGCCCTGCCTTGACCCACCTGTACATTCAAGACCTCGTTCGGAGTAACAACCACAGACTGAAGTGGTACAATTTGACCGGCACCACCACCGCCGCCGCCTGAACCGTAATTTAGATATGTAATTCTCATAGCACCGGGTTTTCCTGAGCCACCCTGAACAGCGTTTCTGAGCCAGCTTTTTGCATAAGTTTGAAAAGCAGTGCCACCATTGCAATAATTTGCACCAAAAACTGTAGAAGCACTGTACCCTGCAGCATTACCGCCATTTTGTGCATGACCGATATTCGCCCTGCCGCCATTTCCGCCATTTCCACCACCTGTACCACCACCACCTCCTCCGCCGCCGCCACCGCCATGCCATCTTGCACCACCACTGGTACCATTGTAATAATCTTCATTAGGATAACGGGTTTCACTTGTATAATCATAGTCGTCTATTCCGCCACCTCCTCCGCCACCACCGCCGGCAGCTAAAAATACCGGATTTGCTCTTGTACCAAAGATTGTAGCACCACCGCCACCGCCGCCTCCGGGACCGCCACAACCGCCTCCGCCTCCGCCGCCGCCATATCCTGTCACACTTCCGCCGCCTCCTCCGCCGCCTTGACCATGGGGAATAACAGTGCCGTCAGGCTTTAAAAAATTAGCCCATAATGCTGCACCGCCCGATGAAGCCCCGGTGCCTCCAGAGGAATTTGAACCAATTACACCATTGTGTCCGTCAGAATTTGAAGCCAAAGAAGTATCGCCTCTTTCGCCGCCAAAGCCAAGTTTAGTACTAGCCTCTCTTGCATGACCGCCTGTACCGCCATTTTTACCGCCAAGCCCGCCTGTAGCACCATGGTCAGTCCATGCATCGCCGCCTCCGCCGCCACCGCCACCGCCCGTTCCGGAAAGCCCCTGATGCATAGCCCCGACACCGGTGTATGTTGCATAGCCAGATGAACCGGCACTTGCGCCGCCACCACCGCCGCCGCCAATTATCACACTATAATTATTATTGTTTATAAGTGCAGCTTTTGAAAAATATCCGCCTCCGCCGCCAAGACCCCCTGCAGCTCCGCTTATATAATTTGCAGTAATAAAGCCTCCGCCGCCGCCTCCGCCGCCGCATCCGGTGATAATTGCGTATTTATTTTTCACAACGGAAGGAACATTCCAGGTGAATTCGCCCGGAGTATTATAGGGTATATCAACCTTGGTTTGCCCGCCCGCACCGCCGCCTGCACCGCCTGACACAAGGGTGGTTTCGATGTTATTTACAAGGGCGGGAACCTTAAAGCTTTGGTTATTGCCAACGGTTATATATTCTACATATCCTGCTGTCGGGGCTGTACCGCCGCCTCCGCCTGCACCAATAAGAGTTACTTTTAAATTGCCATTAAAACCGCTGGGTACAATATATGTACCTTCACAATATTCACTGCCGTCAGTATCAGTTTTAATTTCAGTACATTCGTTTACCCCGTAATTTATTTCGTGAATTTTTGTCTTTTCCCCGGGAACCGTACCTTCAACAGATACAGTCATCCCGTCGTTCATTTTCCTTGTCATAACAGGAGCAAGGGCAGCCATAAGAAGTGATGCAACCAAAAGCGCCATAAGCATTTCTACAAGAGAAAAAGCTATTTTAAATTTTGGGTTTTGCAATATGCAATTTTTTAAATTCAAAGTACCGGCTGCATCTGAAAAAACCGTATGTTTAAAGCCGGAAAATGTACGGCAAAGCGCACGAAAAATAAACAAATTCTTCATAAAATTAGTAACCTTTTAAAGATAAACAACTATAAATTCTCAGGGAAAATATCCCTATAACTATGTTATATCTTTTTTTATTTTTGTCAAGAAGGAGGCAAAAAAGAATTTTTGGCACAGAGGGGCGGCAAAAAAATTATCTGCAAGAATGTGGCAATTTTTTGCCGGAAAGCCAAATGAAAATTTTTAAAAACCCGCTCATAATAAAAAGTTTGCTAATTTGAGGTTAGCAAACATTTAATAAACACGAGGATATTAAGAGAGAGTAAAATAATTCTTTCTTTTTACAAAAGCATTTTTAAATAATATATATTTTATGCTTTATGTTTTTATTTTATTTTTTTCTTCCTTTAATTTTTTACTCCGGCAGATGCTTTTATCAACTTTATTAACACCGGCTTTGAGTTTTTTTTAAAATTCCCTTATGCTTTATTAAAGTTTTTTTGGAATGAAAAATTGCCTTTTCTCATCTAAATTGTGTAACATTTCTTCATACTTTCATCCGAATAAATGATGCAAAAAGAGCCCGAATTTCAGACAATAGGGTGTGTAAATTGCTATCACATAAAATACTGCCACAGATGTTTTGGCGGTAAGAATTTGTGTTGTATAAAAACTTTGGAAAATTTGGGGATATGAGTGAAAATTTTGAGATAAACTCTTTTAAAAAAATTGTGAGATTATCTGATGAAGAGATTAGCGGGCTTTGGGAAACATACCTTGCAGACAAAACAAACAAAGCCGTACGCGATAAGCTGATTGTGCAGTATATTTACCTTACAAGATATGTAATAGGCAGAATAAAGGTGAATCTGCCGCCGACATTTACATACGAAGATATTACAAGCTATGGTGTTGAAGGATTGATTGATGCGGTTGAAAAATTTTCCCCGCAAAAAGGTGCAAAATTTGAAACCTACGCCCTGATGAGGATAAGAGGCTGTATTATAGACAGAATAAGATCTTCAGACTGGCTTCCAAGAACTGTAAGAAAGAAAATAAAAGAAATTAAACAGGCAACTGAAATTTTAAAACAGAGATTAAACAGAATGCCTACCACATCTGAAATTGCAGATGTCATGGGACTTGATAAGGACAAGATTGAAGAAATTTTAGCACAAGATACAAGCATCGATTCGCTTTACGATAAAAAAGGTCAGGGCGAAGACAGTGTTGAAATTATTGATACAATTGAAGATAAGAAATCCGAACGTCCGGAAGAAGCGGTTGAAAAGAAAGATGCGAAAAGAGAGCTTGAATACGCCTTAAAAAAGCTTCCGGAGCGGGAGAGAATGTTATTAGTATTTTATTACCACGAAAATATGACATTGAAGGAAATCGGAGAAGCCATAAATGTATCCGAATCAAGGGTTTGCCAGCTTCATGCGCAGGCAATTATGAAGCTTAGAAACATTTTAAGCTCAGGCAGAAGCGAACGTCTTTCAAAATCTATTGTATAAAACAGCAATACAAACACCGACCAAAATGCCTAAAAGTAATGCGTTTTTGAAAATTATTAAAAAACAAAAACTTTTTGTTTTTTAAAAAAGTGCGGTAAAAAGTGCAGTAAATTTCAAATAAATTTTTATTTAAATATTTTAAAATCATTAAAATCCGCTCATAATAAAAAGTTTGCTAATTTGAGGTTAGCAAACATTTAATAAACA
>CAJULH010000007.1 GCA_910587175.1 Candidatus Gastranaerophilales bacterium | reverse complement strand
AGGCAGGGTTTCAAACATACTCGCTTTATACATTCGCTAAATATCTCTAATGTACTTATGCTAACGGTATTAAAAAACATATAAGGGGGCTTCACTCTGCTGTTCGCCGGTTGAATATTAACAGCTGTACACAAAATGCTGCAGCTGGAAAATATTAAGCAAAAAATGCTTCAAGAAAATTCTTCCATATTCCTCATTTTTGTAATAATATATTGGCAGACAAAGATTAATGTTGGGTTAAAACCCAACCTACAACTACAACCGAAAACGAAGTATTACTAAAAGTTTTTTAAGGAATTTTTAAGAATGAGTGAAACTGCTGCAGAAAATAAAAAAGAGTTTAAAGACACTTTAAATTTGCCAAAAACCACACTTGAAATGCGTGCAAATGCAACTAAAAAAGAACCTGAAACCCAAAAATTCTGGGAAGAAAATAAAATTTATGAAAAAAATATCGCGCAAAGAAAAGGAGCAGATTCCTTCGTTCTGCATGACGGTCCTCCGTATTTAAGTTCCGAAAAAATCCACGTCGGAACTGCTTTAAATAAAATCTTAAAAGATATCCTTATAAAATATAAATCCATGTCAGGTTTTTATGCGCCCTATGTTCCGGGCTACGACGGGCATGGACTTCCGATTGAAAATGCCGTTGTGAAAAATATTAAGGGTGGAAGAGAGGCACTGACGCCTGCCGAGCTTCGTGCTAAATGCAGAGAATTTGCCCATAAAAATTTAAAAGGTCAGGAAGCGGAATTCAAGCGCCTTGGCGTTTGGGGAAACTGGGAAAATCCTTATCTTACAATCAACCCTGATTTTGAAGCTGAACAGGTTCGTGTTTTTGGCGAAATGTATAAAAAAGGATACGTTGAAAAAGGTTTAAAACCGGTTTATTGGTGTGCTTCCTGCGAAACGGCGCTCGCTGAAGCGGAGGTTGAATACGCAGACCACACTTCAACTTCAATTTATGTTCGCTTTAAATTTGACGATGAAGCGGTTGAAAAAATAGGAAAGCTTGTAAACCTTCCAAATAAAAACGTTTATGCCGTTATTTGGACTACAACTCCCTGGACAATGCCTTCAAATATGGCAATCAGCATGCACCCGAGGTTTGAATATACCTTCTTTAAAAAGGACAATGATATTTATGTTATCGCTCAGGAGCTTTTATCAAGCTTTTTAGCGGATGTAGGCTTTGAAGAAAGTGAAATTGAAGTTCTTGGAAGCTGTACGGGTGCTGATTTAGAGCTTTTGAACACAAAACATCCTTTGTATGACAGAAAATCCCCGATAATTTTAGGTGAACACGTCACCCTTGAAGCCGGTACCGGTGCAGTCCACACAGCCCCGGGACATGGTTTGGAGGATTATGAAGTTGGCTGCAGATACAATATTGATGTCTTTTCTCCGCTGGATAGCAAGGGCTGCTGGACAGAAATCGTCGGCGATAAAGATTTAGAGGGCGTTCCATATTACAAAGGAAATAAGATTGTAATTGAAAAACTCCAAAATGCAGGTGCTTTGCTTGCTGCAGCAGATATTAACCACAGCTATCCGCACTGCTGGAGATGTAAAAACCCCGTAATCTACAGGGCAACTCCCCAGTGGTTTGTGAAGGTGGATAAATTCCGTGAAAATACGCTGAATGCGATTAAGGGTGTGAAATTCATCCCCGCAAGCGGCGAAAAGAGAATTTCAAATATGGTTGAAAACAGAACAGACTGGTGTATTTCCCGCCAAAGAGCCTGGGGCGTGCCCATTCCTGTTTTCTACTGTGAAGATTGCGATGAAGTGATTGTAAATGATGCCACTATTGAAAACGTTGCAAAAATATTTGAAAAAGAAAGTTCCGACGCCTGGGTGAAAAGGAGTACGGCGGAACTTTTACCGGAAGGTTTCAAATGTCCCAAATGCGGTTCTCGCCATATCAGAAAAGAAAACGACATTATGGACGTTTGGTTTGATTCAGGGGTAACCTGGCGCGCTGTTGTTGAAAAAAGGTCGGAAGAACTAGGGCATACGCCTGTTGATATGTATCTCGAAGGCTCAGACCAGCACAGAGGCTGGTTCCAATCCTCCCTTTTAACTTCAATTGCAACACAAGGCAAGGCTCCGTATAAATCAGTACTTACCCATGGGTTTGTTTTCGGGGAAGACGGCAGAAAGATGTCCAAATCCCTTGGAAACTACATAAGACCTGATGATATCATTAAAAACTACGGTGCTGATATTTTAAGGCTTTGGGCTGCAAGCGTTGATTACAGAAATGATACCAAAATCGGCGACAACATTATAAAACAGCTTTCTGAAATATTTAAAAAGACAAGAAACACAGCAAGGTTTTTATTGGGAAACATTTTCGATTTTGACCCTGCAGTTGATTATGTTAAATATGAAGACCTGAAACCCATTGATAAATTTGCGCTTCATAAGCTGAATAAGGTTGTGGAAGAGGTGACCGTTGCGTTTGACAACTACGAATTTTACAAATATTTTCAATGTCTTCAAAACTTCGCCGCAGTTGATTTAAGTGCATTTTATCTTGACATTGTGAAAGACAGGCTCTATACGGCAGGCAAAAAATCATTGTCCCGCCGTGCTTCACAGACTGTTCTTTATGAAACCCTGCAGGTTTTAGCAAGGATTTTAACCCCCGTAATGCCTCACCAGGCGGAAGATATCTGGCAAAATACCCCCGAATGTCAAAGGGGCGGGGTTGAAAGCGTTCTTCTGACGGATTGGCCAAAGGTAAGGTCCGAATGGAACAATGAAGCCATAGACACTGAATTTTCAAAGCTTTTAAAGGTAAGAGAAATCGTAACCAAGGCAATTGAACCCTTGAGGGCTTCAGAAGATAAGATAATCGGAAGCTCACTTGAAGCGGATGTTTTAATTCAGATTGAAAACAGTACGCTGGTTGATGTTTCGCTTCTTAAAAAATATGAAGAAGAACTCCGCGATTTATTTATTGTATCCCACGCCTATGTTTCCGCTAAAGACGGCTTTAAATCAATAAACGATTACGAAGAGGACGGTATTAAAGTTTCCGTTCAAAAGGCCGAAGGCGAAAAATGCCAGAGATGCTGGAAATATAGGGAATTAAACGCAGATGGCATCTGTCCTGATTGTTTGGATGCCGTAAAGTAATTACAATGCCCGGATGCTTCTTGAGGCATCCGGGATTTTTTAGGCGTTCAAAAATCCAAAATCAAAAAGAATTGTGCAATTTTTTTAAAGAAACGGGCAAGTAAATTAATCGAAATGCAATGATAATAAAATCAAACAGATAAACAAAGGAGTTTGATTTTATGAAAATGATGAAAGCAATACAGGTACCTGCAAAGAATGAGCCCATGGTGCTTGTTGAAGTTCCGGTTCCGATTCCCAATGATGAACAGGTGCTTCTAAGGGTTGAAGCCTGCGGCATTTGTCATGGCGATTCAAAAATTATCGAAGGCTGGGCAGCTTCTTATCCGCGTATCCCGGGGCATGAGGTTGTTGGCATTGTTGAAGAAACGGGTTCAAATGTTACAAAGTGGAAAAAGGGTGATCGTGTCGGGATTGGCTGGCATGGGGGTCATGGGCATACGACGGCACTTACGACAGACGGCGGCTATGCCGAATATATGGTTGCATACGAAGATGGTTTGATTGCAATTCCTGACGGGATTGAGCCAAAAGAGGCAGCCCCGCTTCTTTGCGCGGGCGAAACAACTTTCAGCGCGCTTCATAACAGCATTGCACGCCCCGGAGATTTGGTTGCAATATCAGGGGTTGGCGGTCTCGGACATCTTGCGATACAGTATGCAAAAAAGGCAGGTTATGAAGTTGCGGCAATTTCAAGGGGCAAAGAAAAGGAAGAGCTTGCACTGAAACTCGGAGCACATCACTATATTGACAGCGAAAAAGAAAATGCTGCTGATGTTTTAAAAGCCCTTGGCGGTGCAAAGGTAATAATTGCAACGGCACCGAAATCAAAAGTAATTTCAGAACTTATGGGCGGGCTTAAAACAGGCGGCGAACTTATTATTGCTGCGGTTGACGACGAGCCTTTAAATTGGTCTGCCATGGATTTTTTAAAAAATCAAAATTCGGTAAAAGGCACTTTTACGGATATAAATGAAATGGAAGCAGCGGTAAAATTCAGTATTTTGACAAATGTTCGCCCAATGATTGAAGTTTTCCCGCTGGAGCGTGCGCGTGAAGCCTATGAAAAAATGATGGCTGCAAAGACACATTTTCGCGCCGTGCTTTGCATGTAAAGTTTTTGATGTTGTAAAAAGGTGCAAAACCTTGAATTACAGAGCTTTTGCACCTTTTAAAACTTTATAAATTAAAAGGAGAATTTTATTATGGATAATTTAAGCAAATTCTGTACCTGCAAAAGTACCGAATGCCCCCTGCATCCCACAAAACACAACAGGGGCTGTGCGCCTTGTATTGCCAAAAATTTAAATCTGAAAGAAATTCCATCCTGCTTTTTTAATCTGCTTCAAAATTCGGATAAAAGAACAGGCGATACCTTTAAGGATTTTGCAGCTCTTGTTTTAAGTGAAGAAAATTAATCACCCGGGTTTAGTCTGCGTTTCGATACAGCCTTTAATTTCCTGTATATCCTTTTGCGGCGGGCGACCGAACATTTTTTTATAATCTCTGATAAACTGCGAAACACTCTCATACCCCACTTCAAGTGCCGCGTCCGTTACATTCAGACCTTTATTTATCATAAGGCGCCTTGCTTCCTGCAATCTAAGCTTCTTCTGGCATTGAAGCGGTCCCATACCGATTGCGCTTTTAAACTTTTGATGAAAGCTTGATGTGCTCATATTCGTCTTTTGTGCCAGGTCTTCAATTGAAAAATCTTCCTTAAAATTTTCTTTTATCCAGGAATTTATCTTATAAATTTCATCCGGGTTTTGAAATTTTACAATGTTTTCAATGAATTTTTTGCCGTCTTTTCCTGTGATAAGGTTAAAAATGAGCTCTTCTTTTTTGTGTTTAAAAAGAAAATCGTTCTCATCCTGAAATTCCGTAAGTTTTAATATACAGCTTAAAATGTTCTTATCATTGTCTTTCGGGCTTATTTTGCCCTCAATTTTTAACATAACCTCTATAATTTCATCCGTGTTAAATTCCAAAAAAAGCGCACGGAAAGGCTTTTCAACAATCTTTATTTCCTTTGGGGTAAGTGCTGTCGGAATGTAACATTCACCTGCCCCGTATTCCTTTGTTTTCGCCTCTTTTACAGATGAAAGCTGCATTTTTCCTTCTAAAACAAGACACAAACAGGGGTTTGTAATTTCAGGAAATTCTATAAAATCTTTTGTTGAAGAATATGTTGAAAATCCTTCGTGTAAAGGCTTTTTGCAGGCTAAAATAATTTTTTGTAAAATTTTTTCCATTTGAAAAATTATACCACAAAGTTTTTGCCTTCGGGCAGTGTGGAAAATGCCTCAAAAAAACTTACGCATAAAGCCAGGAAGATTCTGTTTTTCTTCTTGAAACAAGTCCGGGGAGTACCTGACCGCCGCCATGGACATATTCGTTCATCTTATTTGCCGCAGCAGCAATATCGGGCTTTTTTCCTTCTTCCGTTTTTAGCATGCCTAAAATTCCGGATTTTTGCAAAGCTCCGCCGCCACAGTTGTACGCAAAGCTTACAAGTGCGTCGAATTGCCCCTGCGAAAGCTTTACTCCCGCGGCATTTGCCATATTTGTTACTTCATTTTCGAAGCTTTGTAAGTCCTGTCTTAAGTATTGTTCTGCCTGGGCTTCTGATATTGTCTGTCCTTCTGAAACACCTTTGGTATGTCCATATCCGATTGTCCAAACACCTGCGGGGCATCTGTATGCAGTGGTTCTAAGCCCTTCCCAGTTTTTAAGTGCATTTAGCATATTATCGCTCACTCTGCCCGTAGAAGCGCCTTTGGGTGTAGCAGATGCATCCTGGGCTACTTCCGTTGTTTGGGCATTTGGAGTTGAAGAAATGCCAGATGCAGAGTTCAAACTAGCTGCTGCCTGTGCATTTGCAAGTGCTTGTGCCTGTAGTTTGGAATTTTGTGCCATCATTGCACTTTGATAATTCATATTTGTTTTTGAATATTCACTTTTTAAGGAAGATGACATATTTTTATGGTCATATATAAGATTTATGGCTGATTGTATCTGCATTGAAAGTGAACCCATAGAACTTTTGATGTTTGAAATTCTTAACTGCATTCTGTCTTTTTCATCTGCGGTTTCGGCATTTTTTACTTCGTTTAAAAGTTTATCAAGTTCTGCTTCATATGATTCGTACTGTTTTTCATACATTTTTTGTATTTTTTCATCAGACTTTATAAGCTCTTCAAGGCTTTTAAGCTGGGTTTGTATGACCATAAGTTCTGTTTGAAGCTCAAGTACTGTTTTTTGAACATCTTCAAGACTCATATCATCAAAATCAACATCCAAAAATTCTGTTTCATCGCTTTTTTTGGATGAATTACTTTGAGCTGAAAGTGTTTCCGCTTTTCTTTCTTTATTTTCCAAGTCCAGTTTCAGGCTTGTATAGTCTTTCGAACCTACTCCTTTAATGTTTTCAGGCATTGAATCTCCACTAATTTATATGCTTCACACAAAAAGTTATCGGCTCAAAAGCCTTTAAGGTTTAGAGTAAATACGGTTTGCGCTTAAAAATGTAATAAAAGTTTACAAGACTATAAATATGCAGTTGCAGTAAAAGCCAAATTCAAATCTACTATTTTCTTATAGAAAGCCTTTCAAGGAAACGTACAAATCTTGTCAGAATTCCTTCCTTATCTTTTGAAATGGAATCAACAAGAATTGTTGTCATATTTGCCTTTTTTCCTGCAAGAATATCGGTCAGGGGTCTGTCTCCTACCATGCAGGCTTCTTTTTCATCTATGTTAAATTCCCTGCAGGCAAGTTTTAACACTTTTGTATCAGGTTTTTTGGCGTTGGAATAAATCTTAATGTCGCACTGCTCTTCAACCTTATTGATATAATGCTTTTTGCAGTTATTTGAAACTATTGCAATTTTAAATTTTTTAGAAAGTCTGTTCAAAAATTTCAGGGTTTCGGGGGTAAATTTTCCTGTTTTAGATTGCATTACAGTTGAATCAAGGTCAAAAAATATACATTTTATGCCGCGTGCCAAAAGTTCTTCTTCTTTTATATCAAATATTGAATCTAAATTGAAATCCGGTTTTATTCGCATACAGTACATTCTCCAGCCTCATTGCTATCAAAATTTTTAATTCCAGTTGTTCTTAAAAGTGCCCAGTTCCATTCTTTTTGCCAAAGGGTTGAATCGAGCCCTTCTCCTTCTTCTCTAAATTCTATCCAGGCTTCATCATTTGTGTTGGCTATTTCATTATCTTCCCTGGATTCATTCAAAATTTCAACAATCCTTACTTTTGTTGAATATTGGGGAGTTATTATTTCTGCTTCATCATTCAGCCTGACTTTGTTTTTGAAACAAACTTTAAATTTGTTACCCTTTTTTTCTAAAACAATACCAAGAAAATCTGCCCCCGCTAAGCCCTTTGAAATATCATAGCTGTAGCTTTCAGAGTTGTTGTCTCCAAGGAAGAAACCGTTTGTATATCCTCTGTTTCCAACCTTTAAAAGTTCAATAAAACCTTCATCTGCTGAAATTTTTTCATCTAAAACATCCCTGTATGCTTTGGACACAGCCGAAACATAGTAAAGGCTCTTTGTTCTGCCTTCTACCTTAACAGAATCTATACTGATATCACGAAGGTCTTTAACATATCTTACCAGGCATAAATCTTTCGGGGATAATATATGGGAGCCTTTTTCGTCCTGAACTATTTCATAATACTGTCCGGGTCTTGTTTCTTCAAGAAGCTTGTAGCTCCATCTGCAGGGCTGTGCACACCCTCCGTGGTTTGCTTTTCTTTCGTGCCCTGTCATATAATCAGAGAGCAGGCATCGCCCGGAATAGCTCATACACTGTGACCCGTGTACAAAACATTCAAGCTCAATATCCGGTACTTCTTTTCTTATAACTTCAATTTGCTTAAAAGAAAGTTCCCGCGCTAAAATCACTCTTTTTGCGCCTAAATCTCTCCAAAATTTAACAGCTTCCGAATTCAGAGTGTTTGTTTGGGTTGAGATATGGATATCGATATCGGGCAGTTCTTTTTTTACGGTATTATACACTCCAAAGTCGCTTAAAATAATAGCATGCGGGGCAGCATCTTTTATTGTTTCAATGTCTTCATAAAGTTTTTTAATGTCATTATCATATGCAAAGATATTTAATGTTAAATAAACTTTTTTGTTTATTCTTCTTGCTTCATCCACAGCGATTTTCAGGTTATCCCTTGTGATGAGCTCTCCCTTTCTCATAGTTCTTAGCGAATAATCTACCATACCAAGATAGCACGCATCTGCTCCGTAAGAATAAGCATAGCGCATTTTCTCAATGTTGCCCGCAGGCATTAAAAGTTCAATATTGTTCATACCAGAAATCTTAGCACAAAAAAATGACGGTTTTCAAACAGACAGGTTTGTATATAAATCAAGTTTTCAAGCGCAAAAAATTATTATCCTGTTTTAACAATATAAAAGTTTACTTAAATACTTTATAGAAGCTTTAACCCAAGTTATAAGCGAGCTGTTTTAGTAATTGTATAATTATTTAAAAATTAAACGCCCTTCTGAATTTTCAAGGAGGGCGTTTTTTTTGAATATTTGCTGCTTTTGGCAGGTTTCAATTTTCTGCCGCGTGTCTTTTAAACTCTACCAAAGCATAGTTTTGAGTTTTAAAACAGAAAACTATTCCATTTCAATGTCTAAAACGCAGCATTTGAATGTGAATGCTTTGATATGATGAGACGGAATATTTAACCATCTGAAAGAATGTTTGTGTTTCATGCCATCCTGATGATGACATTCAACAGTTGCGTCTTGAAGTGTAATAACTTCGTCCATACATTTTTCTTCTTTGCAGTCAATAAGTGTACCTGAAATTCTTTTATGTCCTACCCAAAGAACTAAAACATCAGATTCAACGGTTTTTGCAATTTTATAAATCGCATCATAAGTTTTACACATAAAAATTCTCCTTTCAATATAAAAAGAGAATATCCTGCTCTAAAAGAAAAAATATCCCACATGAGGAGATAGAAAATAACTAAGTTTTTAAAGTATGACCTATCCTTTTTCAATATAAGGTTTTAAAAATTTTGCAGTGTAGGAATCTTTATTTTTGATTATCTGTTTTGGCGTGCCTTTTGCAATCACCTCTCCGCCGCCGACACCGCCCTCCGGACCAAGGTCTATAATATAATCGGCACATTTTATAATGTCTAAGTTGTGTTCAATGATTAAAACGGTGTTGCCATTGTCAGCAAGCTGATGCAATATTTTAACAAGTTTATCCACATCAAACCAGTGAAGACCTGTGGATGGTTCATCCATTAAATAAAGAGTTTTTCCCGTTGCGCGTTTGTTTAATTCAAGCGCAAGCTTTACTCTCTGTGCTTCGCCGCCTGAAAGAGTTGTGGCGCTTTGGCCAAGTTTTATGTATTCTAATCCCACATCATAAAGCGTTTGTAATCTGGTTGCAATTCTTGGTACATTTTTAAAGAATTCAAGCGCCTCTTCAACGGTCATATCGAGAACATCAGATATGCTCTTTCCTTTATATTTAACCTCTAATGTTTCCTGATTGTACCTTTTTCCTTTGCAGACATCGCACTTTACATAAACATCGGATAAAAAGTTCATCTCAATCTTTAAGACACCGTCGCCCTTGCATTTTTCGCACCTTCCGCCTTTGACGTTGAAGGAAAACCTTCCCTGCTTATATCCGCGCACTTTTGCTTCGTTTGTCTGCGCAAAGAGGTCTCTTATATGGGTAAAAACATCTGTATACGTTGCAGGGTTTGACCTCGGTGTGCGCCCTATGGGGGATTGGTCAACAAGGACAATCTTATCCACGTTTTCAAAACCTTTAATTGTATCCACACCTTTTGGCTTCGGGCGGTTGCCCCTTAATTTATGCAGGGCAAATTCATAGATAATATCATTTACAAGGGTTGATTTTCCACTGCCTGAGACACCTGTTACGGCAACAATTTTACCCAAAGGTATATTTACATCAATATTTTTTAAATTGTTCAATGAGGCGCCTTTAACCTCCAAGAAATTTCCGTTTCCAAGGCGCGTTTTTTTGGGCACCGGAATATTTAATTTTCCCTTTAAATATTGCCCCGTGATTGAATCTTTGGCATTTTCAATGTCTTTAACGCTGCCCTGTGCGATAATATGTCCGCCATGGACTCCTGCCTTAGGACCGATATCTACAATATGGTCTGCAGAGCGGATGGTGTCCTCGTCGTGTTCTACTACAATCAGCGTGTTTCCAAGGTTTCTAAGCTTTGTTAAAGTCTTAATTAACATTTCATTATCGCGTTGGTGCAGCCCGATAGAGGGTTCATCCAGTACGTATAATACTCCTGAAAGTCCTGATCCTATCTGGGTTGCAAGGCGAATTCTCTGTGCTTCGCCGCCGGATAAAGTTCCTGCGCTTCTTGCAAGGGTTAAATAATTCAGCCCGACATCAAGCAAGAATTTTAATCTGGCGCGGATTTCATCCAAAATCTGTTTTGCAATTGCCATTTTATAATCGTCAAAGCTTAAATATAAATCTTCAATAAATTCATAAGCCTTATCCACACTCATACAGCAAAAATCATAGATATTTTTATCCTGAATCTTAACGCTTAGAACAAAAGGATTCAATCTTGCACCCTTGCAAGCATTACAGGGAATTTCCGTCATATATTTTTGAATTTCAGCACGAATAATATCGCTGTCTGATTGTTCATACTTTTTCATCATATAAGGAATGACGCCCATATAAGGCTGATAATGCGTTCTCATATGCTTTGTGCCAAAGTCACAGTAGCGCATTTTAATTGTTTCCATATCATTTCCGTAAAGAATTATTCCCTTTTGTGCCGGCGACAGGGATTTAAAGGGTTTATCAGGGTCAATTCCGTAATGCTCGCAAACGGATAATAAAACGTCTGTATAATATTGGTTTGAAGTCTTTGCCCAAGGGTAAATTGCCCCTCCTCTTAAACTTTTTTCAGTATCAGGAACAACAAGCGCATCAGATACTTCATAATGTGCGCCAAGACCGTTACAAACTTTGCAGGCGCCATAAGGTGCGTTAAAACTGAAAATTCTCGGAGTAATTTCTTCAAAATTCAGATTGCATTTAGGGCAGCTTAGTTTTTCTGAGAATATTTTTTCATAAGGCTTGATTGAGTTGCCGTCAGAACTTTCACCGTTATTTTTGTTGGCAGCAGTGCCGCCAAGCACATCAAGTGCCATAAGCCCGTTTGCTCTGGTGAGTGCTGTCTGCACGCTGTCAAAAAGACGGCTTTTTATTCCTTCTTTTATTACAATTCTGTCGATTACAACGTCAATATTGTGTTTTACGGTTTTTGAAAGGCTGATTTCATCTTCATCCAGATTATAAATTTCTCCGTCTATTTTAAGTCGGATAAATCCTTCCTGCTTTAATTCGGATATTACATTCTGGAATTCTCCCTTTTTGCCGCGAACAATCGGGGCGATAATTTGTATTTTAGTGTTTTCAGGAAGTTCCAAAATTTTTGCAACAATTTCATCCACAGTCTGGGGGACAATCGGAGCGCCGCATTCCGGGCAATACGGGGTGCCTGCGCGTGCGTATAAAAGTCTCAAGTAATCATAAATTTCTGTGATTGTACCAACGGTAGAACGGGGGTTATTTGTTGTTGATTTCTGGTCGATTGAAATTGCAGGCGAAAGTCCGTCTATAGACTCAACATCCGGTTTATCCATCTGTCCCAAAAATTGTCTTGCATATGTCGAAAGGCTTTCAACATATCTTCTTTGCCCCTCTGCAAAGATTGTATCAAAGGCAAGAGAGCTTTTTCCGCTGCCTGAAACCCCTGTAAATACAATAAGTTCATTCTTTGGAAGTTCAAGAGACACATTTTTTAAATTGTGCTCCTTTGCATTCCTTATCACTATTTTATCATTCATAAATTGCTGTTTTTAAACCACTCAAAATCAAACTTTACTTACCTTAAACATTATCCTACAAAAAATTTTATTGACAAAAAAATATGCCCAAAATAGAATAAAAGCCTTGCACTTTAAATAAAATCCAGAAATAAAAGAAAAAGGCATACATCAGGCGAAACCGCCCTCAATACACCTTTTTAGGATAAAATCTATATCATAATGGAGGAAGGAGTGGAAAAGAGAAGAACTAACCACTTATTAAATTCCACACTTAAATGATATATAACATATATATTTTTTATATTAACAATTTGTTACAAGATAAGTTAAAAAATATGCTAAAGTTGGTAATTTTTTTATTTACGGGTTTTATTTATATATAAAATAAAACAACGACCACAGTATAATGAGGAATTTTGAAAAATGAGAATTAACCCTGTAAGTTATAGTACATACAATTTCAAAGGGATAAAGCTTCTAAATAAAGACGATGAACCTGTCATAAATAAAATGCTTGGCTACAAAAGAGAACTTTATAATCAAATAACCGATGAAAAGGGTATTGATATCTTTCTTTTCGGCAAAGTAACGAAAGGTGATGGTACCAGTGTACCTGCTTACGCTGGAATTATCCAGGAAAAAAATGACAGAATAAACGAAAATGGCAAGGTAAAATCTGTTGCAAGTTTTAAATGTTTTATGACGGATGAAGGTCTTAAAGAAGCACGCAACAAGGTTGAAACCGCAGTTATTTGGGCAAATGCACCTGCAAATCTTATGGCTCTCGGGGCAATATCAGATTATGGCAGAACCAAAGATGAGCAGGATTATGTTAATAAGCTTCAGGATAAAATGATAGCCGCTAAAACAAATCTTGAATCAAAGGTTTGGAGAGAAAAGCTTCAAATGCTGCTTACAAACCAGAGTGATGAAATATAGAAATTACTTGTAATCTCTCTTCTCAAGAATCCAAAAGCTTTTCAAGTGCCGCTATTTTCATTTTGTCAGGTTCGGGTTTGATTCCTGTCCAGATTTCAAATGCTCTTGCTCCCTGGTATACAAGCATATCAAGCCCGCCTATTGCGCGCCTGCCGGCTTTTATTGTCTGCTTTAGAAGCTCTGTCTTTGTGGGGTTGTAGACAATATCATATACAATGCCATCCTTTGGAAGGGTGTTGATTAATTCTTCATTAAAGGGGGAAATCCCGGCATGAAAGCCTCTCATACCCAAAGGAGTTGTATTTGTAACTATTGAAAATTCTTCCAGAGTTTGTAAAAACTCATTTTGTACCAGGTTTATTTTTAAATCGGGAAATTTATTTCTGAAAGTTTCTGCTGTTTGGTGAGAGTCTATTATATTCCTTGTAAAGAGTGTAATTTCAGCCACCCCGAGACTTTTAAGCCCGACAATAACAGCTCTTGCAGCGCCGCCTGTGCCTAAAATTGCAGCTTTTTTGCCCTTAAGGTCAACATCGTCAGGAATTGCTTTAATATAGCCGTAAACATCGGTATTAAATCCTTCCAATGATTTGTCTTCCAAAATTTTTATTGTATTAACGCTTCCTGCAAGGTTTGCATATTCATCCACTTTAGATAAAAACAAAGATACAGGTACTTTATGGGGAATGGTTACATTGAAACCGTTAAAATTATCCCTCTTTAACATCTTTATTCTGTCGATTAAATCTTCAGGCTTTGTTTCAAGGGTTTGATACTCCCCCTTTAAGTCCAGGGATTTAAGAGCTGCTTCATGCATTACAGAACTCAATGAATGTCCGATAGGAAAGCCTATAATTCCGAATTTGTAATACTTTTCTTCATTTGTTGTTTCGCCGGTCATCTAAGGTTTTCCTCCGCTATTCCTTTTTTATTCATCACCTTCAGGCATTGGTTTTGAAAATTTACATGTTTTGTTTGAGCATCCTATTTTGTTTCCGCTCTTTAAAAATTTCTTAACGAGTAAAGAACCGCAATCAGGGCATTTTTCGCCCGTAGGCTCGTTCCAGACGGCAAAGTCGCAATCCGGATATTTTGAACATCCGTAAAATGTTTTTCCATACCTTGACCTTCTTTGGATGAGTTCGCCGTCTCTGCCTTCATCTGCGCATTTCGGGCATTTTACACCGGATGAAACTACGATTGATTTTCTTGCCTTGCATTTGTCATTCAGACACTGGTAATATTTCCCGTAAGGTCCTGTTTTTATAACGGTTTCTCCTCCGCATTTTTCGCATTTTACATCTGTTGCTTCATCCTGCGCCGGAGCCTTCGCTTCTCCGCCATCCAGAGGCATCATAGTCTTGCATTCGGGATATCCGGAACATCCAAGGAATTGTTTCCCGAAACGGCTTGTCTTTACGACCATTTTCTTTCCGCAATTCGGGCAAACAACATCAGACTCTATGATTACTCTTTCCATATTTGTCTTTGCATTTTCAACCGTCTTTGAAAATGGTGTCCAAAAATCTTTTAAAACATTAACGGAATTTGCCTTGTCCTCTGCAATATCATCCAGCTTCAATTCCATTGAGGCGGTGAATTGATAATCCATAATGTCTTCAAAGTGTTTTACAAGCTGAATAGAAATTGTGCGCCCCAAAATCGTAGGTTTTAGCGCCTTATCAAGCTTTTCAACGTATCCTCTCTGCTGGATTTTTGTGATAATAGGCGCATATGTTGACGGACGACCGATGCCGTATTCTTCCAGCTGTTTAACCAAAGAGGCTTCCGAGAACCTTGGCGGCGGCTGGGTAAAGTGCTGCTTGGGGTCAAGTTTTATGAAATCAAGCACATCCCCTTCTTTTAAATCCGGGAATTTTTTCTGTTCTTCCGCTTCATCATCCGTATAAACTTTCAAAAAGCCGTCAAATTCTACTTTTGAAGAACCAATCTTAAAAATATAATCATCTGCTTCAATATCAACAGTGTGGTTTTTAATTTTGGCATTTTCCATCTGGGATGCCATAAACCTTGACCAGATAAGCTTATAGAGCTTATATTGCTCTGCGGATAAATATTTTTTAATGCTCTCGGGTGTTCTTTCAATGTAGGATGGTCTTATGGCTTCGTGTGCATCCTGAACGTTTTTCTTTTTGCCTTTGTTGTAATCATTGGGCTCTTTCGGGTAATATTTTTCGCCAAAATTATATGTAATATATTCTTTTGCAGCATCCCTGGCATCGTCCGAAATCCTCACGGAATCGGTTCTCATATAGGTTATAAGCCCGATTGCACCTTCTTCGCCAAGCTCTATTCCTTCATAAAGTTTTTGGGCTATCTGCATAGTTTTTGAAACACCGTAACCAAGCTTGGAGCTTGCTTCTCTTTGCAGGGTGGATGTTATAAAAGGTGCCTGCGGCTTTCTTTGAGAATCTCTTGTTGAAATCTTTGAAACCTGATATTTTGCAGATTTCAGGTCAGCTAAGATTTTATCAACCTCTTCCTTGTTTTTGATGTTGATTTTTTCATCCTTTGAACTTTTGTCGGATTTTTTGCGGGAAAGTTCTGCAAGGAATTGAAATCCGTCTTTTGCAAGGAGTGCATCTATGCTCCAGTATTCAACAGGAACAAATGCTTCTATTTCGTCTTCCCTCTCGCAAATCATACGAAGTGCAACAGATTGCACTCTTCCTGCCGAAAGCCTGTAATTTCTAAGTTTTTCCCATAATATAGGGCTTATTTTAAACCCTACAAGGCGGTCTAAAATTTGTCTTGTCTGCTGCGCTTTCACTTTCAGCATATCAATGTCTCTGTAGTTTGCAACAGCATCTTTAATTGCTTTCGGGGTGATTTCATTGAAGACTATTCTGTAAATTTTATCTTCAGGCACTTTTAAGACTTCTCTTACATGCCATGCTATAGCCTCTCCTTCGCGGTCAGGGTCGGATGCAAGGTAGATTCGGCTTGCATTTTTTGCCATTTTATTTAAATTATCTACAACTTTTTGTTTTTCAGGAATTATTGCAAATGTGGGCTTAAAATCATCCTCAATATCAAACCCCAAACCTTTCGGGGGAAGGTCTCTAATGTGTCCGAAGCTTGCTTCTATGACATAATCGTTTCCTAAAATCTTTTTAATGGTTTTTGATTTTGCAGGAGACTCTACTATTACTAAAGCTTTACCCTTGCTATCGGCTGCTTTTGCTGTTGTTGCAGTCTTTTTTGCTGCTGCTTTTTTGGTTGTGGTTTTTGCTGCCATACTTTTATGTTCAATTCCCTGTTTTAAAATAAAATTCCTCTTTATTTCTCCTTCGGGCGCCATTTGAAAGGAACTTAGCCTGAAATAAAATAACTTCCTCCGGATTGTTTTATTAAACCCTTAAGTTCCATTGATGTCAAGTTAACCATTAAATCATTAATACTGATATTCAGTACTGCAGCTAAATCCTCCATATTTTTTGCTTCTATAGATATTTCTTCATATATTCTTTTTTCTTCTTCATTTAAGTCGGGCGTATCTTTTTTTTCTGTCTGTATGTTCCAATTCAAAGCATCCAGAATATCCTCAGCTCCTGTTACCATTGCGGCTCCGTTTTTTAAAAGGTGGTAGATGCCTTCGGTATTTGGGTTTGAAATAAGCCCGGGGATGCACATAAGTTCTCTTCCCTGCTCCAGTGTGAGTTTTGCGCTTATCATTGCTCCGCTTTTAATCCTTGCTTCTGCGACCACTGTCCCGTAAGAGATTCCTGTCACTATTCTGTTTCTTAAGGGGAACTGATACGGCATAGGGGGCATTTCATAAGGATATTCGCTAAATATTATCCCGCCGCCGTTTTCTATTTCGTCATACAAATGTTTATTTACAGACGGGTATTGAAATTTAAACCCCGAGCCTATTACTCCTATTGTTTTAATGTTGTTTTGAAGGGCAGCCTGATGGCTTTTGGCATCTATTCCCTCTGCAAGTCCTGAAACTATTGCAATATCAAGCCCTTTAAATTCTGAAATTATATTGAGAACCGTTTCTTTTGCATAGGCTGACGCTTTTCTTGAGCCCACGAATGCAACTGTTCTGTCAAAATTTATTCCTTCAAATCCTCCTTTGTAATATAGCATCAAAGGAAAATCGGGAATATTTTTCAGCATTTTAGGATATTTCGGGTCATTATATATTATATATTTTATTCCTTTGGCAGAGGTTTCTCCTGTAAACTCTCCGTTTGAAAGATTTACAAAGTTTTCATAAAATTTATCAGGGTCTGTCTTATCTCTTTCTGACAAAAATTCTTTCGGAATACTCATACCATCCCAAAATTCTGATGCAAGTGCAAGGTCGCTTTTATCGCATTCAAAGGTTTTTTTAATATCAAAATCAAAATATTCAAAAAGTCTTGATTTAAAAAGAGGGTTTGAGGTACATATATTGCTCATTGCAAGGAAATATTTATCAGAGTTTGCATCGGCTGAACTAATACTAAGCTTTTTTTGTGTTAATTTTCCTCTGCGGCAGGCAGAATCTGTTCTGCTGTCTTTTCCTCTTCTATTTGTGGGCATTCTTTAAATTCCTTCATTACAGCGTATTTATTGAAACTAAGGCTCGTATCATTCTTCAGCGCAAGGTTCAAACAATTTTTATAGCCTTTTTTGTCCCCTTTTAATTCCTGTATTTTAGCATAAAGAAAATAATAATCCCCGCTTTCGGATAAATTTTCCTTCATTTCATTTAAAACTTCAACAGCAGTCTCTAAATCATCAGTTTTGATGTAAAGCTGGATTAAAAGTTTATAAGCTTCCTTGTCTTTCGGGTTTTTTTCGATGGTTAAATTCAGCATTATTATAGCATTTTCAATATCGCCTTTTTCATAAAATATCTGCCCCAGGTTAAAATATGCCCAGGAATAATCGGAAGAAAGCCGGATTACCTTTTTATATTCTTCAACAGCCTTATCTGTTTCATTCAGCCTTTGGTACATATTGGCAAGGTGGAAGTGCGCAAAATAATCTCCAAAATTGTATTCAATTGCTTTTTTGAAGCATTTTGCGGCATTTTCATAATCCCCTTTTTTTGAAAGCAGACAGCCTATACAAAAAAAAGAGTTGGAATCATCCGATTCAAGACAAACCACCCTTTTAAACTGCATCAGGGCTTCATCATCGTCTCCCAGATTTTCATAGCAAAGTGCAAGGTTATATATAAAATCCGGCTCATCCTCTTTTAATTCAACAGCCTTTTTGTAGGAATTCAGTGCAAATTTAAATTGTTTTAGTTTTTCCCAACAGATTCCTATGTTAAAATATAAATTTGCATCATTTGGAAAGGTGTTTGCAAGGTAATTTAGATGTTTTAGCGCCATAGAATCAAAACCCATATCAAGACACATAACGGCAAGTTCACGCCTTGCCTGGAAATTTGTCGGGTCGTTTTCTATGGTTTTTTTTAAACTTTCAAATCTTTGTATATCATTCATAGTTTTGTTTTTTTAAATCCCATGCCGTTTTGGGTTTATATTTGGAGTTTTGAATGCAGAAACTTGCGCTTGAAAAGACTGCTGCGAAGCACTCCGCTTTAAGTTATCAATTAATTTGTTGATGTGCAACAGACCGCCCTGTCTTTGAAAACGCAAGTTTTGGAATGAAAAACTCTTTACAATATTATTTAAAATCTAGTCATCCAGTGCATCTAAATCAAGAACACTGCCCTCAATTGCATCTTCATCCGGCGAAACGTCAGCATCCTGGACAATTTTTTCAATTACAAGCTGCGCCATATCCAAAGCCACCTTTTGTTTTGTTTCAGCAGAACACTTCTCAAGCATCTGTATAGCTGTTCTTACCGTTGCATCAAGGTCATACCACCTGTTTGTACCCTTTTGGATGAGTCCGTCTTCCACGGCACCTACAATATCTTCAATGTTTGAATATTCGTGGTTGTTGATATTGTGTTCAATGATTACTTTAATCAAATTTAATGCTACAGCTATCTGGCTTGCATCATCCGAGCTTGATAAGGTTCTCATAGACATTGAAAGAACAGGATCCTTATCATACCACCGTGAAAAGTATTCGTTCATAAACTTCTTTCTCCTTAAATTTTTCAACCATCCAGCTGCTATCTAACTAAATTTATACGCGACGCCGCATCCTGATGACGGGTATTTCCAATCAATTGCCCCATACGGACAAGCCACTCTGCAGGCTCCGCATTCAAGACAATTTTCATATTCTACTTTGATACATTCTATTGTACCATCATTTTTGGTATCTTTATCCTTATTTTGCCCCAAATCGCTCTCTTTATATACGTTTGCAGGACAAACAGATAAACAAACCTTATCTTCACAAACTTTGCAAATCTCCTGGTTTAAAATAAGGTGACTTTTATCGTCGGTTTTATATTTAACGTTTATGAGCTTTTTTTCTATGTCCAATTTTATTCTCCTAAGCTTGTTTACACCCTTTTTTATTTCCGGTTTTAAAATATTATATTAAAGATAAGCCTTAAAAATGCCTTAAAATCGCGGAATAATTCTGTTATGCTTCTGTCTGTAAAAATTTTTCTTATAAATTTTCTGAATTTACGTTTTTTGGGGATATTATCTGTGCAGGTGACAGTTTCCATAAATTCAACCATTTTTTTCGGGTAATAATGCAGAATGGATTTTTTCCTTGAATAAAGGGTTTCCACCACATTTCTGTATGATTTTAAATCTTTAAAAACAAAACTTTTTTGAAGTTTTTCTTCATAAATCTTTAAAATATTGTGTCTTGTGTTTCCTAAATTTAATGCCACAACTGCAGTTTCACCTGCAAGTTTTCCGCTTTCAATTGCAAGGTTTGTCCCTTCAAAATGGGCAGAATTTACAAGTCCTGCAGCATCTCCAACCACCATAACCCCGTTTGCATAAAGCCTTGGCAGGTTATTGTAGCCAAATTCAGGTATAAGATGTGCTGAATATTCTCCCTCTTCTGTATCTTTAATCAGCCCCCTGATTGCCTTATGACTTTTGAATTTCTCCAAGAGCTCATATGGCTTTATTTTGTAAGCTGCGAGGTCTTCTAAAGATGCGCCTATACCTATTGAAATACTGTCTTTAAAAGTATACAAAAATCCTATTGCAAAAGGGGTAATCAGACGTTTTTTATTCTTTTTTATCGTATGGAGCTCTGAAAGCCCGCCAAAAAATTCATACATTACACCGTCTTTAGAATTTTTTTCGATGTGGAATCTTTCTTCAAGAATGTTTTTATCCAGTTTCAAGGTTTCTTTGACAGAAAGCACCATATCTTTTGGGAAAAATTCAGACCTTAACCCTATTTGCTTTGCCAGGAGCGAATTTACACCGTCTGCTAAAATTACAACAGGTGCATAAAATTTTTCAAGCTCTGTCTGAACACCGGCTACGGTGCCATTTTTATAAATTAATTTCCTTACAAGGGTCTTGGGTGCAAAAATAACCCCTTCTTTTTTAGCTTCTTCAATCAGCCATTTATCAAACTTTGGTCTGAAAACCGTTGCAGTAGTTTGGTTATGTGATGTTGCATTTATATTAAAACTGTTGCCGTCATCATCCAGAAAGGAATATGTATGACTTGTCATAAACCTTTCATATGGCGCACTTTTATAAGAATTTGGCAAAATAGATTTGATTGAATTAAGGTAAACAGCCCCGCCAAACATGTTTTTTTGTCCTGCGTTTTCAGCCCTTTCCAATACAACAACGTTTTTTCCGCCTCTTTTAACTGCAAGAGCGGCGCTGACTCCCGCGGGACCTGCCCCCACGACTATAACATCAATCTTCTCTCTAAAATAATCCATCATAATTACAGATTATACAATCAATCTTTTATTATTACAATTAAGTTTTCAGCCTATTTTTTGTATATTTTTTTTATGATAATATCTATTCATACCTGAAATTTCTGGTTAAAACTAAATAAAATTTAAGATTAGAGGAAAGAATATGGAAAATATGCCCGCAAATACACCAAAAACGTGTGATGAAATAAGAGAGGCTTTTTTAAGTTTTTTTGAAAAAAAACATCAGCATACAAGGGTAAAAAGCTCTTCTCTTGTGCCCAATAACCCGACTATTCTTCTTACAACAGCGGGTATGGTGCAGTTTATTCCGTATTTTCTTGGGCTTGAAACTCCTCCATATAAGCCCCACAGAGCAACTTCCTGTCAAAAATGCGCCCGCGCAGGCGGAAAAGATTCGGATATTGAAAATGTGGGCAGAACTCCAAGGCACCATACATTCTTTGAAATGCTTGGGAATTTCAGCTTTGGAGACTATTTTAAAGAAGAAATCATTCCCTGGAGCTGGGATTTTGTGACAAATTATTTGGGGCTTGATAAAGACCGCCTTTGGATAACAATTTACGAAAATGATGATGAGGCGGGAGAAATCTGGCAAAAAGCCGGCGTTCCAAAGGAAAGAATTTTAAAAAAGGGCAAAAAGGATAATTTTTGGGGTCCTGTCGGGATTTCAGGCTCCTGCGGTCCTTGCAGCGAAATTCACTACGACCTTGGCGAACATTTGAAATGTTCTGATGACTGTTCTATTGCAACCTGCGAATGTAACAGGTGGGTTGAAATCTGGAACCTTGTATTTACAGAACTTTTCCAGGATGAAAAAGGCGAATTACAGCCCCTTGAAAAGAAAAACGTTGATACCGGCATGGGGCTTGAAAGAATAGCCATGGTTTGCCAAAATGTAGCCTCCACTTTTGAAACAGACCTTTTAAGGCAGATTTTGGATGAAGTTTGTAAAATTTCCGGGAAAACCTATGGTACGGATGCAAAAACAGATATTTCACTAAGGATTATCACAGACCATACAAGATGTGTAAGCTTTTTAATAGCAGATGGTGTAACTCCTTCAAATGAAGGCAGAGGCTATGTTTTAAGGATGATTTTAAGACGTGCTCTTCGTCATGGTTATATGCTTGGTTTAGAACTTCCATTCCTGAAACCCGTTGTGGACAAGGTAATTACATTATACAAAGATGCATACCCCGAACTTGCGGAAAAGGCAGAAAAGATTCAAAACAGTATTCTTCAGGAAGAAGAAAGGTTTAAACTCACTCTACAAAGGGGTTACAGCCTTATGGAAGATATCATAAAAACGTTAAAAGCGAAGGGAGAAAAGCTTGTATCGGGTGAAGATTGCTTCAAACTCTATGATACTTATGGTTTTCCGCTTGAGTTAACAAAAGAAATTGCCGGTGAAAACTTTATGGATGTGGATGAAGAATCCTTCAAGACCCTTATGGCAGAGCAGAAAGAGCGTGCCCGTGCCTCTATGCAGAAAGTTGTTTTGGCCGATGATAAAAATTATACTGATAAGCCTGCAACTAAGTTTGTCGGATATACCCAAAATAAAGCTGCAGCAACAGTTTTAGCCATTATTAAAAACGGCGAAGAGGTGGAAGTTACAAGTGAGGATGATATTTCCGATGTCATTTTGGATACAACGCCTTTTTATGCTGAAAGTGGCGGTCAGATAGGTGATTCAGGTATATTTGAGCTTCAAAATGGTTACAAAATAGATGTTTTAAAAACATTTAAAGTTCAAAATGTGTTTGCTCACAGGGTTAAGGGCTCAATTAAAAAGGGAGATAAACTTACAGCGAGGATTGATGCTAAAAAAAGAGCTGAAATTCAGAAACATCACTCCTTAGCGCATCTTTTACAGGCTGCATTAATCTCTGTGCTTGGTTCAGAGGTACATCAGGCGGGCTCTCAGGTGGAGGAAAACAGAACCAGATACGATTTTTCTTTTGAGCGTGCTATGACAAAGGATGAAATCGCGAAAACCGAAGCACTGATTAATTCCTGGGTAAATCAAGGGCTTGTTGGCAAGACTGAAATTATGGACATTGAAGAGGCTAAAAATTCAGGTGCTATGGCACTTTTTGGGGAAAAATACGGTGATAAGGTGCGTGTTGTAAGTTTCTTTGACCCTGAAAACTCTGAAAATTGCTTGTCCAAGGAACTTTGCGGCGGATGTCATGTTCAAAATACAAAGGATTTAAGGCTTGTAAAAATTATCTCTGAAGGCGCAAGTTCAGCCGGGGTAAGGAGAATAGAGGTTTTATGTTCCGATGCGGCATTTTTATATTTGGCTGAAAAAGCCCGTCAAATCGATGATATAGCCCATACATATAAATTAAAAACGGATGAGGTGAAGGATAGAATTGAAAAGCTTCTGGAAGAAAATAAAGCCCAAAATGCAAGAATAGCAGAGCTTGAAGCCCAAATTGCGAATTCAAGATTTGAAACTCTTGCAGATAAGGCGCAGGAGCTGAAACTTGCAGATGGAACATCCGGAAAGCTCTTTATATCGCTAATTGAAGACCACAACCCGAATGCTTTGAAATTTGGATTGGAAATGTTTTCTAAAAAACTCGGTGAATCAATTATTATATTATGTTCGAAAAAGCCTGATAATGCAGGTTTTGTGATAGCTAAAGTTTCCGATGCTTTTGTGAAAAAAGGGATAAGCGCCGGAAATATTGTTTCTGAAATTACAAAAGCCTGTGATGGCAAAGGTGGCGGAAAACCGCAAATGGCACAAGGTTCAGCGAAAAATATATCAAATATAAAAGAGGTTTTCGCAAAAATTGAAGATGAAATTAAGACAAAATTAAAATAATTATTAAAATTTAAATTATAATTTTAAAACGGCTGATTAATATCAAAACAAAAATTTGCAAAAAAGTGCAAAATTATGTTGAAAGAAATAAAAATCAGCTGTTTTTATTTTGCAATAAAATTTCCTTAATTTCATTCTTTGGTGCGCCATACAGCGAATTTACAACGCTTACAATGTCTTTATCAGAGAGTTTCAGCCCCTTTAGCGTGAAAATTTTTGAACAAAGTTCATTATCTTTGCCTGAATTTTCTTCCAGCGCATAGAGCATACAAGCGATTTCACCTTTTAGCACGTGTGAAGAGTAGTATTCAAGCAGGTTTTCAACTGTATCAACCTTAATTTCCTCAAATTTCTTTGTTAATTCGCGTCCTATTGCGATTTTTCGCTGGGTTTCCATTTTTGAAATTGTGGAAAGTGTTTCTATCAGCCGGTTTGGACTTTCATAAAACACCAAATTCTCTGTCTTGTTTGCGTTTACAAGATTTTCAATTTGTGATTTCCGGCGCGGCAAAAAGCCGATAAACTTAAAATCCTCATTCTGTCTTGGAATTGAAGCCAGTAACGCTAGAATTGCTGATGCCCCAACGATTGGCACTACATTATATCCTGCTAAACGCGCTTCATCAACCAGTTTCACGCCGGGGTCAGATATCAAAGGCGTGCCTGCATCGGATACAAGGGCTACATCTTCACCATTTTTCAGGAAATCTAAAAAGAATTCACATTTTCTGCTTTCTGAAAATTTATGGCAACTTTCCAAAGGTGTTTTTATGCCATATTTTTCACAGAGAATTTTTGTATTTCTTGTGTCTTCGCATGCAATAACAGAGGCATTTTTCAGAGTTTCAACTGCCCGAAATGTAATATCAGAAAGGTTTCCAATGGGTGTGGATACTATAAAAAGCTTGCCTGAAGCCATTTTTATTCCTTTCTGTAGTCTGGGTTTTGAATTTCTACTTAACTTCCCAGGTGGTTCCTTCTTTTGAGTCTTTAAGCAAAATTCCTGCAGTGAGCAGTTTATCGCGTATTAAATCTGATTTTGCCCAATCTTTATTGGCTCTTGCAAGATTTCTATCATCAATAAGCTTATCCAACAAGGCTTTTGGCAATGTTGAATCCTCAAAGCCAAATTCTTTATAAAGACTCGAAATTTTTGTTCTTAATTCTTCATCACTCAACAGGGGCTTATCTTTCAGGTTGAAATCAAAGCCGAGAACTTCACCTAAAAATACAATTGTTGCGGCAATTGTTATAATTGAGTCTTTATTTTCAGTTAAAATACTTGCAGCGCCCGTAGAAGCAGATTCCGAAACATTTGAAATTCTTTCTGCAGCCGCTTTTTTAAGTTTATCAACAAGCGAAAATAGCACTGCAAGAGCTTTTGACGTGTTTAAATCATCGTCCATAGCCTCTACAAAAGAGTTTATAGCCTCCAAATCAAAATTTTCAGCATTGATTTCTTTTCTTAAAGCTTCTAAACTGTATTCTTTTACACTGTTTATAAACCTTTTTGCCCCGCCGTTTGCTGCATTGAGCGCTTCATCATTAAATTCTACAGGCATTCTGTAATGGTTTGTAAGAATGAAAAACCTTATGGCATTTGAATTGTAGCTCTTCAGGACATCATCTATGGTAAGGAAATTGTCCAGAGATTTTGACATTTTTTCTTTGTTAA
Organism: Candidatus Gastranaerophilales bacterium; assembly: GCA_910587175.1. Lineage (GTDB taxonomy): Bacteria > Cyanobacteriota > Vampirovibrionia > Gastranaerophilales > Gastranaerophilaceae > MGBC122484. The sequence goes on along the minus strand of CAJULH010000007.1, from coordinate 31,464 downwards.
TGGTTACAAAACCATTGTGCAGCCAGTATTTTACAAAATCGCAGCCATTGGCACATTCGCTCTGTGCCCGCTCGTTTTCGTGGTGCGGAAATTGTAAATCTGCCCCGCCTGCGTGTATATCAATGGTTTCGCCTAAATGTTTTTTGCTCATGGCAGAGCATTCAATGTGCCAGCCTGGTCTTCCAATTCCCCAGGGGCTTTTGAGACCATGCTTTTCATCTTTTTTCCAGAGGGCAAAATCCAGAGGCGATTTTTTCTTGTTATCGGCTTCAACCCTTGCTCCTGCCATTAAATCGTCTATAGGCTGACCTGAAAGCTCGCCATAGTGCTTGTATTTGCCTACTTCAAAATAAACATCCCCGTCAACAGGGTATGCAAAGCCTTCATCCACCAGCTTTTTAGCCATGGCAATCATTTCGCCTATTGTTTTGGTGGCTCTTGGCTCTATATCAGGCTTCAGGACATTCAAGGCGTCCATTGAGTTTATAAAACTCTGATAAAATTCTTTTGTTATGACTTCCGGCAAAACGCCTCTGTCATCTGCTTTTTTCAGGATTTTATCGTCAATATCGGTCACATTTCTGCAATATGTGACGTCAAACCCTTTAAATTTCAGATATCTGTATAAAACATCCCAGGTAATATAACATCTTGCATGCCCTAAATGCGCCTTATCGTAGACGGTGGGACCGCAAACGTACATCTTTACTTTACCCTCATTCAGGGGCTTAAATTCTTCCTGTTTTTTTGAAAGCGTATTAAAAAATTTTAACATACGTAAATTTTACTACAAATTTTTTTATAGTAAAATAGCTTGGTGGCGAGAAAATTTTGTGCCCGGAATATGCAAAATTTTTTATGTGCCGCCCTGAATAGCAGTGAAGACGTGAGGATGAAAACGTGAAAAATACCGTTGTTGTTGGCGCCCAGTTTGGAGATGAGGGTAAGGCAAAAATTACAGATCTTTTGGCTCAAAATGCAGATGTTGTAATAAGGTATCAGGGCGGTTCAAACGCTGGTCATACCGTTGTTTTAAATGGTAAAAAATATAAATTTCACCTCATTCCGTCCGGCATTTTATACGAAAATAAAATCTGTTTTATAGGCGCCGGTGTTGTGATTAACCCTTTGGATTTTCAAAAAGAGATGGCAGAGCTTGTGGCAGAAGGGGTTACTGAGGCTCATTTCAAAGAAGCTCTTAAGATTCACCCGCTTGCACATATTACAATGCCTTGGCATACAGAGGTTGACGGGTATTCTGAAACTGCACTTGGCAAAAATAAAATAGGCACCACAAAAAAGGGTATAGGTCCTACATATACTGATAAATACGCGCGTTCAGGCATTCGCGTTGAGGATTTATTTAACGAAGAAACCTTATCTGAAAAACTGGATGTGATTTTGTCTTTGAAAAATAAAATGCTGGAGAGGGTTTACGGGTTAAAACCGTATGCAAAAGAAGATGTGCTGGCGCTTTGCAGGAAATATAGAGAAATTTTTGCACCATATGTTTGTTTTGAATGGCAAAAGGTGCTGGATGATGCTAAAAGAAACAGGACAATTCTTTTTGAAGGCGCACAGGGTGCACTTTTAGACATAGATTACGGTACTTATCCTTATGTTACAAGTTCAAACCCTATAGGCGGAGGGGCTGCAGTAGGTGCATCCATGGGACCCTTAGCCATAAAAGAGGTTATAGGCGTATTTAAAGCCTATATTACGCGTGTTGGCGAAGGACCATTTGTAACGGAATTAACAGATGAAACCGGTGAAAAAATACAGAAAACAGGAGCGGAATTTGGTGTAACAACCGGAAGAGCAAGACGTTGCGGCTGGTTTGATGCCGTGATTGCAAAGTATAGCGTTCTGGTTGGCGGAATTTCATCTATTGCTCTAACCAAGCTTGATGTTTTTGATACTTTTCCTGAAATTAAGCTCTGTACGGCGTATAAAAATGTGAAAACAGGTGAAGTGACTGAATTTTACCCTACAAATGTGTACACGCATAAAGATTATGAACCTGTTTATGAAACATTTAAAGGCTGGATGTGCGATACGACCGGGATTAAAAGTTTTGACGAGCTGCCTGCTGAAGCTAGAATCTATTTAAAACGCCTTGAAGAGGTTTCCGGTGCGCCGATAAAAATTGTAAGTACAGGACCGGACCGCGAACAGACAATGTTTGTGTAGTTTGAATGCTATATTTAAAATCCTGAAATAGATTTATAATGCGTTTTAATCCAGCGCAAAATTTGAATGCAGAATTTGATGGGATTAGCGATAATTTTAAGGCGGTATTCAAGCTGCTGAGTGCCATTTTGCGTGAAATAAAGTTTTTTGCAAAATAATTTATTCACGGATTTTATATAATAAAAATTAAGGAGAGGATATGAAAATTTCAGGAATTTTTTCAAATTATACAAATTTAAACCGTATAAATAATTTTAATTTTGTGGGTAAGAAAACAAATAATGTAAAAATGGATGACAGTATGCATTTTCCGCCTACATTAGGAGAAGTTTTAGATGTTTTTGTAAAGCAGACTGATGAAAAGCAGGCTGATGAAACTGCACTTGAAAAGCAGGCAGATAAAGTTTCAAGGCTATATTACAAGAGTGGAAATGTTTAATGTGAAACCATATACAAAGATGACGAACCGTATAAAGAAAGTTGGTTTGATTTTAACGGGAAGGCGCATTGGGTGCGGTATTATGACGAGTCATTTAATTTATCCAGAAATAGCTGGCATGATTGGAAAAAGGCGCCTGAAATGGAATTAACCAGGAAAAAGGATGGTAAATGGATGAGATTAAATGCTAAACCTGCTGTCAAAGCAAAAGATGGCTCAAGCGGCGAAGTTGGCGGATATAGTCTAACTATTATGGAAAATGGTGAATATTCGCTGCGCCCTGCATTATACGTACATCCTGACGGAACATACCATGATTATGGTGAAAAACATCTTTCTGAATTAAAAGAGGCGTTAACAGAACTTTCAGATATTATTTCAAGCGATGAATACAGGGATGACTTTGGCGGTTCATATAAATTTAATAACGGACTGAAAGGTGCAATCAGATATATAGAAAAGAAAGAACAAAAAAATAAGCATTCTTCATAATAAAAGTTATCCGGCTTTTAAATATGCTGCGCAAACGGATAAACTAAGCCCTATACTCTTTCAAGCGCGGTGATGAATTTTTTTACATCGTCTGTGATGATTAAATCAGGGTTTTTATTTGCAAAATCATTAAGCAGAATAATTGCGGGGTCGGTTTTTCCTTCTTTTGCAAGTATTATAGCCACAACTATCGCATTAAAAGGATTTACCTTTAAATTTTTAAGTAAAAATTCTTTTTTCGATTTTGTAATTCCAAGGAGTTCATATGATGAGACAAGGTTTTTATAGTATTCAAATTTCATGCAATCCTGCATAATTGCACGTTCAAAGCAGGTTTTTGCCATTTCTGAAAAATCGGCATCCACACGGGTCAGGTTTCTTGTTCTTTGAATTTCGCCAAAAATGAGATAAACCTTGCCGAGGTTATTGTAATATACGGCTGTGGATTGGGAATTCGGGTTTATTGCAATTGCTATTTTGAATTCTTTCAGGGCTGCAAAATAATCCTGTTCTCTGAAATAATTAACACCGCGGCGATTATGGGTGTTGGCATTTTTTTGTGCATCCACAGGACTTGTGATTGAAACTTCATTCAAATCCGCATATGCGGCATTTTGAAGGGCAAAATTTCCCAAAATTCCTGCAGATTCTCCAGACCCTGCAAAAAAGCAGGCACTGAAGAAAAACAAACCTATAAAAAGCAGAAATTTTTTTTTCATATACTTATATAATAATTTCCAAATCTTCTTTGGCAAATTTAAAATCGTCAGATACGGAGCTAAATTCTTTTTCAAGCATATCCAGGATTCCATCGTCGTAATTTGGATCATAGTGGAAAAAGACCAGTTTTTTTGCCTTTGCAAATTTTGCTGTTTCTATTGCCATATTAAACGTGGAATGTCCGAAACCCTGTTTTGGCAGTATGGGCGAAATGTAATCCTGCTGGGTGTATTGGGCATCGTGGATTAGAACATCAGCGCCGTATGCAAATTCAATGAATTTTTTATCACAGCCTATATAGCTTTCTTTATCTGTTGCGTATACAATGCTTTTTCCGTTAAATTGAATCTTTATGCAAAGAGAGCCGTTTTTTGGGTGTGCTGTTGTCTTGTGGACTGAAATTATAACATTATCTTTTTGGTCTTCAAACTTGAAATCACTTGCTTTGATGAAATTTTTTGAACCATCCGGCTTTAGAATAAGCATATGTTTTAAGGCAAAATCATATACATTGAAATTTGAAGGAATTTCATTCATAGAAACCGGGAATACCTTTTCAAATAAAACATTTGAGAGGGTTTCTTTAAGGCTCATGCCGGAATACGGCAGCCCGTAAACATCAAGTGTGGTTGTGGGGATAAAAAGCGGTGCAAAAAACTGTAATCCCTGAATATGATCCTGGTGTATATGGCTTAGAACGAGAGTAGCATTTACAGGCTTTCTTGAATATAAATCCGTGCCGGATAGTATATGTTCTTTTTGAAGGTCGCGTCCGAGATTTATAATTCCTGTTCCTGCATCAAGAATAATCAGGTGACCGCCCGCCTGAACCTCGACACAGCTTGTGTTTCCGCCATACTTTAAAAAGCTTTGGTGTGCAACAGGATGAGAGCCCCTTGTGCCTCTGAATTTTATCTTAATTTCCTGCATTTTCTGTGGCACTCTCTTTCTTTTGTGTTTTGGCAGCTTCCTTTATAGCTTTCTTTTCAGAGCGCTCCTGTGCTTTTTTAGCCTCGGTCTCGGCTTTTGCGGCTTTGCGCTCTGCTCTTAGTTCAGCTTCTTTGTTTTGTTTTTCAAGTTTTTGCTGTTCTTTTTCCTGTTTTTCTTTAGCACGAAGTTCTTTTTTAGCTTCATTTTGAGCTTGTTTTTGTGTTTTTAATTCTGCCTTTTCTTCTGCCTTTTTTGCCTTCAGAGCATTATTTTCAGCTTCTTTTATGGCTTTTTCTTCAGCTTTCTTTGCCTTGGCTTCAGCTGCAGATGCTTTCTTTGCAGCCTTATCTTCTGCCTTTTTGTTTTTTGCAGCCTCTTTTTGAAGTTCTTTATCTTCTTTTATTGTTTTTGGTTTTTCTTCTTTTAAATCATTATCGTAGTTTTTATTTTTTCTGATTGTAATTACTATATTATGGTCATTTGGAAGCCCCCTTAAGGTAGCTGATGCTATAGCGCTTAATTTGCTTTGTTTTTGCACATCTTCAAGGTTTGTTTCCATATATTTAATATTAAAAATAGTCCTGTCTTTGTAGTTCGTAATATTTACATATCTGAATGCATTCGGGAATGTGACCAGAGATGGTGTTGAAACATGGATTATATTACCCTGTCTCATTATCTTTGCCGCATGGTAGTGTCCTGAGAATATAGCTATCGGAGTTTTTTTATACTGTTTTATGATATCCATATATTCTTCACCGTTTGTAATTTTATGATGTTCTGATTTGAATGGTTCTGCTACCGGGTGATGCTGGAAGATAACAATAACCTTATCCTGGTTTGCTTCAAGCTCGGATTTTAAAAATTCTGCCTGCTCGTCTTTTAGTTTTCCGTTTGCCGTGATAGCATCGTCAACTGTTGTATCTAAAACTATTACGCGGTAATCATTTTTGGGTGAAAAAGCATAGTAGCTGTTGTCGAAGATATAATACGGATTGCATTTTTTAATTATATTAAGAGCTTCGTTCTTATCTATATAAGGCGGTGTATTTTTGTCTAAAATTTCTATCTGGCGAGCATCATGGTTTCCAAATGTCATTAGGGGCGGGTATTTCAATTTTGTCAAAAGAATAAAGAAATCCCTGTACGATTTTTTTAAAGGTTCGTCCACCATATCGCCTGTAAACATTACAAAATCGAGCATTTTAATATCATTTACCTGCTTTATGGCATCTTCTAAAAGCAGTTTTGAATTTGAAAGCGCCTTGTAAGATGTATCTTCCCTGTCTGAAATATGGGTGTCGGAAATCTGGACAAAACTCAGCTCCATATCCCTGAAAGAAAAATCGGCAAAAGCTTTATTTTCGTTTTGTGTAAAAAATCCCTGCCCTGCCTGAATTATAAGGGTAAGAAAAAATATTGTTAAAAATTTTATTATCTTTTTCATTTTTATGGTTCCCATGTGGCGTCTTTCTTGCATTTGAAGACTTTGTAAGCGCACCGCTGTAGTTTTTATACTATTGATTCCAGTTTTTTAATAAGGTCTGCATTTTGTGCTGCAAAGTCATTTCCTCTTGCCTTGATTGCATAGATTAGTGCCAATGGAAGGTTTAAGGCATCGCCTGTTTCAAGCCTTCTTTCGTAGAATTCTTCAAAATGGTCAGGCAGCCTCAATGTCCAGTTTGGGTCTCCTGAGGTACCGGGTCTGTTGTAAACTTCATTTATGCCGAAGAAATCCGTAAAGAAGATTTGAACATTTTCATTCTTTGCTGCAAATATTTCAACAAGTTTGGAAAATGCAAGGAATTTATCATCAGTATAAAGTTTTTCCCTTATTTCATCTTTGTTTTCAACATTTGCATAAAGGTCATCCATTAAATTATCCACATGCGGGGTGAGTTCCGGTTTTCCTATCATAGACTGCGCCCACATTCTGATTGGTTCATTATCGTGTGTCCCAACCATTGCCCAGGAATTTTCAGTTATATTGCAGCATCTGTAAGCATGGTCTTTTTCTTCTGCTACAACAAACTGTACAAGCTTCATGCCTGCAAGCTGATATTTTTCCATTACGCGTACAACAGGATATGTAAGGGTTCCAAGGTCTTCAGCTACAATTGCATCCTTGTTAAGCCCCGCTTCTTTTGCTGCTGCAATAACTATCTTTTCAATAGTTCTGCCGTATCTTGAAATCTGCTCGTCATCAAGCTTTTTAATCCATTTTTCCTTATCCGGTTCCACTTCATTATTTGTATCATCTTCTCTTGCAATTGAATATTTCTTTAATTCCGGGTGGAACGGGGAAGAATATAGTCTTCCTGCACCTTCTTCAATTTTAGGCAGACATCCTTTTTTGTATACCCAGGGGTCTATAAGCCCTACTGTGTGGTCGATTCTGACACCGCCCGGGTTTTCTTTAAACATTTTTAAATAAAGCTTATAAAGGAGTTCGCCTGCTTCACCAAGGCTTCCGTCTTCTTTAAACATTTTTTCGGGGTCTACAACACTAAAGCCCCATGCCTGACCATCTTTTGAAAAATAATCCGGAGGACAGCCAAGGCACCAGCCATCTAAAAACAGGGATTTATAAGCCCAGTTGTCTCTGTCTGAAAATGCCACCTGTCTGTCGGCAATCATTTTTAGCCCGTGTTCTTTGGCGTATTTTCTTGTTTTTTCGCTTTGCATAGCCGTGATGAATTGGGCAAGTTTATATTTTTCAATAACATCATTATATTTTTCTGAAATTTCTTTTATTCTTGTTTCGGCTTTATTTCTGTCCCAAGTGGAGAAGAGGTCTCTGTCAAGTTCATTTTCCCACTGCGGCCAGTAATCTGACCCATGTTCGAGGGTGAAAGCTTCATATAAAGCATCGTTATCGAGCCAGAAAGAATTTTCAGTCTTGAATTTTTCAAAATCTTCCTTCATTTTACCTGAAGCATTTAATTTAAAGTTTTCATAAACTTCATCCATCACTTCATTTAAAACATCGATAGAATATGTGTAAGCAGCTTTATTTTCATAAAGTTTCGGATTTTCTTTTACAATTTTTTCCAATGTCACTGCTGATAGAAGGTTATCGTATTCCGGAGTTGTTAAAGAGATTAAATCCATAAACAAAGGATTTTGTGAAAAAACTGTTCCAGTATAAGGGCTTGAATCACTTGGTTTTGTTTTTCCGTTTGGACCAAGCTGGATTGCATTAAACATGCCGCCTGCAAAATTCATAAGTTCTTTTGCACCGTTTGAATTATATGTTCCAAAGCCTGTATTTTCATTTAACAGGGATGGAAAACTTACCCCATGCAAAATCAAAGCCATATTCTTTTTGTTCAGGGCTGAAAGCGCCTCTTTTACTGTTTCTTTGTAGCTTGAATTTATTTTTTTATTTGTTGTCTGCATAGAAAAATTTTCCTCCTTGATATATTAATAAAGTCTAATAACTTGATAAGCCCCTTTTTTGCAGATATTCTCTGACTTCATTCAGGGCGGACTGGACAATTCTTGTGATTCTGGAGCTTGAAAGCCCGACCATTTGTGCAATTTGTTTTACCTGCATATTACGGTAAAATCTGTATTCTACAATAGTCCTGTCTTTTTGCGGCAGTGTTGCGATGGCTTCCCTTATAACGCGTCCAAGCTCTGTTATTTCAGCCTTTTCATCCGGGGTTGCAGATGTATCTTTTATAAAATCAAACGGCGAATCCGTATCGGATGAGGCTGATGCTATGGAATCGATTGATAAAATTGTTTCATAAATTGCTTCGCGCACTTTTGCAGGTGAAACGTCAAGACTTGAAGAATCATCCCCTGCTGTATTTCCTTCATCCTCGTCATCCACTTCTTTTTTATGTTTTAAAGTATACCATTTATAACGGTTTCTAAGCTCGTTCCTTATTGCCCAGCGTACAGCAGTTGCAATGTATGATGAATTGTATTTTTCAAGCTGTTCATCTGATTTATTTTTTATCAGGGCTTGAATTGCAATAATGCCAATAGATACAAGCTCTTCACATTCTACCATATGTGATGGTATACGCCTGTATTCTACCCTGGCTACCTTTTGAATTATATCGATATAATCTTTTAATCTGTTTGATTGCAATGTAAGCGCCATTTTCTCAATTTACTTTAAGTAAATTTTACTATTTTTTTGAGGTTTTTGCAAATATACCCCTCATTTGAAGTATATAAATAAAGATTATTCTAAATTGAAGGCGGATTTATATTTGTATTCCGGTTATTCCCCGGGTTTATGTTTGGTTTTATGTTTGTATTTATATTTGATCTTTGACTGCCGGGGTTTATATTTGGTGCACCTTCCGCAGTTTTTTGTTTTAGGGCATCCGGAGTTTTCTTTTTCAGGTTGTATACAAAAATCAATATTTCTGCAACCGCTTTATATAAATCCGGCGGTACTTCCTGGTTTATTTCAACCATTCTGAATATTGCACGTGCTACGGGCGGATTTTCAATGACGGGTATATTGTGTTCTGCTGCAACTTCTTTAATCTTTTTTGCAAAAAGTTCTGTACCCTTTGCAAGCAGCTTCGGGGATTCCATTGTATCAGCGTCATATTTTAGCGCGCAAGCTATATGAATCGGGTTTGTAACAACAAAATCCGCTTCAGGCACCATATCCATCATAGATTTTTGTAAAAGCTGTTGTCTTTTTTGGCGAAGGGCAGCCTTAACGTGCGGGTCGCCTTCAGAGTTTTTATACTCATCTTTTACTTCTTTAAAAGACATCTTCTGATCTTGCATAAACTTCCATTTTGTAACGCCGTAATCTGCTGCAGCGATGATTAAAAACGCAATTCCCGCCTTTATAATAAAATCTACGATTAACTTACCAAATGCAATAAGGGTTGCAAACTGGTTATCCACACCTGCAAGCATTAAAATGGCGGGGAAATGCTCCATATATACAAACCAGCCTATGAGCCCCAGGATTACTACTTTTGCGATGTTTTTTACAAGTTCAAAAAGGGTTTTCGGGCTGACAAGATTTTTAAAATACTTTGTAGGGTTCAATTTATCCGGTTTTGGGATAAGGGGAGTAATTGTAAACAAAGGTCCTACCTGGATTAAATCTCCTAAAATTCCCATAAAGCCTGCAAGGATAAGAATCGGCACTATAATTAAAAAGGTTGGAATAAGCGTGGAGGTTAAAATATACATGTACCCTATCTTTTCAAGGTGGGCGTTTGGAATTTGTTCGTAGAGGTTTGCATATAAAAGGGAAATCTGACTCCAGATAAAAGGTCCAAGAGCGTAGATTGCAGCAAACATAACAATCAAAGCAAGCGCGGTTGAAAAATCTTTCGATTTTACCACCTGCCCTTCTTTTCTTGCTTTTTGAAGCTTTTGATGCGAAGCTTCAAACTGTTTATCTTCATCACCCATATTTCTATTCTATACCCTTTATCTTATTTTGTATGTCTGACACTACAGGATGTCTTGACTTCTTTCTTTTTGGGATAAATATATCTTTCATTGGTTTATTTAAAATATCATATTCTGATATCTTTTCAACAATGGTCATAAACAGATTGTATTTATTTAAAACCATATTCTTTGCACCTTTTACAGCGTCTAAATTTTTTTCATATAAATTGTGTTCAACGGTATATTTAATTATTCCCTTCGCCTTTTCAATATCTAAATCTTCAAGCAGAATGAGGGAATTTTTCGGAAAATATTCAAAAATATTTGGTGCGCCAAAATATATGGGCATTGTTTCGCAAAGAAGAGCATCGGTTAATTTTTCGCTGAAATAGTGCGGTTCTGATACATCTTCCACAACAACGGTATATTTTGAACGGGCTAAAATATCATCTTTTGATTCAACTTTGCTCTTAATTTCAAGGTTTATACCTTCCTTTTTAAGTTCGTGTTTCAGTCCGTGTAAAAATTCAAGTCTCTGCTTTCTTCCGAATTTATACTGTTTTTTTTGCTCTTTTGTACTTGTTATTACAGAAATTGTTATGGTTTTTTCCGGTACGGTTAAATCTTTATAAAAACCATATCCTTGTTTACATCCCCAAAGAGCTGAACTTTGGGTTTTAACGAGGTTATTCAGGGCATCTTTATATCTTTCCTTCTTCTTTTTTTGCCAGCTTCCAAAAATTCTGTCTGCATAAGGGTATGCCTTCTGCCAGTGTCCGAAGTATCTGTAGCTGCCTGCTTTTTGATGAAATATCCAGACTTCTTTTGCCCTCATCCTTAAATCTTTTGGAGAAAAATTTATAACTACAGCCAAGTCTGCCTCTTCGGTTTCGTCAGTTGTAAATGTTATTTTTCCTATCTTTGCTTCTTCATTTTGTTCAAAACCAGGAATTTGTTTGAATATACCTTTTGATTCTTCCGGATAAATAAGCCTTACGAGCATATTTTGTCTAAACCTTTCTTGAATGATTCGGGGATATTGTTTTTGAAATTTAATATTTGAGCCGGCTTTAACCCTGAAAATCATAGTTTTTTGATTCAGGGCGGTATCTGTCTGCCTGTCTGTTTATTTATTTATCCGGCTGTTTGTTTTTTATTTAATATTTTGCCATAGAAATAGTCTTTACATCTTTTGGCAGTTTTTCTCTGCCGTTTAGCGCTGTAAGTTCAATTACAAAGCCTATCCCTGCAAGCTCTCCCGCCTGTTGGATTAATTTTGCTGCAGCCGCTGCGGTGCCTCCTGTTGCAAGCAGGTCATCTATCAAAAGTACTCTTTTACCTTTTTCTATGGCATCTTTGTGGATTTCTATTTTGTCTGTGCCGTATTCAAGTTCATATTCCATAGAAATGGTTTCAGCAGGCAGTTTTCCCGGCTTTCTGATTGGAATAAAACCGCATCCTAAAGAATATGCAACAGGCATGCCAAAAATAAAGCCTCTGGATTCAATTCCTGCAACGTAATCTATTTTTTCGTCCTTAAACTCTGCAGCGATGTAATCTATGATTTTTTTCATAGTTTCTGGGTCTTTTACAGCTGTTGTGATGTCTCTAAACATTATCCCTTTCTTTGGAAAATCAGGGATATCTCTAATCATCTTTTTAATATCTTCCATTTAAGGCTCCCGTTTTTTATTTTTAAATACCAAACCTAAATAATTCTATCAAAAAGATATTTAAAAATACACAAAGAGAAATTTTTTATAGTAAAATTTATCTATGGAACAGGAAAGAAGCGATATTTTAAAAGAAAAAATAAGCCTGATTTCAGAACACGTCTTGAAGTCTGTGAGGTATCTTTGACCCTGAAGGGCTTAACAAAAGACTTTTGATTTTGAATGAAAAACTTGAAAATCCTGCTATTTGGGAAAAACAGGATGAGGCTTCAAAATTTTTAAAGGAGCAAAAAGATATAAAGGCATCCATAGGAATGGCTGAAGCTTGGCAAAACATACTTGAAGATGCTAAAGTGAGTCTTGAGTTAAACGATGAGGCTTTGGTGAATGAAAGCCTGAATGCTCTATCTGCACTTGATGACGAACTGCAAAAATTTGAAATCCAGAGTATGCTTTCAGGCGAATACGATGAAAACAGTGCAATTTTAAGTATAAACGCAGGTGCCGGCGGCGTGGATGCTATGGATTGGGCAAGCATGCTTCTTCGGATGTACTTAAGATGGGCTGAAAAAAGGGGGTATGAAGCATCCCTGGTTGATAAATCAGACGGGGATGAAGCAGGTATAAAATCTGCATCAATAAAGGTTGAAGGAAAATTTGCCTACGGGTATTTAAAGGCTGAAAAAGGTGTGCACAGGCTTGTTCGGATATCACCATTCAATGCAAACGGTAAAAGACAAACAAGCTTTGCAAGTGTTGAAATCATGCCCGTAATTGAGGATTTTGAAAAAAAGATTGTCATTCCGCCTGATGATATCGAGGTTGAAACTATGCGTTCCGGGGGTGCCGGCGGGCAGAATGTAAACAAGGTGGAAACGGCTGTGAGGATTTATCATAAGCCTACAGGAATTGTCGTAAAATGTCAGCAGGAGCGCTCTCAGCTTCAAAATAAAGAAACAGCACTTTCTATGCTGGCTTCAAAGCTCCTTTTAATGCGCCAGACGGAGCATGAAAAGAAGCTTTCAGATATCAAGGGCGAAAATATGGATATAAACTTTGGTTCGCAAATCCGCTCATATGTTTTTCATCCGTATAAACTTGTAAAAGACCACAGAACCGGTGCTGAAATCGGCAATGTGGATGCCGTTATGGATGGCGATATTGATAAGTTTATTGATGAGTGGCTGAAGAACAGTTAAATGTCAAAAAGTCTTTTTCCATGCTCTGTTACTTTTTTTGTACCGTCTGCTGCTATATCAATAATCTTTTTATAGTCTTTACTTCCGTTGTCAGCATATTCGATGGCAATTTGTCTTGAGCCATCCGGGTTTAGGACTGTTGTTTGTGTGGAATGAAGTTTGCCGTTTTTGTATGTTTTTAGAATCGTATTACCATTTTCATCTGCGATTTTTTCGGTTGTTCTTATAATGTTTCCTTCTGCTGCTTTTTTAACTGAAGGTTGCATTATTTCATTTCCTTCTAAGGTAAGCTTTTTTACATTAAGAATTTCTCCGGTTTCAGAATCTTTTATAAATGCATAACCATAGCTATGTTTGTGCAAATTTCTTGCACCTATGAATTTGTGCTCTACAATTACATCTTTGCCGTTATATTGTGCAGTGTATTTGTCATATGTATTTTTTACTGCAAATTTATTACCTTTTTTATCAAGTATGGTTTTGTTGCCAAAATCAAATGGCAAATTATCTTTTTTAACCAAGCCTTTAATTTTTTCACCGACTGTCTTGGCGCCTTCACTAAATTCCTGTTGTATTTTCGGGTTTTGTAAACTGTTGTTTTTGTTGTGTGTAATAACAGCTGCAGCTATACCTGCTGCTGCCAATCCTGCGAGCGCAAGTGCAAGCTTCTTTTTGCCGTCCTTTTTCTCTGTTTGCGGAATTTGTTTTGTAGTTTGCACCTGGTTTTCAGGTAAATATTTTGTGCTAATGGTGCTTACGCCTGAAATATTTTGAACTGACATTGTTCTTCCTCTCCTTTTTTATGTTTGTATATATTCTAAAACCTTTTTATAAAATTTTTTGCTTGTTATAATGGTATTATTTACATTTTTTTACAATTAATTAGCCATAAAAATAAACATATAATTTATTAAACTGTATGACGATTTATTATAAGTTAATGAAATGAAATATCAGGAGCTTATAAATAAAAACATTAAAGAACTGAGACAGGAGAACAATTTAACCCAGGAAGAATTTGCCGAAAAAATCGGTATTAGTATTCAGGGATTGTCCAACATTGAAAGAAACAGATATCAGCCGACAGCAGAAACCGTAGATAAGATTTGCAAAGCATTTAAAATTACCCCTGCAGAGCTTTTAACAACTCCTGCAAAAGGTAATGAAGATGTTTTAAAAAATATAAATGCGCTTCTTGCGGGGTGCCCCAAAAGCAAGCTAAAAAAGATTTACGAGGTAATAAAAACCCTTATTAAATTTTAATTTTTATAGTAGAATTTGAACATCTGGATTTACGAAAATAAATTTAATGGAATTAGAACATCTTTTTAATGAAGCTGATAAAATTTTAGTTGAAAAAATTGATAAAAACCTTAATGTCAAAGAAATTGTTAAATATATAAGAGCAAATATTGACAAGGAAGTTTTGAATATTTGTTGCTGTTTGAATAACTTAAGTATTGGGCAAATGAATTTACTTGATACAAAAACACGCGAGGTTAAGTTTTCTATGGACAGCTTATTGAAAAACGGGATAAATCATTCCGAACTATGTTTTGAAGATTATAAAAGAATAAATTAAATTATTATAGAACCTGATGAGATAAGAGCATCTGAAAACAAAAGGAATTGTATTTTATTGTTTAAAAAATATGGTAAAACTTATCAGGTTGTAATTAAAACAACTTTAAACAGAAAAGAAAATTTTTTGACGTCATTCCGGCTTGCGGAGCACTGAAATACATCCAAAAAAGCAAAAAAGATTATCTTAATTATGAGGACTCCCGCACCCCTCTGTCGCCTGATGGCTCGGTAGGGAGAATTACCGTACTAAGATAATCTTATATCTTCATTATAAACTACAATTTTATTTTTTCAACATATGGCAAGGTTCTATTTTTATAGTAGAATTGGCGTAAGGATATTTTTAAATCATTTAAATACGCAATTTTTAAAGGATAAAAGGTATGATAAAAGCGCAAAGAGGCACTAAAGACATTCTTCCCGAAAATATTTTAACCTGGCAGAAAATAGAAAAAACGGCAAGAGAACTTTTTCAGGGTGCAAACTATAAAGAAATAAGGACGCCAATATTTGAAGCAACCGAGCTTTTTTGTCGCGGAGTGGGGGATTCAACTGATATTGTAAATAAAGAAATGTACACGTTTTCTGTTGGCGGGCAAAATAAGGATGAAAACTCTATAACTCTTCGTCCTGAAAACACTGCAGGGGTTGTGCGTGCGTTCATTGAGCATGGTTTCAGCCGTGCAAGTATGCCTGTGAAATTTTGGTATTTTGGACCTATGTTTCGGTATGAAAGACCGCAAAAAGGTCGCCAGAGACAGTTTCATCAAATCGGTGTGGAGATGTTCGGTGTTGAAAGTCCTTCTGCCGATGCTGAAGTTATTGCCCTTGCATCAAAGTTTTTATCCAAAATGGGCATAAAAGACCTTGTGGCTGAGATTAATTCGCTTGGCTGCACAAAATGCAGAGATGAATACAAGACAAAAATCAAAGAGGTTTTAAAACCATATCTTAATGAACTTTGTGAAGACTGCAAAGTCCGCTATGAGAAAAATCCCCTAAGGATGCTTGATTGCAAAAATGAAGATTGTGCAAAAATCTTTGAAAATGATGAAATTAAAAAGGTTATATTATCTGATTTTATATGTGAAGAATGCCGCGAACACTATGATTCTGTTAAAAAATATCTGGATATTCTTGGCATTAAATATAATGAAAATAAAATGCTTGTAAGGGGTTTGGACTATTACAACAGAACGGTTTTTGAAATAAAAAGCGATGCGCTGGGTTCGCAAAGTGCCGTAGCTGGCGGCGGCAGGTATGACGGACTTGTTGAGATGCTTGGCGGGGAAAAAACTCCTGCAGTAGGCTTTGCACTCGGTGTTGAAAGACTTTATGAGCTTGTGGCTCATGCTGAAGAAGAAAAACTTGATTATTTTGTTGTTTCAAACCTTCAGGATAAGGCGCTTGAAACTGTTCAATATCTAAGAGATAAGGGCAAGAGCTGCGATTTTGATTTTCAAAACAGAAAGTTTTCAAAACAGCTTGAAAAGGCGGGAAAAACTGCTAGATATGCGCTTATTATCGGCGAAGATGAAGTTAACGGCGGATATTATACTGTAAAAAATCTTGAAACTGGCGAGCAGACAAAGCTTCAAAAAGAGGAATTATAGTTTTGCCCGAAATGTTTCATCAGAGCTTTAGCCGGTTTTAGCCTGAATGTTAAAATAGTTTTGCAATCTTATAAAAAGGTTTTTTAAAAACTTGCTTTCTGTAAAACTTTCCTTAAATAAAAAATGTGTAATAATGTTTTTATCAAAGAAAAGTTTATGGAAGATGAGGGCAGGATAAGTTGAGTTTTAAAAGATTTAAAAATATATTTTTGGTTTTATTTGCATTTTATGCTTTTTCTATGCAAGGTGCAGATGCCATTATGGAACCTCCGGCAGGGCAGCCTCCAAAGATGGGGTCTAATATTGAGCCTGTTTTAACTGATGCTGTTTTGAAACAATATAAAGGTTCCACAAAAGATATCAGACTGATATATGCGGCGGAGTCTTTAAAGGGAACGGTTGCAGACTATTCAAGACGGGCAATTTTAGGGGATAATTTAACAGGAAAGCCTATAAAACTTGAATTTAGGGATCTTTCTACCCTGAACCCGCAGTATGCAAATTTCGATGCTTTAGGGTGGAAACAAAGGGGCAGATTAAATATTTTTATAAATATTAAACACCAGTATGCTCCAAAAGAGGCGCTTGCTGCGGTTTTGGCGCACGAGGCTATTCATCAGGATGAATTAAATTCATTAAACGAAGAGGTGTATTGCTGGACGCTTGAAGCTGCCGTTTGGACACAATTAACGGACGATAAACCCGAATTGATGGAGATTTCAAGTGCGCTTGTGGATAGGGAAAATACTATTAAAAAACTCTTTGTGAAGGGAAATTACACAAGCAAATACATAAAAAAATCTGTGCTTTCAAACGCAGGCTACCAGGGGCTTCCATCCCGCTCCCCAGGGTTTGAGGATGAGGATTTGTAATTATTTAAAAGCCATGCATTACAATGTTATAGATAATGTCTATTTGTTTAATTTTAAGGGTTGTCAACTGTTCGCTGATAACCCTTATTTTATTAGCTATTTAAAAAGAAAAGGAATTAGAAATTTAATTTTAAGCAACAGAAATTGCTCGAGCTAAGGACCCGGGCAGAAATTTCACTTCTTCTCTTATTTCAGAGTTTTCTTCCGGCATTTCTACCCAAACTGTTGTTGTGGATGTTTCAAAATCCGTACAGCTTGAAACATCAAATTCTTCTTTAACTTCAATTGCGTAGTTTATATCTGTGAGGTTTAATTTTTCATATTTTTCTATATAATATTCTTCCCCGCCGCATACGGGGCAAAATTTTGATATAGGAATAATTTCATCTGTGTTATGAAAGGCTGCTCTGGCTGATTCTCTTTTATGTGCGCAGCATTTGCATCTTAAAACGTAATAATATTTTTTAAGATACACGCCGCAATCAGGACAATAACCTTCGTTTGAATTTAGAAGTGCATGTGTATGCCGGCATTTCCCGCGGTTGTTTAAGATTGAGATTAAATAAAGTATAAGGTTTTTCATATTTGAAATATTAATTGCATTTTCTATAAAGTCAAAAGATTTTTAGAACATTTGGTGTATATGATTAGACAAGAGCATAGAATGCCTATATAATTATGCATAAGGGTAAAATTGCCTTTTGTTTGATTGTGACGGAGATTTAATATTTATGAAAAAGATAATTCTTTGCCTTGTGATTTGTGCCATTTTTTTAGGGTTTTCAGCGCCGTCATACGCTGCTTTAACCCAGATGCAGAAAGATGCAATTAAGGCTAAAAAAGAATCTGCAAAAGCTGAAAAGCTGGCAAAAAAGGCTGAAAAGAAGAGAATTAAAGAATTAAGAAAAACATATAAAAAAGTTTCATCTGATATGCAGATTATTGATGCGATGGAACTAATGAAAAAATCGCCTGCGATTGGCTCTTATGAAATGATTATGGGAGATAATTACAAAGGGGAACCCATAAGAATCGGTTTTGAAAATTTGGGTGAAATCAGAAAGAAGTATACAAATTTTGATGCTATAAATAAACAAAAAAGAGGCAAGCTTTATATTTATGTAGATAAAAGGCATCAGGCTGCGCCGCCTGAAGCTATTGCGGCACTTGTTTCAGGTATGCCTGTACATCTTGGCGACAAGAAAGATTCTGTAAATGAAGAGGCTTATGCTTGGTCTGTAGAGGCTGTTGTGTGGAGTTATCTTTTAAAGAAAAACCCTGATGTTGTAAAACAGCGTTCAAGGCTTGTAAACAGAGAAGAAATCTTAAGGGAACAATATGAAAAATCTCCGAGAAATGCACAATATGTTGTTGAAACAGTAAGGAAAAAACGCGGAGATATTAGATATAAATGGGAATCAGCAGGCTATTCGCATAAAGAATTTGATGCAAAAGTCAAAAGACTCTATGGTATTTATAATAACAGTGTAGTTGCGCTGGATTTACAAAATAAAGAGCTGAAACCTGTTTCTAATGTAAAAGGAGCAGCCAGTGCGGCAGGTTTAACGCTTGCTCCGAAAATTAAAGATGAAACAACAAAAGCACCGGAAGGAAATGTTCAAAAAACAGAAATAAAGGATGAGGCTGCCATTGCAAGGGAGAAATATGAACACTATGTTTCATCTCCTGTTCCTGCGTCTTCTTGTAAAGCGCCTTGCTCTGCACAGGGCTCTGCAACCTGTCCCGGATCTTGCCCTTCTTTTTGTCCTAATAAAAAAGGTGCTGCAAGCGGAACCCTGGAGGATAAAAAAGATAAAACGGTTTCAGACAATGAAATAACCTGCCCGTACTGCAAGGTTTCATCTGAAGAAATGAACGACCAAAATGCCGATAAAAAGCAGAATAAGAAAAAAAGAAAGAAATAGTTAATAAAAATATTATATAAAAAGTCCGCAATAATGTTGCGGACTTTTTTGTATTGCATCAATATTTTGATTGGCTCCCGGGTATTAGCACCAGCTGAATATTAGCTTTTAGTTCAAATGTTAAATATCTTTTCCGGAGAGCGAGAGAAAATCTCCGCCAGGATTATCATCATCTTTTTTAATATTTTTTTCTGCAATTTTATCAGTTACTTTGTCAATTAAACCGAAAAATATTCCTTTTGCTGTATTTTTTGGCTTTTGTTCGTTATTTTTTTCAAAAGTATCGTCAGATTTTGGAATATTTTGTAAAGATGCGTTGTAATAATAATCATCATCATCTTCATATTCTTCCTCTGTGCGTTCAAATTTGTCCTCGATTTCACCTTCTAAAATAGCCGGGTCTATTGTTTCTTCACCCTTCTTTTTCTTTTTGCCGCGGCTTTGTAAATATCCTGTGTTTCCTCCGCCGCCATTGTTCATCATATTTTGAGCCTCTGTCACCTGGGGCTTGTTGCTTGGGCCATTGATATTAAATGAGGACATAAAAGACACCCTTCTTTTTTTAAAAGTACCCATATTCAGTATACACTATGTTAATGCAAAAATGCTGCATCATTTGAATGAAGTTTATATTTTATGCAATTACATCTAATTCATCAAGACTGATGGCTTTGGAATCTTTTGAAACCGTATAATGATAGGTGTATCCTTTTTTTAATATAAGAGTTTTTTCTCCTGCAATACAAGTTTTATTTAATCTTGACAAAGTGTCACGTATTCCGTTGCAAAAGTCTTTACTGTATCCAAGATGTCTTATCTGTTTTGCACTGTCTTCATTTATTCTGATTTCACAAACAGAAACACCGCCTTTGTAAGCAGTGCGCTTGCCATCTTCACTTGCAGTATATTCTTTTAAAAGAATATCCCTTGTTTCAGCTTTTTCTTTTAGTTTTTCCATCAGATATTCATATGTTTCTCTTTTGTCTTTATCATCAGAATTTGCAAGGCTCTTCATAGTGTCTTTTATTTTGCTGTTTTTATAACAATAAAGCTTTGTAAAAGCCGGAGTTTCGAAATTACCCGTTATTTTCATATATTTTCCCCATGTTTTTTAAAAAAGTATTTATATAAAAATCCTGAATGTAAAAAGTTGCTAATCCATTCGGAGCATATTAATCTGAAAGCTTAAATGCAAGTTTTATTGCCTCTTCCATTCCTGTTGCATCGGCAATTCCTTTTCCTGCGATGTCATATGCGGTGCCGGATGAAGGAGATGTCCTTATGACTTTTAAACCTATTGTTGTGTTCACGGTTTTTTTGAAACACAGTGCCTTAACCGGGCAAAGTCCCTGGTCATGGTATGATGCGAGGATACAATCGTATTCTTGTTTTTCTTTGTTTAAATATTTTTCGCCCACATGTGCAAAAAGCCCATCTGCGCTTAGAGGTTCCGTTATGTTTATTCCAAGATTTCTGAGCTCTAAAACTGCGGGCATCATAATATCTTTTTCTTCATTTCCTAAAATGCCGTTTTCTCCGGCATGCGGGTTTAGCGCGCAGAGGGCAAATTTTGGGTTTTCAATATTACATTTTTTGACAAGAAAATCATTTGTCCTTAAGACCTTGTCTATTATTAAATCTTTGCTTAATTTTACATCTTTCAGGGCAAGGTGGCGCGTTAAAAGAAGAACTCTTAAATCATCAGATATAAATATCATTTCAGCTTTTGCTTTTGCGCCTGATGTCTTTGATTCTGCTTCCTGGTTTTTATCCCCAAGAAATTTTTGTAAAATTTCAGTTTGTCCTGAATATTCATAACCTGATTTATAAAGGGCTTCTTTTGAAACCGGAGCTGTCACTATGGCTTTTATGCTTCCTTCATCTGCAAATTTACAGGCAATTTTTAGGCTTTCAAAACAGAATCTGCCGTTGTCTTTTTGGTCAATTTCTATTGTTTCATATTCTGTATTTAATTTTGAATTTAAATTTTTTCCTATTATAAGAATGTCTTCAGACGGTAAATTAAGGGAATTTAGCGCCTTTATCGTAATTTCTTCGCCAATTCCAAGCAAATCTCCTGTTGTTATTGCAATTTTACTCATTTTTGTGGTGCTCAAAATATTTTAAAATATCAATCAGGGTGGATGAAGTTCCAAGATTGCCTGATTTTGTAACTATAAGTTGTGCATTAGCATCCATACACAAAGGAATTGAAGGCAAAATTGCATCTACAACCTGTAAATATTCGCAGTTTATAGCCTTAGAACATCTGTATGATGTTTCTCCGCCTATTGTAATTAAAATAAACTCTGCGCATTGTTTTACTCTGCAGGCGAGCTTTGCAAGAAAATCAATAATTTTTGTTGCAAGTTCTTCTTTTGTAATTCCTTCATCTATAAGCCTGTTTTTTGCACATTCTTCCGTCAATTCTTCTTTTAAATCGCAAACATGGACTGCTACAATGTTTTCTTTCACAAGGTTTGAGGCAATTCTTTCAATCAGTGCTTCATCAGGTTCTTTTAAAATATCATCAAGATGAAGTGATATAAAATATGTATTTTCAATATCTGTATCTTCCTGAAGTTTTTTAATTTGAAGCGCCGTTGTTGATGTTGCAGAACCTGAAAGAATTAATTTCGGGAGCATTGGAACCTTTTTTTGCACAGGCGGTTTAATTTCCCCAAGCCATACGCCGCCAAGGGCATGTGCAAGCCCGGCAGAGCCTGCAGGCAAAATATTATAAGAACTTTTTTGCATAGCAAGTACAATTTGCTCAAAATCCACTGTTGAAACAGAATCCATCACTATAAGTTTTTTCCCTGCCGAAATAAGTTCGTTTAATTTCAAAGCAATGGGACCGGCACCTTTGGCGATAGTTTTCATCTCAATCGATCCGACAAGCTCATGGGCACTTGTGCTTAAACCTCTTTTTAGAATGTCAGGGATGTAAGATTCATAGATTGGCGCCCTGGGATCGCGTGCTGCATCTGTGCGTTCTATAGGAATACCCTTTAAAAGCTGGTATCCGCCTATTGTAATTCTTCCTTCCTGAACAAAGGCTGGGGCAACAATTGCAGCATCATATTCCGTTGCTTCAAGCATTGCAAGGATTTCAACAGAGATATTTCCTCTTAATGTTGAATCTATTTTTTTATAAAAATATTCTATTCCGAACTTTTCTTTTAAAAGTTTTGTTGTTTCGTATACTGTCTTTCCGGCAATTTCGGGGTCTATATTTCTTGTTTCGTTGCAAAGCGCCCAGGTTTCAACATTCAGATGATTTTCATTTAAAGAATTTACATCAAGAATAATTTCTGTATTTGAGCCTTTCATAAAGAACTGAAGAGCTGTATCATTTGCACCGGTTAAATCGTCTGCAACTATGCCGATAGAGTTTGAAATTAGCATTAAAATAAACCTTTAATTTTTTATTCCTTAATTTTCGTCTTTTTTAGAACCCATAAGGCGGACGCTAGTGCATCTTATTATAAATCTTTCGGCAGTTTCGCCATCGGGTGTTTGCCATTTGTTTACAACAATTCTTCCCTCGACACCGACAAGCCTGCCTTTTTTTACCCATTCTCCGGCAACTTCTGCCTGCTTATCCCAAACCTCTATGTTGAACCAGTCGGTAATTTCTTCTTTTGTTCTTGAATCCCAGCGGTTTACAGCCAAAGAAAAGGTTGTTTTTACCTTTCCGTTGTCAAAATATCTCATTTCGGGATCCTGACCTACTCTTCCGACTACAACAACAGAGTTTACCATATTAATTGCCTTCCTCTTGCTCCTTTTAATTTGGAGACATCTTATCTAGTTAAAAAAGATTATATTATCAACAAAAACCGCAGTCAAACAATTTAAACTATTCTGTAGGTGTATCTTCGGGCGCTTCTGAAACCACCTGGTTTCTGCCGTTTCCTTTTGCGATATAAAGGCATTTATCAGCATATTCGATTAATTTTTCTGTTGTTTCGCCATCCTGTGGCATTGATGCAACCCCAAGGCTTATTGTAACATGCGTCCAGTCTCCGGTTGCAAGTTCAAATTCTTTGTTTCTTACTGCTTCGCATATTTTTACAGCTGTTTTTATGGCGTCCTCTTTATTTGTGTTTGTAAGAATTACAGACATCTCTTCTCCGCCGTATCTGCAGGGGATGTCGGTTGATCTTATGTTTCGTTTTATAGTTTGCGCCACCTGTCTTAAAACAGCGTCGCCTGACTGGTGACCATATGTGTCGTTAAATTTTTTGAAAAAATCAATATCTATTAAAATCAATGAAAATATACTGTCATATCGCTTTGCCGTTTGGATGTTTGCATTCATCTGTTCCTGAAAATATCTGTGGTTAAACATTTCCGTGAGCCCGTCTGTTACTGCAAGCTTGTATGTGTGCTCGTAATCACGGGAAGTTATGAGGTATTTTACAATATATGCTGTTGCAAAAACAATTATGCCAAGTATAACAGGTGCTGCAAGGCTTATCCAGAGGTTTAAAAAATACATTAAAAATATGGAAAGTATAAAATAGCCGGTGTATAGTCCAAAGAAAAGAAGGACGCTTTTTGCCGGAGATTTAAAATTCATAACGCCAAAACCAATTAAAAATGCCAGCAGTATTGCAAGAAGAGCATCGACTATAACCGGAAGTTTTTTAATAAAATTATTATCAAGAATATTATTTAAAAATGTTGCCTGTACCTCAACACCCGGGAACATATAAGAAACCGGAGTGCTTTTAATATCGGAAAGACTGTTTGCAGTAACACCCACAAATGCAATCTTGTCTTTGAAACTGTCATTCAGGAATTTTTTATCTCCCTTTTCAATTGCTTTTGAAACTTTCCACAAGGGGACATAGTTAAAGCTCCATTCAGGACCATACCAGTTTAGAATAAGTCTTCCGTTTGAATTCAAAGGAAGAGAATATTTTTTTTCAAGAGGTATTGTTCCTGATTTATTTAATTTAAAGTTGTTTGTTTGTATTTCTAAATAATCAAGTCCTGCAAGAACCGTCAGATGTTTGTAATAGGCGCCGTCATAATATGAAAAAGGAGACATTGTACGGATAATTCCGTCTTTATCCCTTTGAACATTAATGAGACCTATGTTTTTTGTGCCGTTTAATATTTCTTCTAAAATAGGTCTGCAGTTTGAATAAACCAAGTCAGGGTTGGATTTTATTAAGAAATCGTTTTCAATAGTGTTTTTCAGTGCGTCGGGAAGTTTTGGAGGAGTTCTTACTTCTTTTGAATAATTGTCAAAATTCATTGAAACGTAAACATTTTTATTTTTATTTACAGCTTCAATGAGTTCAAAATCGGAATCTCCGTCTGCCGTGAATCTCTTTAGAAAAAGAAGGTCAAAAACCAACATATTTGGTTTTGAAGGTTCAAGATTTGTGATTAAATCTGCCCAAAAAACCCTTGGCACAGGCCAGCTTCCGAATTTATCCACAATATATTCATAGCTTTCATCATCTACCTCTATTATTGTGATTTTATCGGAGGGATGAGCGTACTTAGATGTTATATTTTGTCTTAAATCAAAAGTCTTGTTCTCAATTTCAGCCACAAAGCTTCTAAATGAAGGGAGAGACACTAAATACAAAAATACCCCGAAAACAAGGACTGTGGTTAAAATATAGGCTGCTCTAATCCAGATTTTCTTGTTCATAGCCAAAATTATAATTCATTTCTGTTAAAAATTCTATCTCGTCAAGAATTTTATAAACCGGGTTTGTAGTGTTAAATTCTATTTTTCTGTTTCTTTGTGATAAAAATCTGATAATATGCTCTGTTGCCTTGAAAGACGACACAGAACATTCAGACAAATAATTTAAAAGACATTTCTCATTTGTGTTCATAAATTAAATTGTCTTATATCCTGCCTGTTTAAAAATCAACCATTGGGATAATTTTAGCCTGGTTTTGCTAGGCTAAATGGTGGATATTTTGGTTTACCCTGCTAAACCGTATCCTAAAATTAAAGTAGCAAGAATAAAGATGCCGCCCACAATGTATGTCACCTTGTTTAAACCCTTTTCTGCAGATTTTTGGGAAGAGAATAACTGGCTTGCTGAACCTATAGCTGCAATGCCATCGCCTTTCGGGGAATGCAAAAGCACCAATATTATTAAAAGAACGCCTGTTATCATTTGTATGATAAAAAAGAAATTAGTCATTGTTTTTCCTTTAAATTTTAACCGTTAAAATCTTTATATCCCAAAGCTTTGTGCAAAATTTTTATATTGCATGGCTTCTGTATGAAATCTTTATAACACAAACATTAATTTAATAAAAGTGCTTTAATAAAAAGTGCCGGGTTAAACTTTTGTTTAAACACCGGCACAAATTGCAACTTATGCTTATTTTATGATTTCAATTTAATATTTTATTTCCCAGCCGTCATTTATAATCTTTAAGGCGCAGTATTTGCCATCTCCTTCCAGGCAGCTTGATGTTGCTGTTTCCTGTTCTTCAAGAATCCATTTTCCTGAAGCGGCATCATATTCTTTAAATGTTCCATATGGCACAACTGCATTTAAATTGGCAAGAGTTTGGAAAGCATGAACATCCTTGCCCCATTTGTTTGGCGGTTCAACTCCGTTTGTATCAACAATATAATCTATGCATACACTTGGATTTTCGCCGGTGCAGCCTTGCGTACCTTTGATTGCAATGGAAACACCGTCGGTTGTCATAATTTTATAATAATCAGAACTTGTATTATAGTCTATATCTTGGCTTCCGTCTTTAAAAGTATAACCTGATGCAAAACACCCTTCACCATTTTCGCAATTTTTTGCTACGTTTAAATATGGAACAATATATGTTTTTGCAAGACTAGTGGTGTCTTTGCTAAAATCCCAGGATTCCATTTTAACATCAGCCTGGGATGCATTAATAACGTTTGAAAACGTATTATTGGCTTTCTGCAGCCCGGTTATAAATTTTTGATTGTTTATGCTGCTTATAACAATAGGTATAGTTATTGCTGCAATAATACCTATTATTGTAAGTACAATCAAGACTTCCGCAAGAGTAAAGCCGTTCTTGCTGCCGGCAAAAAAAATCCGTTTATTCATTAAAACCCTTAAACTTTCTTTTTTAAACCCTAACCTGATAACAACTTTTGATATATAAAATAAATTTTATATACTTTTTATATATTACATTATTATAATTTTCTTTGCAATATGAATATTTTTTAAATAGATTCATAATAATCTTTAAGGAGTTTGCAATCGTCTTCTATATTAGGGCTTTCGCATACTATTACTCCCCTGATGTTAAATTTCTTAAAGGCTTTTAATAAATCTTTATAATTAAAATCACTTTCTTCCAAAATAAGATGTTTCTTTTCTCCCTTGTCTCCATAGTCTATTCCTGCAATATGAGCATGAAAATTATTAAGAGCGGTGTCTCCAAGGTTTTTTCCTATCTTTTCAAAAATACCGGCAAATTCATCATATGTATTGTATTTTCCGACACTTCGCGCATGGAGATGTGAAAAGTCTACACAAGGCAGCATATTCGGGAAAATTTTTGAAAGTTCAATGATTTCATCAATATTTCCCCATTGGGTTTCTTTTCCTGTTGTTTCAGGGCGTACCCATATTTTGTTGCCTGATTTTTCAAGGGTTTCGAATATTTTTTTGTGTCTTTCTATTAATTTATTAAACACGGTTTTTTTATCTTCCTTTAAATAAAAGGCTGCATGGTATGTTATAGAATATCCGCCAAGTTCATTTGCAAGTTCTGCTGTTTCAACTATTCTTTGAATGCTTGACTCCACCTTTTCTGTTTCAGCCGAGTTTAAATTAATATAAAAAGGTGCATGGGCTGTAAGTACAAAACTATTCTTATTTTCTTTCAGGAATTTTTTTGATGTTTCAGACATCCTGACCCCGTGGACAAATTCCATCTCAAGACCATTCAGGGAAAGCTCCTTGAGCGCTTGAAATCCTGTTTTGTAATCTTTTGCTCTTAAGGGAATGCCTGCTGTTAAAAAATTTAATTTTTCCATTTATTTTTTATCCTATTTCAATATTTCGTTTTCTCTCGGGTTAAATTTTTCTATAAATTCAGAAATTGAATATATTCCCCAGCTTCCCGCCTGAATCACATCAGGAAAATAGTATCCTTCGCCTGCAGCTATTTGAAGCATATCTTTTTTTACTTTTACGATGGCACCCGGGGTTTTATTGTGTCTTTCTTCTCTAAAATTACCTGATATTATTCTTATATACCCGCCTCTAAAATTTGTAAGTGCATTATAAAAAGGATTTGAAGCCCTTATTAATCTTTCTGTAATATTAATATTATCCGCCCAGTTTATATAACTTTCGCCCGGGACATTCGGAGCTTTTTCAAACTCACCGTCTTCCTGTGCTTTTGAGATTATTTCTCCTGTTTCTTTATATCTGATAAGAACTTTTGCTAACAGTTCCGCCATCATAAAGTTTGTTCTTGAAAACAGCATCCCCATTGTTTCTTTTTTCATCAAAGGAAAAACTTCCTGTGCGATTATTCTTCCTGTATCAAAATTTTCATCAGCAAAGTGGAGAGTGATTCCCGATGTTTTTTCGCCGTTTCTAATTATATGAAAATACGGGTTTGCTCCTCTGTACTTTGGAAGTATTGAGGGGTGACAGTTTATAAATCCGTCTTTTGTTGTTTCAAGAAATTCTTTTGAAAGTTTATGGTTTAAGGAACAAATGACTCCTATATCGCAGTTTAATTCTTTTATTTTTTCTATAAAGTCAGGTTCATTCGGGCTGCTTTTATATTCAAGTATATTTATATTGTTATTTTGCGCTATTGATCTTATGTTTTCTCTGGAGATGTTTGATTTATCAGGCAAAACTACAGCTGCAATGTTTAATTTTGAATCTATAAGCTTATTTAAACAGACAACTGCCATATCGGGCTGTCCCATAAATAGTATTTCCGGATGTTTTTCCATATTTTCCTGCAAAATAAACTCCTTTTTTATTTTATTATTCTATACTTTATAAACTTGTTTTTAAAGTATTGTAACAAAATTGAATTACTTATAAAAATTAGGTGTTGACGATAAAATTTGTTTATATTACATTTAATCGTACCGATAAATATCGGTAATTTATATGTAACAATTTATGAGAATTGGAAACTAGACAAAATGGATACCACAAATAAAAGACCCAGAATCAGAGTATGTTTAAAAGCTTATGACCATAAGCTTATTGACACATCTGCAGTGAAAATTGTAGAAACAGCTAAAAGAACAGGCGCAAGCGTGTCCGGTCCTATTCCGCTTCCTACAAAACGCAGAGTTTATTGTGTTCTTCGTTCTCCCCATGTTGATAAGAAATCACGTGAACATTTTGAAATGAGAACACATAAAAGGGTTATAGATATTTATGACCCAACCCAGCAAACTACAGAAGAACTTTCAAGAATGGACCTGCCTGCAGGTGTTGATATTGAAGTTAAGCTATAAGTAAAAAGCCGGAGTGAAGTTATGGCGGCGTTAAGCCGGCAGAACGGAACTCAACGATGGCGACGTAGGATGTGAGTCTTGCGAGTGACAGCGGAGAGCGAAACGAGCAAAAGACGAAACACCCACAGGAGCCAAAAAGTTAACATTTGACAATTAAATATTGAATGTGAACTATTAAAAGGCAGAGTTTGGGGACAAAATTTGTCAGACCCGAAAAACAAACAAAGCCAAAAGTACAAAAAGACAAAAGAGTTAAGAAAAATAGCTCTCACAACAGAAAGGTAAAAATACAATGGCATTAGGTGTTATTGGAGAAAAACTCGGAATGACACAGGTATACGACGAACAAGGTTTATGTATTCCTGTTACCGTAATTAAAGTTGACCCTCTAACCGTAACTCAGGTAAAAACTGTTGAAACAGACGGTTATAACGCTATTCAGGTTGGTGTTGTTCCCGCTAAGGAAAAACACTTAACAAAAGCACAAATCGGTCACTTTAAGAAAAATAATTTAGATAATTTCAGACATCTTCAAGAATTCAGAGTGGATAATCCTTCTGATTATACTGTTGGTCAAAAAATAGATTTAGGTGTTTTATCTGAAATATCAAAAGTTGACGTATCAGGAAAATCAATCGGTAAAGGTTTTCAAGGTACAGTTAAAAGACACAATTTCTCAAGAGGTCCTATGGGCCACGGTTCTAAAAACCACAGAGAACCCGGTTCAATAGGCGCCGGTACAACACCCGGCCGCGTTCTTAAAGGAAAAAGAATGGCAGGAAATATGGGTAATGAAAAAGTTACCGTTTCTAAATTAAGTGTTGTAAAAATTGTAAGCGACAAAAATTTGTTATTAGTTAAGGGCTCAGTTCCGGGTCCTGAAGGTAAATTGGTTACAATTAAACCTTCAAGAACAAAATGGAATTAGAGGTACAAAAAATGACACAGACAGTTAAATTATTAAATACAAAAGGCAGCGAGCTTGGTGAATTAAATCTTAACGATGATGTTTTCGGTGTTGAACCTAATATCCACGTTATGCACTTAGCTCTTAAAAGACAATTAAGCAACGCAAGACAGGGCTCTCATAATACAAAAACAAGAGCAGAAGTTTCTGGCGGCGGAAGAAAACCGTGGAAACAAAAAGGAACAGGCAGAGCAAGAGCCGGTTCAATCAGAAGCCCGTTATTTGCAGGCGGCGGTGTTTCATTCGGGCCAAAACCCAGAAGCTATGAAACAAACCTTCCTCAAAAGGCTAGAAAATTAGCTTTAAGAAGTGCTCTTTCAGCTAAATTGGAAGCAATGACGGTTGTTAAAGATTTTTCAGAATTAAAAGAAGTTAAAACAAAAGCTTTCAATCAAGTTTTATCTGATTTAAAAGTTTCAGGAAAAATCTTAGTTATAGCTGATTTAAAAGCTGACGAAAATAAAAATCTTGAAAAATCAGCAAGAAATATAGCTTCCGTTAAGCTTTTATACCCATCAAATTTAAATGTTAAAGATTTAATTGAAGCAAATTCAATTGTTATAACTGAAAATGCTGTCAATGAAATAACTGAAAGGTTGGCGAAATAATGGCTAGTACAAAAACCAACAAAGAAAGATTATACGATATAATTAAAAAACCTTTAATAAGCGAAAAATCAATGATGGCAGTTCAAATGAGCCAATATTCTTTTGAAGTTGATAAAGACGCTACAAAAGTTGAAATTGCTCAGGCAATCGAGCTTGCTTATCCGAATCGCAAAGTTAAGAAAGTTAGAACAGTGTATATGCCCTCTCATGCTAAAAGATTAGGTATGAAATTCGGCAGAACACAATCAGGTAAGAAAGCCATCGTTACAATCGAAGGCGATCCTATTGAAGAATTGACAGGAGTATAGGTAAATGGCAACCCGTAAAATTAATCCGACGTCTCCGGGACAAAGAGGCATGACAAGACCTGATTTTTCAGAAATTACAACAGATACACCTGAAAAATCATTATTAAGACCGCTTACAAAATCAGGCGGAAGAAATAATACAGGAAGAATAACCACAAGACATATAGGCGGCGGCCACAAAAGACAATACCGTGTTATTGATTTTAAAAGAGATAAAACAGGCGTTGTAGGTTTTGTGAAAACCGTTGAATACGATCCGAACAGAAACGTTAGAATTTCATTGGTTGTTTATGCTGACGGTGAAAAAAGATATATCTTAACACCCGAAGGTTTAAACGTTGGTGATGTTATCGTTTCAGGCCCCGAAGCCGATATTAAAACCGGAAACGCTCTTCCTTTGGAAAACATTCCTTTAGGTACTATGATTCACAACATTGAAATGGAACCTAAAAGAGGCGGAAAAATGGTAAGAGCCGCAGGTCAGGGCGCTCAATTAATGGCAAAAGACGGCGATTATGTTACCGTTAAATTACCTTCTTCAGAAATGAGAATGGTAAGAAAAGAATGTATGGCAACAATCGGTGTTTTAGGAAACTCTGAATACAAAAACTTATCAACCGGTAAAGCCGGCAGAACAAGATATTTAGGTATTAAACCTACCGTTCGCGGTGTTACAATGAACCCTGTTGATCACCCCCACGGCGGTGGTGAAGGTAAAACAGGTCCCGGCGGACATCCTAAAACTCCATGGGGTAAACCTGCACTCGGCCAGAAGACCAGAAATGCTAAAAAAGCTTCAAGCAAGCTAATAGTAAGAAGAAGAAAAAAATAATAGGAGAATATAATTAGATGGCTCGTTCATTAAAAAAGGGTCCTTACGTTCATGACTCTTTGATAAAAAAAATCGAAAAACTAAACGAAACCCAGGAAAAGAAAGTTGTAAAAACATGGTCCAGGGCGTCTATGATTATACCTGATATGTTGGGGCACACAATTGCCGTACACAACGGTAAATCCCATGTTCCTGTTTACATAACAGAACAAATGGTAGGACATAAACTCGGCGAATTTGCAA
>CAJULH010000006.1 GCA_910587175.1 Candidatus Gastranaerophilales bacterium | reverse complement strand
TAAGAGAACGTTCAGGCAAAGCTACAAGAATCAGAGAAAAGCTTGAAAAAAGATAGAGCTTATCTTTGCAAATATTACAAAAAAGATTTTACTAAAAGTACCGCACACTATGTATACGGTGCTTTTAGCGTATAAGGGACATTTAGTTTAAAACCCAAAAAAGCCTGTGCGGGCAAAGTATAGCAGCTTAAAGGACAGATATGAGCCATATCCATTGGTATCCGGGACATATTGCAAAGGCAGAAAGAGCATTAAAAGAAAAGTTGAACCTTGTTGATGTAATTTTAGAGGTTCTGGATGCCCGCATACCAAAATCAAGCTCTTATGGAGATACCAAGGCTCTTTTTAAGGACAAACCAAGGATAATTCTTTTAAATAAATGCGACCTTTCTGATGATATTGAAAATTTGAAATGGAAAAAATATATTGAAGAAAAAACAGGAACTGTATGCCTTTTGACCTCAAATGGCAGTCATAAAGATACGAATTTAATAATAAATAAGATTTTAGAAGTGTCAAAACCTGTCACAGAAAAGATGATGCAAAAGGGGCTTTTGCCAAGACCAATACGAACAATGGTAGCAGGGATGCCAAATGTCGGAAAATCCAGCACCATAAACAGATTAATAAAACGGGCTAAAACAAAAACCGGTGCAAGAGCCGGCGTCACAAGGCAGCAACAGTGGGTAAGAGTGCATGATAAAATAGAACTCCTTGATACACCGGGAATTATCCCTATGGCACAACCCAATCAGGATGTAGCTTTAAAGCTTGCTTTTGTAAATTCCATAGGCGAAAATGCTTATGATAATGAATATGCAGCAACCGAGCTTTTAAAACTTCTTAAGAAAATTTCCTGCGGACGATACGAAAAAAGATTAAGAGAATATTATAATTTAGAAAATGATGATATCACTATAGAAAACATCGCACTAAAAAGAAACTGGCTCGTAAAGGATGGAATGCCAGATATAACAAGGTGTGCACAGTTTATATTATCAAATTTCAGAGACGGAAAAATAGGGAAAATCACTTTAGATGACTACAACGAATGCAAATAAGGCAGTTGACAAAACAGGTGCCGGACTGTTTGAATTTGATTTTGAGCAATTAAAATCTTCAAAATGCAAAAACATAATAGGAACGGATGAAGCAGGAAGAGGACCTGCAGCGGGACCCATATTTGCAGCAGCCGTATGTTTTAAAGGCAGCCCGGACACTAAAGGGCTATATGCCAAAGGATATAACGCTGCACGGGTTGAAGAACTTATCCAAAAGCTTAAAGGCTTAAACGATTCAAAGCAGCTGACAGAAAAAACGCGTCTTGCTCTTTTCCCCGTTATTAAAGAAAATACCATTTATTCAATCCAGGCAGTTGATGAAAATATGATTGATAAAATTAATATTTTAAATGCTACCTGCGAAGCTATGAAAAGAGCTTGCATGGATGTTGTGCATCAGCTTATGACAACATGTATTGTGCTTGTAGACGGGAACAATAAAATCAGAGGGTACGAATTTCCGCAAAAGACCGTAATAAAAGGAGACGCAAAATCTGCATCTATCGCTGCTGCAAGTATTTTAGCCAAAGTTTCAAGGGATGAACTTATGATAAAGCTTGACAGGGAATTTCCCATGTATGGCTGGAAACACAATAAAGGCTATCTTTCACAGGAACATATGGATGCTATTAGAAAATATGGTCCCTGCAAATACCACAGAAAATCATTTTTAAGAAACATGCTAGATAATGACAAAATAGAACAGCAAAGACTTATGCTGTTTTAACAAAATATAACGTTGTTAAATTTGATTTTCATCTGCAAGATAAGGTTTTTAGGCATATCCCGATAATTTCCCAAAAACGCTGTACAATTTTTATTTACGGTGTAATATAGAAGTTGCGCATTTTTTAAAGTTTTTTAAATTTGTGTTGTTAGGTAATTTGTAAAGAAATATTAAATTTTATTCTGTCAAATTGAAAATCCGGCAAAGAAAAATTTTCATAAGCTTTATACATTTACCAAAAATATGTGTTGTTAGACAAAGGAGAAGGTTTTTATGAGAATCAATGCTATGCAAAGCTCACCGGCTTTTAAAAGCGTTTATGTTACCACATCAACAAAAAATAACGGTGATTATGTTGAAAAAGAAGTTATACAGCCATTTAGAGAAGATTTTCTTCCGGCTATTCAGGAAAAAGAAGAGTGCAAAGACTTTAATAAAGTAAAAAAAGGTACCGATTTTTACGTTTTAGGCGCAGGCAAAGGTTCAAGATTTGCACTACTTTCTGAAACACAAGGCGATGAGACAAACAAAATAAGCTTTGCTAAGCCTCTTGTAAATGGTAAAAATTTCCATATGCTTGATGTTGCAATGGCAATGAGTGTTCCTTTTGCAGATGAAAAAGGTATTCAAAGAAAGAATGCTGAAGTTGCAAGGGGCTCATTTGCAGAAATTTATGATAATGCTTTAAAACTAAGAGAAAAAGGACTACCGCAAAATAACGTGGTTGTTTGCTGCGGCGATAATATGTTCCATACAGACAAACCTTTTGAACTTGATTATTTTGTAAAAAATATAATTGAAGATCCGACTAAACAAATGGGCTTAATAGGCGTTGAAAGAGATCCGGAAGAAGTGGTGAACAAATTCGGATGTCTTAAAGTTGTTCCAACAGAAAAAGACGATATTATGCTTTTAGATGGTTTTGTTGAAAAACCAAAAACACTTGAGATTGCAAAAAAATTCGAAACTCCGAATGGCACTTGTGTTGCAAACACAGGTATGTTTGTAATCAAAGCAGAGGCTATGGAATGGCTTATGGATGAAATTGAAAAAGATCCTATGTTTATTGCAAAGGATGAGGCTGAACCTTATGATTTTGCTGCAGCTTGTACAAAAGTCCAAGAACAATATGGAGCAGATAAATGCGATGTAAAACTTGTTCAAACATGGGAAGATGCAGGTGACCCTGCTGCTTTATACAGAACCATTCTGGAATATCAAAAAGGCAATTTCTTAACAAACTTTGCCGAAGAAGACAAAAATATAATTCAATATTCTATGAACAAAAACTTTGACGGTAAAACACTATTGGCTTCGCAAAATGCACTAGATATATACGGAAGCGCTGAAGAATACACACAAAAACAAATAGCAGCTCCAACTGTTACAGTAACAAATGTTGAAGGTGTAGATGTTGTAGTTTAAACCATAAAACAAAATGCGTAAGTTTAAAAAGAGCCCCTTGTTAAAACCGGGGCTCTTTTTATGATTTCACTGTTTTAAAATCGCAATACCGGCAAATTAACAAACCTAAAGCCTGATACTGTTTTTTAATACCCTTCCCCGATTGTATCTATGGCTTCAACGCGGATATCCGTTATAAGTTCAGAATATGAAATTACAACAATGGTTGGAATATGCCGTTCAAGCATTTGATACAAAGGAAGGCGAATTCTAGGAGAACATAAAATTACAGGCTGGCTGCCCACCGCCTGATGCGCTTTCATTAAAGTATTTGCTGTAGTTTCAATAAGTTCCTGTACCTGCATAGGGTTCAAAAGAAACATCGTACCCAATTCCGTCCTTTGACAGGAGTCATCCAAAGTCTTCTCCCATTCAGATGACAGGGTAAGCGCATATAAAACCTTGTCTTTGTTGGAATTTGCAAGGCAAATTTGGCGTCCTAAGGCTGCGCGAAGCCTTTCGGATAAAATATCGGGTTCTTTTGAAAACCTTGCATAGTCGCATAATCTTTCAAAGATAAATATGATATCCTTTATTGAAACCTTTTCTCTGATAAGATTTACAAAGATTTTTCTTAAATCCGAAGTTGAAATAATTGTCGGCACAAGGTCATTTACAAGGGTCGGGTCTTGGGATTTAACAAGTTCCATAAGTTTTAAGACATCCGTCTTTGTCATAACCTCATCAACATATTTTCTAACACAATCCTGCAGATGGGTTACAATAACATCCACAGAATCTACAGCAGTTATGCGGTCATTTTTATTTATATACTGTCCGTCAAGCCAGTATGCCTGGGATTGGTAAGTAGGATCAACACTTACAATTACATTATCCGGCACCTTTTTACCAAGCGCTTCCCACTGGTCTGCAATGACCATAAATTTACCCGGATATACCATGCCGGTTGCAACAGTGTTTGAGCGGATAGCAATCAAATATTCGTTATCCGCAATCGCGGATGAATCCATAATTCTGATATTCGGAATAATATAGCCAAGTTCATCCGTCACCCTTTGGCGAAGCGCAGCAATCTTTGCAAGGAGCTGTCCATCCTGGTCGGGGTCTGCAATGACTAAAAGTCCTGCGCCAACCTGCAGGCTCAAAACATCCACACCCAGTCTTTCATACATTTTATTTGGGTTTACAAGATCCTGCATATTTTGTTTAACAGCATCTAATTGCCCCAATTGCTGCTGAACATCCTGATTTACAAGAACGGAAAATGCTGCGACAAGTATTATGACGGTAAATAGGGCAAAAGGCCACCAGGGAAGCCCCGTGATGCCGCAGGTAAGCGTGATTAACACCAAAAAGCCGCAGGCAAAAAACAAACTCTGCGGTTTAGACATAATCTGGGATGATACATCTTTTCCAAGAGAGGTGGCAGCCGCAGTTGAACGCGTCATCACAATACCGGATGAAATTGACATTAAAAGAGAAGGCACCTGGGAGCACAAACCATCACCGATTGTAAGCACTGTATACTTTGAAACAGCGTCTGCAAGCGGCATTTGATTCATCATAACACCGATAATTAAACCACCTAAAATATTTATTACGGTAATAATTATACCTGCGATTGTATCTCCCTTTACAAACTTCATCGCACCATCCATTGAACCAAAGAGCGAAGATTCTCTTTGGAGGTCTTCACGCCTTTTTACCGCTTCATCGGGAGATATAAGCCCTGCGTTAAAATCGGCATCGATTGTCATCTGCTTACCAGGCATAGCATCCAGTGCAAACCTGGCTGAAACTTCTGCTATACGTTCCGCACCTTTTGTAATTACCATAAACTGCACAACTGTTATAATCAAAAAGATTACACCGCCAACTATCATATTTCCGCCGGTTACAAACTGTCCGAAGGCTTCAATAACCTGTCCCGCATCCCCTTTTGCAAGGATAAGACGGGTAGATGCGATAGATAAAACCAGACGAAACATTGTACCGATAAGAATAATGGACGGAAAAGCAGCGAGTTCCAAGGGTTTTTGCACATAAAGAGATATCATCAAAAGCACAATGCCAAGGGTGATATTTAGCGAAATTGAAAAATTTATAACCCAGTTTGGCATCTCCATAAGTAAAATCAAGATAAGGAGAATTACAAATATTGCAAGAGCAATTTCAGAGATGGGATTATTTGCCGGTGCCCCTTTTGCCTGAGCCATTAATTGCCTCCTTTATAAATACCGAAGGCATTTTGAATTATAGACAGCTGGGTGGAAAAATTCGCATCAATAACACCGTTTGATGTCACAACAACGCAGCTGCCCTTTTCAATAGCTTCATCTGCAGCAATAACAATCTTTGCATCTATTGCGGAATTTTCCAATACTTCAGGCATAGATGCGCGTGCAAATTCGACCTCATCGGGTGCAACTTTTATTGTTATCTTTTCTTCATTTGATGAAATTTCGTCAAACACTTCTTTCAGTACACCCTTTAAAATATCGTCGGACAATTCTACCTCTTTTTTAATTATTTTCTTTGCAATTTCAAGAGATAATTCAAGCATATCGTCAGAAAGTGCCTCATACGCTTCTTTTTTTGCGCCAAGAAACTCCGTGAGCGACGCTTTCAAGGTTTCAAGCTCAGTATGAGCCTCTTCTATACCGTTTTTATATCCTTCTTTAGCAGCAAGTTCTCTGATACTTTGGGCTTCCTCCTGGGCACGGGAAACAAGGGTTCTTTCATCAATTCTTCTGTACCCTCTGCGCCTTTCCCCGCGGCGTCTTTCAAACCTTTCTTTAAATTCAAGGCTTGTAATATCAATCTTTTCAATCTCTTCAAGCTTTTGCGCCATCTCCATTTCAGGTGTTAAAACCTTTGGCTGGGGCGGTAATACAACTTCTTCAACTTTTACAGGCTGTGTCTGCTGTACGGTTTCAGGTTCGTTTTGCGCAGGGCAAGCTTCGGATACACCCGTCAAAATTTGCTCTGCTCCGGCATTTTCCGGCAGAGGCTGGGTGATTTGTTCCGTATTTTGAGTATCTTGGGGCGGTTTTTGCTTTGGCACAGCCCTTTTTCTTATTATCATACTGCGTTTTCCGTGTAAATTTTTTCTTCCAGATATTTGCACACAACCGCTGCAACTTTTGCAGGAATAATAACTTCATCCTTTACAAAGGGAGAAAGTACAAAGTCTTTTATCTGCGGTCTTTCATCCTTTATAATATTAGAGATTGTATTTTTATCCGAATTTTTTACAATCTTACATAATTTTTTATAACACCTCTCAAAGCTTATAATCTTTGGCTCCGGAAGTGCCTGTCTTATTTCGCTTATACACCTTGCAGTTATATCCTTATCCACCTTTGCCTCTAAATCAGGCATTTTAAGATACTGAATCAAAACCTGGGCTTCTGGCTTATTGAATTTAGTTATAATATTTTTAATTTTTGCAGGCGGAAATTTTTTGATTAAAAGTGCCAGAGAAGCAAGTTTTAAAATCTTTGCATCAGACATATTTGCACCGACTGTTCCGGCACTTTCTTTCTCCGCTTCAGTCTTTGCCATAGAATCAATGTTTGATTGGTGCAATGCATCATTTGAAACCTTTTCATCAAGTGCCCCTTTGGCTTTTAAATCTTCTATTGCCTGTTTAAAGCAGGTATTTACATGATGCTCCACAAGAGGAATTATCTGTTCCTGCGGCATTTTCTTTACAACTGCCTGTTTTGCAATTTCAAAGACAGTAAACGCCACCCTCTGCAAAATTCCTTCCCTTAAAGAAGGATTTATTTTCGCCCTTAAAAGGTCGATTGATTTATGAAAAGACCATTCACCAATAAACTGGGTGATTAAAGAAGCCTGCCCGGCATCAAGGTTTAAAGCTGCATCTTTTACAAGGGCATCGCCTGAAAGTACGCAAAATTTATAAACAATATCAATAATAAATTTTTTATCGGCAGGCTGAATATCAGCAGGAATTACCTGGCTTGCCTGTGCTGCCAGGTTTTTTGCAAAATCTTGGGGACTAAACCCTTCTATAACTCTTTTGTCATCCGCCACAACGGCTCCCCTTTGATATTTTCAGGTTGGTTTTTAACCCTCTCTCTCCGCTTTTTTCTTTTAATAATTATTTTACCCTTATTTTTAAATATGGGCTAGTTTGTTTCAATCCAGTTTTTCAATTTTTCAACTGCATCATTTTCATCAATGTCGTTAAAATCCATTGAAAGTTCGTTTAATTCATCTTTAATATCTACAGGGTGCTTTGCCGCTTGTGCTTTTGGGGCAGGGTTTTGCGCCATAGCAGCCTGTGCTGCAGCCTGAGCCTGAATCATCTGCATATTTTGCTGTTCTATAAGGTTTTGCGCCATTTGAGCCTGTTTTTGAATAAGTTCCGCTGCCTTCATATTCACATCTTTTAATTGTTTTTCCTGATCTTCCGTTTTCTTTCTTAAAAGTTCAAGTTCCTCTTCCTGGCGTTCTGCTTCCTGTCTTACTTTCTGTGTAATGTGTTTTAAACCAAAACCAAGACCAATAAGAAGCGCTAAGCCAACAACCCACCACGGATTTCCGGATTCTTCCGGTTTTGGCAGCTGGTTTGGGCTATCCGGGGCAAGAATCGGCGAAGTTGATTCAACAAATGCTATTGATACATTTTCAGGGTCAACAAGGGGGCTTGCAGCATTTGCAATCAATTCCTTTAACTCCTGTATTGTCATACTCATAGGAATAGCAGACTGCTCCAAAGACACAGCGATTGAAATCTGTTCTATTACGCCTTCTTTCATATATTCATTCACCTGGGTCTTTGAAACTCCGTATTGGGTTTCATGAGCCTGGCGGACATATCTTCTGTCCTGGGTAGAATTTGCACCGGAACCCGGCACACCATAAGGCAGATAAACACTCACCGCATTTGTCGCAGAGTTTGAATCGTTTGAAACATCACCAAGTTTTTCCGTAAAGCCTTGCTCGTTTACAGCAGTTTTTGAATGCGGGTCGTAGATTATACTTGTTTTTTCGACCGGAGCCTGCGTTAAGAAGGTTGAAACCGTTACAACATAATTCCCTTTGCCGACAAGCCTGTCAAGCTGGGCTGCAACCTTTTGCTGCATATATTTATCATTTTCTTCAATCTTTGACAGTGCATCGTTTGCTCCGCCTATTATGCTGTTGTAAACGTTACCGTTTGTATCTGTTATTGAAATATTATCAGCTTCCAAACCTTGAACTGCACCCAAAAGAAGGTTTGTTATGGCTTTTACCTTCATATTATCAAGCCTTTCGCCGGAATCAAGCTGCACCTGGACAGTTGCAGTTATAGGCTTTTGCTTGCTTGCAAAGAAGGTTTGCTCCGGAATTGAAATAAACACCTGCGCATTTTTAATTGGCGGAATTTTTCTGATGAGCCTTGCAAGTTCACCATTTATAGCCCTTGCAAGACGAATTCTTTTATCTTCTTTTGTAGATGTAAAATCACCATTATCAAATATTTCCAGACCTATATGCTGGTCTACAAGCCCGCTTCTTACGATTGCAAGAAGGGCTATGTCTTTTTCACTCTGTGTGTAGTTTTCAAGATAAAGCGTGGATTTTGTACCATCCACCCTTCTTTGAGCCTTTATGCCTTCACGCGCCAACAGTGCCTGTACTTCAAGCGCCTGACCTATTTTATCTGTTGTAAAAAGATCGTATGGTTCTTTTATAACCTTTTCTTTCACAACGCCTGCTTTTGAATTTGCATTAGAAGAAATTGAAACACCAACAACGACAACAAGGAGCAGAAGTATTACAACACCTGCTATGATGCCGTAAAATAACGGTTTATTTTCCATTATCTTCTTAAAATCCATAAGGTAATTTATATCTTTCCTGGTTGTTATTTGCGGTCTTTCCCTGCTGTCAAATGCGCTTTATATATGAGATTTTGCGCATTCTTACTACACAATTAGCTTATTACACAAATAATTATACTATTAAAATCGTTATTAGTTAACTTTAGATTTGAATTTGCATGATTTTTTCATACGTTTGGATGACTTTTCCAACAACCGTTGTTGCAACGTTCAACTGGATTTCAGATTTAGCAATGGCTGCCATAACATCATGAACATCCGCTTTTCCAAGCATAGCATCCTTTGTAAGCTCATCAGGTGCATTCATTTCCTTGTTTAAATTTTCCACAAGCCCTGAAAATACACTTTTAAAATCTGTGGTTTCAGGCTGTTCAATGTTTTTAAACCTCATAGGAGTGAGAGTTGTTGTAATTTTGCTGGGTTCTATCCTCTCACCGAGGTTGATTTTAGGACTAAATCCTTCAGACATATTTTATTTCCTTTATTTTAACTTTTGCTTTTAGGGTTTTACAGTGCCCCTGCAGTTTTAAAAAAACTCAGGTTACAAATACATACTTAATATCGACCTGACGTAATTTTGCGTTTCTTTATAAGGGGGTACGCCGTTGTATTTTTTCACGGCATTTGGTCCTGCGTTATAGGCAGCAAGGGCTAAAATCTTATTGCCGTTAAACCTGTCCAGCATAGATTTTAAATATCTGACACCACCATCTATATTTTGCACAGGGTCAAGCGGGTCTTTTACACCAAGTCCTGCAGCAGTTGAGGGCATAAGCTGCATTAAACCCATAGCACCTACGTATGATTTAGCATTAGGATTAAAACCTGATTCCTGTTTCACAAGTGCGCGCACAAGTTTATTATCAACGCCGTATTTATTTGCAGTAGCATCAATAAGCCCTAAAATTTCATCCTTGCTCATTTTTCTGTTTCTGCCAAGTGATGAAAGAGCGCCAAAAGGAATTCCCGGCGGGGTATCCAGCTTAAACACCTGTTTTGAATCTGCAGATGTTTTTAAAACCTCATTAAAAGGTTTTGCACCAAAAGTTTCCTTAGCTTCATTTGTCTGCGCAGGCTTATTTTCAGCAGGGTAAATAGAATTCAGATACGAATCTATCTGCTTTGCCCGTTGTTTTGCCTGGGCTTCGCCGGATGAATTTATATAACTTTGAATGGCAGGATTAAACATCTTGATTTAAAACTCTTTTCCCCTTGATAATCAAACCTTGTGGCGGCTTTTTGGCAATATTTAGAGTAATTTTTCAAGCCTTTTAATAAGGTCGACGTCAAGAAGATATAATACTTTAATAACACACGATTAATATCGTATAAATTAATGATTTTTTATATAAAGGCATGATTTTTCCCCGAATTTGAATAACTTTTAGTCAAATTGTAAAGATTTTGTTACATTTAGCCTGCATGTTAAAACATGTATTTTGGGCAAAAAAATTTTAATAATATAATATTATTAATGGAAAACAGTGAGAAAATAAAAATAGCAGTGTATCCTGGCAGCTTTGACCCTGTCACAAAGGGGCATTTGGACATCCTTGAGCGCGCAGCATCTATGTTTGACAAGGTAATAATTGCAGTGCTTAAAAATAATTCCAAAAAATCATATCTGCCAACAGCAGACAGAGTTCAGCTTATAAAAGAATCTATTCAAGATATGGAAAATTTAAATAATGTCGAAGTTGGTTCTTTTGAAGGTCTCACCATTGACTATGCAAGACAAATGGGTGCAAAATTTTTAATCAGGGGGCTACGTGCAGTTTCAGACTTTGAATATGAAATGCAATTATCCCAGACAAACCAGGCTATCGCTCCTGAAATAGGGACTGTTTTTCTAATCACAAAACCAAAATACAACTTTATAAGCTCCGGCATTGTGAAGGAATTATCTTCTTTGGGACAGGATGTTTCTAAATTTGTCCCGAAAAGTGTGGTAGAATATTTACAAAAGCATAAACAAAATGTTTAATGAACGAAAGGCAGAATTTTAGCATGTCACAATCAGAAGAAAAAATGTACGATTTAATTGACAAATTGAACGAACTCTGGGAAGTGGGACTGCATATTATACCAGGTCATTATGTAGTGGTGAAAAGCAAAGAATTATCAAAAATTATAAACGGTTTCCCCGATGCCGTTTCAAACGAAATAAGAGATGCGCATGTTATCTTAAGGAAAAAGGATGATATTCTGCAGGATGCGAGAATGAAAGCTGACAGAATCATTGCAGATGCCGAAAATGAGCGCCACAGAATGTTAAACGAATCAAGCATAATGCGAGATATGGAAGAAAAGGCAAAAAGTTTCAGAGAACAGGTTATTCAGGAATGCGAAGACATTAAAATGAAAGCCTTTAATGAAGCCGAAAGCGTGCGTTTAAATGCAAATGAAGAGTCTATAAGAATCAAAGACGGTGCACAAAACTACGCACAACAGGTTTTAAACAAACTTGAACAAAACTTAAACCAGCTTTATCAGGAAGTAATGAACGGTCAGCAATATTTAAACGACCTTAGAAATGCTTCAGATTTTACACAGCAGCATAAATAAATCTGTATTAAAATTCAAAGCCCGGTATACAAACTACCGGGCTTTTTAAATATTTATTTTGAAGATAAAAATTTTTGCACGGTTGTTTGCATAGATTCTTCTTTGACTTTCCATCCGTTTTCGGTTTTGGTTACAATGAAGTAGAACGGTAAAGCTTTTTTATCCCCATTTGGCGTCCTTAGCGCAGATATTTTGTAATCCCCGTCGGGAAGTTTTTCAAATTTTTTCTCTGTATATTTATTTTTATATCTTGAAAGTCTTGCAAGCGGCTGACCTTTTTTAAGTTCTTTTTTATACCTTTCCATAGGAAAATTAACACTTTGGGTCGTACCGTCAGGCTTTAATACCACTCTTACAATATTTGCGTTTGGCAGATAATAATCAACAACGGTTTTTGAGTAGGAATTTGCAGCCTGTACATAGTTATCAAAAAATTTCTGAACATCTTCAAGCTCATCTGCAAAAGCACAGTTCATAAAAAACATTGTATATAAACAAATTAAGAGGGATAAAAACTTCTTAAACATAAAATTTTCCTTTAATTGTATTTTAAGGTCATTGTATCTTTAATGAATTTTAATAAAAATACCCGCCACGGCAAATATTATGATAATATAAACCGCTTAATTATTTTAATGTTAATATATTTGCCCGCAATTTGTTTTGTGGAGTAATATTGTATTTAGAAATTTACCCCGGGAGTGTTAAGGTTTACGGATTTTAGCAGCGGGGAATTCAAATCGTCAGGCAGGGTCATTTATTTGGATGATTTTTAGCTAGGTTGATTTTATATCCTTGCGAGACTTTCCGGCGTTTACCTTTATTCAATATTGCAGGCATCGGTAAAGCAATCCTTCGGATAGAAAAATCAATTTTATAGCTGCCATTTAATAAAGTTTATATTATTAAATCACATCACCTGCTTTTTATATTTGACACAGCTGCACATTGAAAATTATAGGAATACAGAGTGCCTAGCTGTCATAATGCCGGTTACGGCACCTTGCATTGTTTGCGCATTATGGACGGCTGCCCGGGCGCCGGCACTGGCACCTATTGGGCTAACCGCTGCCACCCGTACCACGTATGGTCAGGCACAGAAGGAAGCAGCGCTGGTATATATAAGCTTGCCGAGCTGGTTTCAGGTATCTTTAGTCTTAAGGGTGCCTGCAGTACCGGTGAGTGCATATATACAATTACAGGTACTGTGCGCTGTGTCCTGGATATGAACCTCTTTAAATTAAAATCCCATAAAGGTTCTGCGGACAGCTCTGTGACAGAGAGTCCGGTTATGGCACCCTAAGGTGCAATTGGGGCAAAGGCAGCTGCCCGGGCGGAGGCGGAGGCTTTAGTACCGGCTGGACTGATAGCTGCTGGCCGTATTGGTTATGGGCAGGAGAGTCTGTCGGAGCCGGAGACAATACCTATGACAGAGGACTATACACAGGCAGTTTCTACCTTGATGCTTCCACCCGCCGCGTCATCACTGCTGCTTTAGGTGTGCGCTGTGTCCTTTGAGTTAAATCCATAAGACTTCCGGAAGGGTTTAACCCATACAAAACAGAACAGGGTTTTGATGCTATAAGAAACAAATTTTGTAGATACTCTGCAGACAAGCTCTGTGACGCCAACTCCGGTTATGGCACCCTGCAGTGCTATCCTGGCGTAGGCAGCTGCCCGGGCGCCCAGAACAGCAACTGCTACCCGAACCACATATGGTCAGGCGAGTATAGAGACACAGGCTACTATAGCGGGTTTCAATTAAACGGTGGAACTCTATACAGGGAGGGTACATGTGACAGCACAGGTAAGTGCATTTATACCCACGCCTTTACTGTGCGCTGTGTCCTGGATTTGAACTTTCAAAGTGAAAGATAGTATTTGCG
The DNA here is from genome assembly GCA_910587175.1 of Candidatus Gastranaerophilales bacterium. GTDB lineage: Bacteria > Cyanobacteriota > Vampirovibrionia > Gastranaerophilales > Gastranaerophilaceae > MGBC122484. The sequence continues at coordinate 48,125 of CAJULH010000006.1, read as the reverse complement.
GAAGAATCCTGCAGACAAGCTCTGTGACAGATATGCCGGTTACGGCACCCTGCAGTGTAACTATGGCTATGGCAGCTGCCCGGGCGCCGCACCTGGTACAGGCAATGCTAACAACTGCTTCCCGAACCACGTATGGTCAAGCACTCTTATAAGCGGTACGAGCTATTACGCCTTAAACCTGAATAGCGGCGGTGTAGACACTACACACTCCACACTAAGTAACAGGTATGCTACCCATGCCTTTGCTGTGCGCTGTGTCCTGGATTTGAAATATTTCAGAATAAAAATGTTTCAAAAAATGTCTCTTTGCTTATGCAACAATGTATTTATTTGCACTTGCATATAAATAATTGCGAACAACTCCGCAACAAGGCATACAAACCGGTACTGTTTAAACACTATGATGGCGTTAAGGCTTCAACCGCCAGGTGATACACTAGCATAACCTGCAGATATTGCCACTTCTTAAAGACAGGATGTGAGTTTTGTGAGCAAGGACGCCGGCAAAATAAACAAAAAAACAACACGCCCGTTAGATGTAAATTCCGGTTACGGCACTCTGCAGTGCGAAAGAGGCTTTGACAGCTGTCCGGGCGCCATCAATAACCGCTGCTACCCGTACATCGTATGTTCAAGCAAGCCCGTAGGTGACTCTAACGCCTGGTCTCCCGAGCTCAATGGCGGCAGATTCTATGAGTACAACGGTGACGCTGGTCACGCTAAGACGAACGCCACTACTGTGCGCTGTGTCCTGGATGCGGAATATTTTTAGAATAAAAATGTTTCCAAAAAAGTTCCGCCAGTGCTGGTGTATGCAAAAATACTTGTTATTTGCACTTCCAAATAATAAGACGGACAAACTTTGTGACGCCAATTCTGGTTACGGCACCCTGCGGTGCGCTCCGGGATATGGCAGCTGCCCGGGTTCCAATGGTGGCAACTGCTGGCCGCTCCACGTATGGTCAAGCACGCTTATTGACGGTACGAGTTATTACGCCCTATACATAAGCAGTGGTATGGCAGACGCTTCACACTCCAAGCTAAATGACAGGTATTCTACCAACGCCTTTTCTGTGCGCTGTGTCCTGGATATGAATTGTTTTTTACAGTAACAATCAAAATACTTGCAAAAACAATTTATTATGGTCGTTAAATTACCTCCGGAATAATTGCCTGCAGACAAGCTCTGTGACTGGAATACCGGCTACGGCACCCTGTATTGCGGCAGCGGCACCGGAAGTTGCCCGGGGTCTTGTGAAAATGGATGCTATGCGCACCATGTTTGGTCAAGCAACCGCGTGGGCGACTCTAACGCATGGTCTCCGGAGCTATGGGACGGTAGATTCTTTGGGTACCACGGGGACGCCGGTCATGATATATACTACGCCTTTGGTGTGCGCTGTGTCCTGGATGCGGAATATTTTTAGAGCAATAATGAATGCGTTTGCAAAAAATATGGTGAAGTTCCATCTGTGACATCAGCGCCGGTTACGGTACCCTGCAGTGTTATCCGGACAATGGGTACTTACGCTGCCCGGGAGCCACAGCTGACAGTTGCCACCCTAACTGTATTTGGTCTGGCACAGAAGACGGCAGCGCTTACCACTACTATAACCCACTGGATAGCGGCTCTTTCGATTCAAGGTCGTATTACAGCACCCGGGCTTATGGTGTGCGCTGTGTCCTGGATTTGGTTTTTATATAGAGCAAACTACAGACGGTTCTGTAACAAAAATGCGCAAACCAGCACTGTTTAAGCACTGTGATGACATCATTCCATCAAAATAAAGTTGACTAAACGTCAAGTTTTCCCAAGATAAAGAATGTGCAGACCTTGTGAGTCTAAACATTAGCAGGCTGCATAAAGACGTTAATTCTGGTTACGGCACCCTGCAGTGCTATGTAGGTATTGGCGGCTGCCCGGGCTCTGCTCCTGGTTATGGCGATGCCGGTTATTGCTACCCGGAGCACATATGGTCAGATACCAGCGTCAGCCCGCACTATTATACCAGTCGTCTGGATAGCGGCATATTGGGCGCTCCGTATCTGATAGTTGCAACCTATCCCTTTACTGTGCGCTGTGTCCTGGATGTGAATATTAGCAGAATAAAATACTATGCAAAAAAGATTCTCATGGTTGCCAGTATTCATCCGCAATTGTAATCCTGCAGACGAGCTCTGTGACTGGAATACCGGCTACGGCACCCTGCGGTGCAACCCTGTAAACAGCTGCCCGGGCGCCGCACCAGGTGCAAGTGACGCAGACAGGTGCTACCCGAATCACGTATGGTCAAGTGGCTACGAAGGCTCAAACTATTACAATAGTTACCTGAATAACGGTACACTTAGCGCTCCATACCTGGTTGTTCCTACCTATCCCTTTTCTGTGCGCTGTGTCCTGGATTTGGAATATTCTAATTTCAAAAAGATTGGTCGGCATATACAAACAGATGAATTTATATATACACGCACATACCAAATACAGACAAGCTTCTGCAACCATCATACAAGAGCCGGTGCTGTTTAAGCACTGTAATGACATTGCTCTGCAGATAATGCTATATCCCGGAAACATTATGTGGGCAAAATTTGCAATAACATTAGCGAAACCGAGCCTCTGTACAGACAGCTCTGCGACTGGAATACCGGTTACGGCACCCTGCAGTGCTATCGAGACCTTAATGCAAAGTACTGCCCGGGCGCCCAGAATGGCACCTGCTACCCGAATCACGTATGGTCAGGCACAGAGGTGGAGAGTTCATCATTCCACAGAGCCTTGGAACTGAACAGTGGCTCTTTCTATTACAATACCAATACTTGCGGTAATACCGGGGGTAATGGTAAGTGTGGTCCTTACGCCTTTACTGTGCGCTGTGTCCTGGATTTGAAAACAAAAGCACATTATAACAAAAAGACTACTGGAAATATCAGTAGTCTTTTTGCAATAGCTTTTTAATCACATCAATTGATATTATTCAATTGTAAAATCAGGTGTGCCGAACATTCCTTCAATTTCTTCCAAAATTGCGGAAGGCTTTCTTGCCTGATTCTTTTGCTGTGCACGTTTCAGAGCTTCTTTTTCCTTCTCTTCATTTGCATTAATCAAATGATGATATCCTGTACCTGCAGGAATCAGCCTACCAATGATAACATTTTCTTTTAAGCCGCGGAGCAAGTCTTTTTTGCCTTCAACTGCAGCTTCAGTCAGAATTCTTGTAGTTTCCTGGAAGGATGCAGCTGAAATAAAGCTTTCAGTGTTCAATGAAGCTTTTGTAATACCAAGCAGCAATGCTTCATAGGTTGCAACTTCGCCGCCTTCAGCTTCCACTCTTGCATTCTCGGCTTCAATAACCTTGAGTTCAACCAATTCGCCCGGGAGCAGTTTTGTTGTACCTGAATCTACAACTTTAACTTTCTTACTCATTTGGCGAACAATAACTTCAACGTGTTTATCGGCAATTTCAACGCCTTGTGAACGATAAACCCTTTGAACTTCATCAACGAGGTATTGCTGTGCTGCAAATGTTCCGCGAAGACGAATAACATCATGCGGATTCAAAGGTCCTGAAGTTAACGGCTGACCTTTTGTTATTTTTTGTTTATCCATAACAATTACGCTAGATTCAATAGGATATTTAATTTCAGTCCTGCCGTTTTCATTTACGATATAAAGCCTTGCAACATCATCTTCAATTTCAACTTCAGCTACGCCGTCTTCTTCTGCAACAATTGCAGAATCTTTCGGTTTTCTTGCTTCAAGAAGTTCTTCAACACGAGGCAAACCTTGAACGATATCGCCCGTTTTTTGTCTTTCAAATACTAATGTCGCAAGAAGATCGCCTCTTAGAATCAAAGCACCGTTTTCAACCTGCAAAAGTGTTCCGGGGCTGATTAAATGCGGACGTCCAAGCCTTACCGTTACAGAATCTTTATTAACAGCAATAACCTGACCGGAAGCTGTTGATGTATCTCCTGAAGATGAAATTACACTGTCAAGCTTCACAAATTCACCGGCTTTAACTGTTGCTTTAGATTTAACAGGAACTTTTTGTTCGTATTTTTCTGAAACCAAAAGCAGCCTTCTTAGGTCTTTATCCTGGGATTTAATACTTGCAATTGAGTTATCCACAGAAAGCACCTGAGTTTTTGTAACAGGAGTTCTGGGTTCAATTATTTGTCCATTTTCAACCAAAAGCTCAGTCTGGGTTGAAGACAATGTTCTTGCATCATCCTGTTCACGTCTTACAATCAGTGTTTCAAGAACAACGATTTTCAGATTGCCGTCTTTATCAAGTTCAACAAGACCTTTTAGATGACTTAAATATCCGGACATTGAAAGAACCAATGATGTTCTTGTAAGAACAGCGCCATCAAGGTTTCTAACTCTTGCGCCGTCTTTATATTGCAACTGTGTCAAAGGAAGAATTTCAATTGATTCATCAGTTGTATCAAATTCAATTGAAACATCTTTAGGCTCAATTCTAAAGCTTTGAACCGGTCTGATTAAGATTTGGACAGACTGTTTTTCAAGCGAATCTTCATCAACTATGTCCTCTGTTATTTCTTCATCCAAATCATCCAGCTCAAGAACATCGGAATCATTTTCAACGATTGTAACAATTGAATCAACTTTGGCTTTTATTTTGCCTGCAACAACCGTACCTGCCTTAATTACTTCGTTTTCTTCAACCTTTAGGTCATTGATTGAATCAAGAGTATGCAATTCACCGGGACGGACAATTACTTCATGAATAATATCATTGAATTCTTTAATTTCAACAATACCATCAATGTGGGTGTACAAGTCTTTAACAACCTCTGTACCTGCTTCAACATATGTGCCTGATTCAACAAGTTTCAAGGATGAATCTTTTGAAATCTGGTGAATTTCTTCAGGAATAAATACAACTTCACCACCCTGAACAACCACCTGGTTTTCATCCACTTCAATACCGTTGTATCTTATTTCACCGGAGCTTGTTACTTTATGTTCATCGTCGATTAATTCTGCAATAATCATGCCGTTTTCAACGGTTGTATCAATCGGAGATTTTACAATATATTTTTCATCGGTTGATGTCACATGCCATATTTGTTCTTTCTTAGTCTGTTCAAACACAGCATTTGAAGGTTGAATTGAAGCAATAACAATTGTTAATTCTTTACCTGCAACAATTTTATTAATAGTTCTGCCTTCAAACTTCACTTTTTCAACTTCAAGAGAATTATTAACACGAACCTCGCCGCCGTGCTCTGAAACTATTAAAGTTTCTGCAAGCTTTTCGCCTTTTTTGATTTTTTGTCCATCTGAAACCAGAATCTTTGAACCGGCAGGAAGTGTATAAACGTCACCGCCTAAAACCCAAACAATACCTGATTTGTTTGAAGTTCTTGAAATGTTTCCCTGACGGTCTTTCTTTTCGTCTGCAACAAAATCATCAAATACAACTTCACCTGAAATGTCAGATGTAATATCCTTTGTTGCTTTTTCTGTCAAACGTGAGCCGTCACCTTTTGAAACAGGTTCAAATTCGGCAAGTTTTTCGCCTTTTTTAAATTCTGCACCATCAGCAAACATAACCTTTGCACCTGCAGGAATGTGGATTTTTTCAGATTCTTTTTTGCCTTTAAATTCAATATCGGCTTCTTTAATTGCAACCTGAACAACATCCCCGTGACGGGTTCTCATTTCTCTTGTTCTTACCGCGCCTGAAATTTTACCGTCAAACGGAGCAAGCACCTGTTTCATGGCACCCGCACCTTTAAATACACCGCCTGTGTGGAATGTTCTCATTGTAAGCTGTGTACCGGGTTCACCGATTGACTGCGCTGCAATTGTTCCGATAGCTTCGCCGATATCAACAAGTTTTTGAGTGGTCATTGCCCAGCCGTAGCATTTTTGGCAGATACCGTATTCAAGTTCACAGGTTAATGTTGATCTAACATCAACTTCCGTTAAATTCAAATCTTTAATTTTTGCAATATCATCACGGTTTAAGGTAGTGTTTCTTTCAATTAAAACATTTCCGTCTTTATCAACTATATCTTGAGCAACGGTTCTTCCTAAAAGTCTGTCCAATAAAGGTACGATTGCATTTTCACCGTCCATAATAGCGGTTAATTTGATGGATTTTTCAGTGTGGCAGTCTGCATCTCTTATAATTACATCCTGCGCAACGTCAACAAGTCTTCTTGTTAAGTATCCTGAGTCAGCTGTTTTTAACGCCGTGTCTACAAGACCCTTACGTGCACCGTATGATGAAATAACGTATTCGGTACAGGATAAGCCTTCTTTAAAGTTTGATTTAATAGGCAGGTCGATAATCTGTCCCTGTGCATCTGCCATCAAACCTCTCATACCAACAAGCTGTGATACCTGAGATAAGTTACCTCTCGCACCGGAGAATGCCATCATATAAACGGGGTTTAATCTGTCAAAATTTTCAACAACCTGTTCCGTTAATCTTGCGGTTGTTTCGCTCCAGGTGTCGATAACCTTTGTATATCGTTCAACCTCTGTGATTTCACCTTTCATATAACGGTAAGTTGATTGTTCAATCTGTTCTTGAGCTTCTTTTAAAAGCTTACCTTTAACGGATGGAACCGAAAGGTCATGGATTGAGATTGTAGTTCCCGCTTTTGTTGCGTATTTAAAACCGAGGTTTTTAAGATTGTTTGCAAGTTCTGCGGTTTTAGCGCCGCCCCATTCAAGATAAATCTGGGCAAGAAGCTTGTTTAAACCTTTTTTATCAACCGTTTTATTTATATATTCAACATGTTTTTTCTTTTTATTTGCACTTTCAGGAGTTAAAGTTGTCATTTTTTATTTTTCCCTCTTTTATTAATTTAATTTAGTTCTTTAAAAGAATACTTACTATGCAAGAATTGATTTTCTTACAGTTTCATTGAAAACAATTCTTCCTGCTGTTGTTTCAATTCTTTTCCCGGCTTCATCCCTTACAACAATTTTGTCGTGAAGTTTGATATTTCCAAGCTCAAGCGCAGAAATTGCATCCATAAAGTTGTGGAAATAGCCTTTAACAGGAGCTGTTTCATCTTTCAGAATGGTCAAATAATAAATACCAAGTACCATATCCTGAGATGGTGTAATGATCGGCTTACCTGTTGCAGGAGCAAGAATGTTATTTGTTGCAAGCATAAGCATTCTGGCTTCAGTTTGTGCTTCAATTGAAAGCGGTACGTGAACAGCCATTTGGTCACCGTCAAAGTCAGCGTTAAATGCCGTACATACCAATGGGTGTAACTGAATTGCTCTTCCTTCAACCAAGATAGGTTCAAAAGCCTGAATACCAAGCCTGTGAAGGGTGGGGGCACGGTTTAACAATACCGGATGTCCGTCTACCACTTCTTCTAATATATCCCATACAATAGGTTCGGATCTTTCAATTTTTTTCTTTGCAGATTTAATGTTTTGAACAAGACCGCGTTCAATCAATTTATTTACAACAAACGGCTTAAATAATTCAATCGCCATTTCTTTCGGCAGACCGCACTGATTTAAGCTTAACTGCGGACCTACAACAATAACGGAACGACCTGAATAGTCAACACGTTTACCCAATAAGTTCTGTCTGAAACGACCCTGTTTACCTTCAATAATATTTGATAAAGATTTCAAAGGTCTTGAATTTGGACCTACAACAGTTCTGCCACGGCGACCGTTATCAATAAGAGCATCAACTGCTTCCTGAAGCATTCTTTTTTCATTTCTAACGATAATTTCAGGAGCACCCATCTCAAGCAATCTTGCAAGACGGTTGTTTCTGTTTATAACCCTTCTGTAAAGGTCATTCAAGTCTGAAGTTGCGAAACGTCCGCCATCCAACTGTACCATCGGTCTCAAATCCGGAGGCGTAACAGGAAGAACATCCATAATAAACCAGGTAGGTTCGGTTTCAGATTCTATTAAAGATTCAACCAGCCTTAATCTTTTGATTAATTTAGCTCTCTTTTGAACGGAGCCGCCTGCAGAATCAAGCTCAGCCCTGATGTCATCAGCCAGTTTGTTAAGTTCGATTTCAGATAATAATTCTTTAATAACTTCGGCACCGATACCAACTTTCAGCTGGCTGTCTTCGTTTTCAAGGATATAATCTTCATATTCTTCTTCAGTTAAAAGCTGGAATTTTCTAAACGGACTTTCACCGCCATCCACAACAACATAGTTGTTGAAATAGATAATCTGTTCCAAATCTTTTAATGTCATATCAAGAAGTAAGCCAAGGTAACTTGGAATACCCTTTAAAAACCAGATATGGCTAACCGGCGCTGCAAGCTTGATGTGACCTAATCTGTGACGACGCACCTTAGAGTCTGTTACTTCAACTCCGCAGCGTTCGCATATAATACCCTTGTGGCGTACTCTTTTATATTTACCGCAATAGCATTCCCAGTCTTTTGAAGGTCCAAAGATTCTTTCACAGAAAAGACCGTCTCTTTCTGGTTTTAAGGTTCTGTAGTTAATGGTTTCAGGCTTTGTAACTTCGCCGTATGACCACTTTAGAACTCTTTCGCTTGATGCTATAGAGATTCGTATATAATCAAAATAATCTATACTTGTTGACACTTTATCCTGTCTCCTTAATTCTTATTTAATGTTTATTTTTATCCCTGTCCTTTAAAGACCCGGATTAGTCCTTAAAAGTTGTCGGTGTTTCAAAGAAATTGATATTTAAAAGCTCTGAATCCATATCTGATAGTACTCTCTTTGGAGCTGATTTTCTAAGATCATCTGTATCAGACATCAGATCAACTTCTTCTCCGCCTTTTTTAGCAACTGCAATATCAAGACCGATACTTTGCAATTCGCGAACCAATACCTTGAATGATTCAGGAATGCCAGGTCTTGGAATATTGTCGCCCTTAACTATAGCTTCATAAGCTCTGCTTCTTCCGTTAACATCATCTGATTTGATAGTTAACATTTCCTGAAGAGTATAAGCCGCACCATATGCTTCAAGCGCCCAAACTTCCATTTCCCCGAATCTTTGTCCGCCAAATTGCGCTTTACCGCCCAAAGGCTGTTGGGTAACTAATGAGTATGGACCTGTACTTCTTGCGTGAATCTTGTCATCAACAAGGTGAACCAATTTCAATATGTATGAAAGACCAACTGCAACAGGTTCATCAAACGGTTCACCGGTTCTGCCGTCATAAAGCGTAACCTTACCATCTTCTCTAACCCAGTCGCAACCGGATTCTTTGATACCCTTAATAAGTTCTTCTCTTGTTGCAACCTCAGACTGTGCAGCACCATACATTTCATCAAACGGAGGAGCCATATAGTGGTTTCCTGTAAGATATGCAGCTAAACCAAGCAAGCATTCATAAGTTTGACCAACGTTCATACGGGATGGAACACCAAGAGGGTTCAATACGATATCAATCGGAGTGCCATCAGGAAGGAATGGCATATCTTCTTTTGGAAGAATTCTGGATACAATACCTTTGTTTCCGTGACGTCCTGAAAGTTTATCACCCACTGATATCTTTCTCTTTTGGGCAATATAAACTCTAATAACAGTGTTTGCGCCTGGAGGAAGTTCATCTCCCTTTTCACGGTCAAACACTTTAACATCGACTACTCTTCCGCCTTCGCCGTGAGGAACGCGCAGAGAATTGTCTTTAACATCTCTTGCCTTTTCAGCAAAGATTGCTCTCAATAGTTTTTCTTCCGGTGGATGTTCAGATTCTCCTTTCGGTGTAATCTTACCAACCAGAATATCGTCAGCATAAACTCTAGCACCGATTCTAACAATACCTCTTTCGTCCAAATGGCGAACAGCATCTTCAGAAACGTTTGGAACTTCCCTTGTGATTTCTTCAGGTCCGAGTTTTGTCTGACGGGCATCTATTTCAAGTTTTTCAATGTGAACAGATGTGAACACATCATCATAAACCAGTCTTTCATTAATCAAGATAGCATCTTCGTAGTTATAGCCTTCCCAAGGCATATATGCAACAAGTACGTTTTTACCAAGTGAAAGCTCACCCATATGGGTAGAAGCACCGTCCGCTATAACATCTCCGGCTTTAACCTTTTGACCGGCACGAACAAGCGGTTTTTGGTTAATGCAGGTATCCTGGTTTGATCTTATATACTTTAATAATTGATATTGATGAACCTTTCCCGAGTTATCTTTAATATGAATTTCTTCACCGACAACTCTTATAACTTCACCGTCAACCTCTGAAACAGACACCATGCCTGAATCTTTAGCGGCTCTTTTTTCTAAGCCCGTACCTACAACAGGTCTTTGGGTAATAAGGAGCGGAACCGCCTGACGTTGCATGTTTGAACCCATCAAAGCACGGTTAGCATCATCGTGTTCAATAAACGGAATCAAAGATGTAGCAACAGAGATAATTTGAATAGGTGAAACACCAAAATAGTCTACCTTTTTAGAATCACCCATTGTAAATTCGGAACGATATCTAACAGGTATAAACGGTTCTTTAATTCTTCTGTTTTCATCAAGCTCAACGTCCGCAGGAGCTACACGGTAGTTTTCATCTTCATCGGCTGTTAAATAGTGAACTTCTTCTGTTACAATACCGTCTTTTACAACAAAGAACGGAGATTCAACAAAACCGTAGTCATTTACTCTTGCGTGCGTTGCAAGAGAACCGATAAGACCTGCGTTTGGACCTTCAGGAGTTTCAACCGGACAGATGCGTCCGTATTGGGAAGGGTGGATGTCACGAACGGCAAAACCTGCACGTTCTCTCATCAAACCACCAGGTCCAAGAGCTGAAATACGTCTTTTATGTGTTAGCTCCGCCAGGGGATTTGTCTGGTCCATAAACTGTGACAACTGTGATGAACCAAAGAATTCCTTGATAGCAGCGTTTAAAGGTTTAACGTTTAATAAGTTCAAAGGAGTTAAAGTTTCAGAATCCTGGAGAGTCATTCTTTCTTTGACAATTCTTTCAATTCTTGATAAACCTACTCTGAATTGGTTTTGAAGCAATTCACCAACTGAACGGATTCTTCTGTTTCCTAAGTGGTCAATATCATCCAGAACACCTTCATCGTATGTAAGGTTTATTAAGTATTCAACCCCTGCAACAATATCCTGAACAGTGATTGTTCTTTGTGTTTCAGGAAGGTTTAAGTTTAATTTTTTATTTAATTTGTAACGACCTACTTTTCCGATATCGTATTTCTTTTCATCAAAAAATCTTGCTTCAAGAATTGATCTTCCGCCTGCAGCAGATGCAGGATCGCCGGGTCTTAATTTTTTATAAACTTCAATTAAAGCTTCATCTGTTGAATTTGTTGTATCTTTTTCAAGAGTTTTCTTTAAAAATTCAAAGTGGGTGAAGAGTGTTTCCATTTCAACAGGAGTGATACCCAAGGCTTTCAATAATGTTGTAGCAAGGATTTTTCTGTTCTTGTCGATTTTAACATACACTAAATCGTTAGAATCGGTTTCAATCTTAAGCCATGCACCTCTGTTTGGAATCAAAGTAGCATTGTAGAGACGTTTACCTGTCGGGGACACTTCTTTTTTATAATATATACCGGGTGAACGCACAATCTGGGAAACGATAACACGTTCCGCACCGTTAACGATAAATGTACCTTTATCTGTCATGGTCGGAATATCGCCAATATATACTTCTTGTTCTTTGATTTCACCGGAATCACGGTTTACAAGCCTCATCATAACTTTTAATTGCTTTGAATAGGTTGAATCGTGAATTCTTGCTTCTTCTATAGTGTATTTCGGGTTGTCAAATGTATAGTTTGGAAGAAAATGCAATTCTAATCTTCCTGTATAGTCTTTAATAGGAGAAAAAGACAGAAGTTCTTCCTTTAAGCCCTCTTTTAAAAACCATTCAAACGATTTCTTCTGAATTTCAATCAAATCAGGAAGTTCGCTCAAACGGGTCGGTGGAATGCCCATAGGAGTAACTCTTGTTGCATATTGTGTTGTTGACATTTAAGTACCTCTAATATATGTAATTACAAATTAAATTCAAGCTTGTTTTATAAAATATTAGTGTTTTTGTTGTTTAATGCGCCTCTTTATTTTTTAAAATGCAATTCTAATCCCATTTTATACAATAAATTTAGCTTAAATCATCTTATCGCGTAAAGGTTCTAAGTCAAGTTTAAAAATTTACATAAATTAATAATTAAACCATCCTAACGATTAACGCCAAAGAAAAAAGTCTTATAATCTATAATCATGAAAAAAATATTTATCTACATTTTAATATCATTTTTTTCCGTTTTTCAAGCCGTCTTTGCAGATTCAGCCTTCCAATATGCAAACCCGTCATACACAAATTTTACCCCGTATTATACAAACTCTGTAAATCACTACGGGATAGGGGCTGCAAGGGTTACAAACTTCATTGAAATATACGAAAAACCTGATTTGAATTCAAAAGTACTGCAGCGGATATATTGGAATAATATTGGAAACTTTGTGGTTTCAAATAAAACAAAGATGCAAAAACCTTCAGATATATTTATTTTGTATTCACCAAAAGAAAATATGGTTTTCTTAAGCGTGGAAGATGAAGATGATGATTGGATAAACGTTTGTTTTGACCAGAAAAATTTAAAATTCGGCTGGGTTAAAAAAGAAAACGGCAAACATGGTGCAAAATTTTATTCTTATAAAGATTTATTCTTTGAATTCGGAAAAAAACACGGAATTTATACTTTTAGAAATCTGCCTGCAGATTTTAAAACCCTTCACTCTTCTCCAAGCATAGAATCAAATGTTGTAGATGAGTTTGATTATCCAAAATTTATAACCCCGTGGCTTATTCAGGGAAACTGGATGCTTGTAAAAGTTGTTACTATGGATAATGAAACTAAAACAGGCTGGTTTCACTGGCGATCTGACAACGGCAGGCTTTACGGATTCATTAATGCGCAATAAAAAATTTTAATTTCAAAATCGTGATAAAAGTTTTAAATAATAAACTTTTCATAGAAACAAAAAAGAAAGGTTCTTGTCAAAACCTTTCTTTTTTGTTTCCCAAACGATTATCTGACTTATTATTTTCCTACTTTACTTTGTAGAATACGTTTGCAACATCATCAAGTTCTATTTTTACAGAACCATCCGTTATGGCTTCATAATCTCTGCTAAATGTGCCGTTTATCATCTTAGCAGGATATAGTTTGCCATCCTTAATAATATATGTCTCTTTGCTTGGTATGTATTTTCCGTTTTTATATTCCATCTTCTTGAATAAATCGCCGTTTTTGCCAACGATTCCTTTAGCAGCACCATCTTGCGGATTCATATATTCAAGGTCTACGCTTGAAATTTTATCTTCAACATCCTTTAAAGGCGCCATGGCGTGTTTTTTTCTAACATCCGAGTCATTACTGTTCATGCCGTCTCTGTCCATTCTCTTGTTTGAATAGACAACAAGCACTTCAGAGTCACGGTCATTATATTTATATAGAGCGCCGTAATTGCTATCACCTTGAGGAACAATCAAAGGCATACCGTCTGCAAGAGCGGACAGTTTACGGTCCTTATGAATCTTTGCAGCCCCGGTTACCTGCTTATACATTTCTTTTACAGCTCTTTTGTTTGAAGATGTATTTATCCAGTCGTGGTGAATAATGTTTCTTATCGCAAGCTGGATATTTTTAGTCGGAGTTTCATACCCGGAATGTGCCATTTCATCTCCGGCAAAAAGTGTCGGTACTCCAACTGTAAACATCATGGTCTTAAACATGGCTGTCAGTTTTTCCATTTCAGGACTCAGTTGGTTAAATGTTTCATCCAAAAGTGCCTGTTCCTGTTTGGAAAGCCTTTTATCTGCAGGTTTTTTATTTGAAAGACTCCAGGTAACACCATCCTGCTTTGCAATATATCTTGCCTGTTGGATAACATCTTTCATCGTAATATCAAACGGTGAAAAACCAAAAGCACGGGATCTTTGCATATCAGGTTTTGTATGGTTTAAAAATTTACCCATGGTTAAATCGGCAATTGCTTTATTTATTAGCTGCATTTCTGCAGAATTCTCGGTAATTCCGATTTCTCTTGCACCTTTTTTAAATATTTCAAGATATTTTTGACCAACGGCAACACCCATTGAGCTCATATGGTCAAAATCATCACTACCGGTTACTTCCTTTGCAACAGCCTTTGCCTTATCTGTATTTAAATCACTTAAGAATAGTTCCATATCCAAAGATACACAGTGGAATGGTCTTGGCTTATCGTGATTGTTTACAAAAATATGGTTATGGTTTATGAATTGCGGAGATGCCGTTTTAAAGAATTCCCCAACACCTTTGCTAAAACCGTTTCCTTGTATGAAATCTTGTATACTGTATAATCTTCCGTAAAATTGTCCACTTTCGTTCGGCTGCCAGTTTGTCGTACCATGTTCATAGTTTTGACCGAAAAATTCTGGGAACAATCCATAGAATGTAGAATAGTTACTTCCTGTAGTAGCACCGGTTTTGTCATACAGCATTCTTTCTGCAATGTCCGGATTTACATACTTACCAAAGTCTTTTCGTATTTCTTCAGGAGTTTTCTTTGCATATTTCTGGTTGTAGAAGCTCCAAAGGTCTGTAACTTCTGCAATAACATATGATCCGGGGTTTACATCACGAATTTTTTCAATAAATCCGCCCCAAAAATCTATAACACCATCCCAGCAATCTTCAAACGAAACCTGAGGATTCAATGCACGTCTCTGGTCAAGGTCTGCAACGTCTTTTGCCGCGTCAAAACGCCAGTTTAGACCGGAGCCTGTTCTGTTAATTACAGCCTTTGCAGTAACAATCCCTGCCAAATCTACACCCTTAAACCTTGTATACAAAGAATTTACAAATTCTGTGTTATCTTCATTTGCAACCCTGTCAAAGCCTTTTTTCAATTTTGAAAGCACCGCACGCGCTTCATATTCGGCACCAGGTTCATTAATTCCAAGACTTACAACCCCTTTATACTTAAGATTCGGGTCATACTGTGCAGCTCCATTTTCATCAAATGTAACCTGTGCATCCGGAAAGAGTCCCTTTACCGTACCATATTTCATAATATCGGCAGAAGCAATATCAGCCACAGCCTTACCGTAGTCTGTAAGTCTTGCAATATTTCCGCCCTCAAAAAGCTTTTTGTCAGCAGGCATCTTTGCATCCAATTTACCCAAAATGGAAACAAGGTAATTATTCATATGCTGTTCATATAAGCTTCTGATAGCATCATTTTTAGGGAGTTTTGCCAAAAGCTCGGCTTTTGAAAGCCTGTCATCGGCATTTTCATCTTTTGGTCTTGGTGTAATATATTCTGTTGATAAAACAGCAGTTAAATCCGGTGCGAACTCAACGCTTTCCAAGGGAAAACCGGTAACTGCATTCTTTAAAACACTTTCTGTCGTTGTTGATGAGAGCTCATTTTCAAAAACACTGTTAAATTTTCCAGCCTTTGAAAGAGAATAAATATTGTCCAATTCGACATTTTTAATATCGTAGTTTGAGCTGATATTTCTAAATGCAGAATCCTTATCTTCGCCAATGTTCTTTGCAATATGCTCCATCAAAGAATCATTGGTTACTTTTGTCCAATATGATGCAATATTATAGAAATAGTTTTTAACCTGCTTATTGCCCTTAACATCTGCATTTGTACCTTTTGGATTTGAAATGTTCATCTTTATAAGGTCGACGTTGCCATCCCAGGTCGTAGTGCCGCCTGCCTGTCCTTTGGTTGTGATGGTATAATTATCCATTTGGAAAAATGCATCATACCCTTTTCTGATGCTGCCATCTTTTGCTACATAGCCTTTTTCGTTCAACTCTTTTAATGTGGCACCTTTGGTTTTAAATCTGTTATCATTCGGGTCTACCTCAAAATAGAAAGGCTGAACAGAATCCTGGTGCTCTGAAACATCATAGTGGTTTTCAGTCGTCCCTGTTTCACCATAGTTTGTAATAAGGTTTTTAAGGTCATCCCCTTGTGCGCCTGCAAGCCTTTTATCGTAAAACTGGATATACGTGGGCTTTTTAGGGTCATAATCGGGATTTGTTTTTGTTTTACCGGGCTTTGTTTCACCATCTGCCTCGATAAATTTGGGGTTTACAACCTTAAACGCGGTATTTTCTTTTAAAAGTTCAGCCTTTTTATAATCTTCTGAATTTTCATCCGTAGAATTTGTAACAAGCGGATCGGGAAAAACACCCAGCTTTATATTGGAATTAGGTGCATCGGTTACATCAAGCTTAAACCAATTATAAAAAGGAGACTGTTTACCCCATTTTAAAACGTGTTGAAGCTGGGGACCTTCAAAACTTTGCGATGTGAAAGCACCATCTGCAACATAGGTTTTGCCGTGGTCAAACATTTCATTTTGAAGTTGTTTAAAATCTTCAAGGGTTCCCTTGCTGGATGCGATTTGGAATGGATTCATTGTCCAATATCCATGGGAACTTATATCATCTGCACCAAATAAAGGCGTAGAAATTATCATTTCATAGGGCTCAAGTTCACTATCTTTTTCATTTAGTTTTTCAATAATTCCCTGAATATTGCCGCCGGCTTTATTGAAATGGTTTCTTACAAAATCTTCCCCATCCTTCACATTGTATGAATCCGGAAAAATATGGTACATAGGTCCGGATTTATTTACAAAACCTTGTCTTTTTGAAAAATATGAAAATTTTTCGTCCCCATCCAGCGCAGCATTACCTGAATCAAGTAAATAACCGTCTCTTGATGCTTCAATATCTCTTGTTTGTCTTAATTTATTATTATCAATAAGGACAAACCTGTAACCCACCATATCTGTTTTCGGGAGGTTTGCATCCTTTGCATCTAAATCATAAGAACCATATTTTAGCGCAGACATTGAATTTTTAAGCAATACAGGTTTTCCTGCAGCAACAAGTTCCTCTGTATTTTGCCCGTTCGCATCTTTGCCAAATTTTACAGGCACAATCTCAACTGCAACAGAATATTTTTCTTTGTCGTAAGGAGGGGCAAAAAATCTGAATTTTTGCGCTCCGGTTTCTTTTATTATGCTTTTTTGTCCGGTAAATGATACTTGTTGGTTTCCGGTGTCTGCACCTTGTGTTTTGTTTAATGAAAATGAATCCACAAATATTCCCCTTACGCTTCTTATCTATATTACTATTATACCAGTATAAAACACATAAATATTAAAAATTGCCAGACTTTAAAGCCCGGGTTTAAGTATTCCGGCTCTATGCTGCCGGATATTGCACACCGGCAGGCATACTCAGGATGGCTGCCCCCATATTCTGTCTGTACACAGCCTTAGCACCAAGTTCAATATCCGGCGTGTCAATTTCAAACACATGGGCTCTTGCAGGCGCTAAATCCACAATCAGCTTGCCGTCTTCTTTTTGGAACTGGCTCTTATCTGAATATGCGGGCAGCAGATTATTCAGAGGCTGGGTCTTTTTGAAGCTGTTTATATTAATTTCGGCAGAATTTCTGAAATTTACATTCCTGTTTACAACAGTTAAAAGTGTTTTGCCGTTTAAATGCCTTGCATACGCAATAACTTCCGGATTTCCTGTTTCAAGCTCTACGAATGAACCTTTGTTTATAATTTCTTTATAAGGTCCGTTTTTCAGCGCCATTGCAGCAGACATATACTGTCCTATCTCGGGATGGTTTCCGCCCGGCTTTCTTGATTTATTAAAGATATCAAGCCTGCCCCTGTGAACCGTACAATCATTTGTATCTGTCTGGGTTTCAGGATTTTTTATACCTTCATAAGGATATAAATAATAATCCCCTGTTTGAACACCATCCACAAAATACGGGTTCACCTGAGGCAATGTAGCCTGCAAAGTAGTTGTAAGCATTACCCAGGGTGCTCCGCCATAGAACATTGGACTTTGGTCATCATGGGTAGAGAATGAACCGATAAGACCTCTTTGTCCATCAGTCATTCTGTTTGACATATCAATATTTTCTTTTACGTAGTTAAATAAATCATCCGCTTTTGTCCACTGGTTAAAGATATGATACTGTCCATAGTACACATCAAAACCGGCTTTAAGTGAATCTTCAGGTCTGTCATAAGGCATATTCACCTGTGGAGAAGCATCTTCGTATGTGTATGATTCTGCAAGCCAGCCAAAATCAGGGTCTTTACTTCTTGAATAAGGAATAATAACATTCCAGAATTCAACCGGTTTCGCCCTTGCAACGTCGGCTCTTATACCATCCATACCAAGGTCTACACACATATCAACATATTTTTTATGAAGTTCAAGCAGGTCTTTATTCAATATGCGTTTTTCTTCATTTTCCCAAGGATTAAACATCCTGATATCCTGCCAGCCGCCCGGTGTTTTATCGGTTATGCCGTCTCTTTCTTTTGCCATAAGCTCAGGATGCCTTTGTGCAAAATCAACAGAAGCACAAGACGGTAAATCAAGCATACATGCAATGCCGCGCTTGTGACATTCATCTATAAAATACTGACACTGGGCAAATACAACCTCAGGATCATTTTTATCCATTCTGACAAGATCTTTGCCTGTTCTTTGTTTATAAATCACCCCGATTTTCTGCTTAACATCAGCCGGCGGATTTTCATCCACAAGTTCAGGGTCAAACCTTAAAAAATCATCAGGAGCATACAATGAACCTGCAGTCCCCATCGCCTTTGTTTTTCCCGGCGGATGAATAGGGAGAATATGTAGGGTATTTATTCCCAAAGACTTAAACTCATCAAGCCTTTCTACCGCATTCACAAAGTTTCCGGATGTCTCATTACCCTGGATTAAACCGTTGCCGTCAACATCCTTGGCGTTCATTGTTCTTGGAATAACAGCCATTATAGTGGCTTCATTGTTTCTAAGCTGTCCCATCAAATTATTTTTCCAATTTACACCACGGGCAGCTTCAAGAGCATCAACTCTTTTTACGGCAGTTAAATCCTGGATATGCTGCGTTTGTACTGCAGAAGGCTGTGTTAAAAGATATGCTTTTAATAAATCACTTCCGGGAAACACAGTAAAAGCCTGTGCCTGAGGAATTTGAGGCGCACTCTGCTGCTGCGGCACAATACCGTTTCTTTGAAGATATTGCTGAAGCATAGGGCTTATTGTATTTTGACTATTTATTTCCATTTACTGCTCCCGGGTTTGAGTTTGTTTTTTTGTCCGTATATAAATGTATATCTTTGTCTCTGCCAATAAACAGCTGTGCGAGGAATGTCACACCAACAAGAGCAATAGCAAGCGGTGCAAAGATTTTCATCCATGTTTTGGAGTTAAATTTCTGACTTGCATTTTCAAAAACCAAGTCTTTGATGGATTTACCCACCTTCTGGAATTTAAGCGAACATGTTCCGCCTGCAATATCATTAAACACTTGTTTCAGATGATCATCCAAAATCATATTGACATCAAGTTGATTTTTCCTGTTTGCATAATCTACCGCGCCGTTTGAACCTATCGCCATTAGAGAAATTCTCATTTCATTGAGTTTTTGCACAAGGCTCTTGACATTATTATCGGCATTTTGTGCATTTTCTTTAACTGTATCTAAAATGTCAACTGTAGTCTGGCTCATAGGTTTGTTAAACAGAATATCATTTAATCTTGCAAAATATTTACCGTTTTGTTTTATATAATGTGTATTTGAGAAATCATTCGGTGTGTTGTTATATAAAATATTTCTGCAATTAGAAACAAAATCTTCAAATGTTTCTGTCACAGGCGCATTTGTTTGCAGTGCATCCCACTGTTGTTTTAATGTACCGTCATTAATTCTTCTTTCCAAATCAAGTGCTAAAAGTAGTCTGTTCTTGGTAGCATCAATACCGGGAATCACTTCACCCGTATACTTTTCAATTACACCTAAAAGTCCTGAATTAGAGCTTGAAGCACGGTCTGTAAGCTCAATCATAGTTTTCATATTCGGGTCAAAACCGGTAGCACCGTTCAGCCCGTCGCCATGTCTTATTACATCAAGTTTCTCTCTGCAGTTATCAATAATTCTTGAAACCATAATATCTATCGCAGAATCATCAGCAACTGGAGTATTTTTAATATTTTCTACAATTTGCGCGTACTTGGCATCATCTTTTGAAATTTCGGCAAATGCGTTTTGTATATATGTTGATGCAAAACCGGAATCAGACCTCAACCTCTCAAGAGTTGCTTTGTCCGGTTTCATCATATTAAATAAAACATCGGTTATATTGAAATATTCCTTACCGGATGAATTATCTATAGCTTTTATAGCATCCTCTGCAGTGGATACAACAGCCCCGGTTTTCTTTGCAAGATTAAAATTAGCCTTAACCTTTTCAAGGAATGCAGGCATTTGTCTCTTTTTCGCCTGATCAATAACGGTTTTTAGGGAATTTGAATCAGATGCTATATCAGAAGGAACTGCAGCAATATTTCTGGTTGATGTAACACCACCAAACAGCGCCTCTTCGCTTTTTATCATATCTTCAAGAATACTGTCACCGTTTTTGAAGATATCGGCAATTTCATCCATAGTCTTGCCTTCATTAAGAAGCTGTTGCGTCCTGATGTCTTTTAAATTTTCAATAACAGAATCATCAAGTCCGGATATTGTATTCTTAACCTGGACAAGAAGCCCTTCTTCACCTTTCAATGCATCAAGAATACTGGTGTCTTCGTATTCAACTTCACCGTTTTTCACCCTGGCTATTACATTCTTAATTGCAATTTCCAGTCTGGATTTATCAATATTTATATCCGTAACAGCACCGGCAACACCATCCGGGTCAAGCACTTTCATTGAAAGTACACCGTTGTTTTCAGTAGATTTTTTCATAAATAAATCTATTACACTGCTTGAAAGAGAATCTTCATCAATGGTTGCATGAAACATTCTCTTTAAATCGGCAGCTACTTTTGGAGTTATATCCGGCATTTCTTTTGTAAGTTTATTGCTTTCAACAAAACCTACGGGGTTAAATGCTTTTGCAAGTCCGTTGAAGAATTCGTCATCTGCGCTGCCGGTATAGTCCGCATAAGATTTTATAATTTTTTCAGCCTCTGCACCAAAGCCTGCTGATCTTGCTCTTGAATTTACAACGTTTGAGAAATGTTCAACTGCATCAACCGGGTCTAAGCCGGCACCTATAGTTGTCCATGCCTTATTTAAACCGCTATTTATTACGGTATTGTCAATATATTCTTCAATCTTGCTGCATACAAGTGCTGTCATTACAGGAACACCGACACCTGCTGTCAACATATTCAGGGTTCTTCCCTGAAGGGCAATTCTTCTTGCTTTTTCCTGGGCGTATTCTCTTCTGTATTCCATATCTTTTGGAAGTTTGAGTTTGTCAGCCAGCTCGTCAAGTTCTTCGTCAGACCTTAGCTGCGGAGTATACTGGTTATCAAGATTTAATTCTTTTTCTCTGCCGGCAGAATCTATAAATTTCTGGTTAATATCAACGCCAAATCTTGCTTTTAGTGGAGTTGCAATAAATATTTTTTGCCAAAGCTGCATCATGGAGAAAAATACTGCAGCGCCGATAAATTCCATCGCCTTTGCTCTTGGTGAAGTTTTTCTTGTGGCTAAATATGCAGCAATGCCAAGCCCGCCAAGCTTCATGCCAACATCATTCAATCTTCCCAAAGAATGGTCATCAGCATTGCCGTCCTTTAGGGCATTTCCAAGATTAACAATATCCTTACCGGTATTTTTTACAGCAGCCGCAACAGATTCGATAGGATTTCTGTGAACCAGACTTCCTTTCGGATTTAGCGCAGTTTTTGTATTGTACTGCCTTAAAAAGTGTTCGTAAACCCTTTTGTCCTGCGCATTAATATTCATGCTGTCAGTAAGATTACCGTTAATCATTAATTCTCCACATAATCTTTTTTGTAGTCTATCTTTGTTTCTGACGGGTGTTTATCTATTTTATAGCCGCGTTTAACATTTAAAAGACCGAGCACTGTAGATGCTGTAGCTAAGATAATTAAACCCTTGCCAACAAGACCGGATTTAAATGTAGAACCCTGCCATAATTGTTTAGCAGATTTTACAAATACTTCAGCAAAATTCTTAGGCAAATGTTTTAGTGTATTTAATACGCCGGAACTGCGGCTAAAATTCAGGAATTCTTCTGCAAATGGTTTTTGTGCAGCAATTGCAACACCTGTTGCAGCCCATAAGAATGATGTCAGACTTCTTGCAGCCATAGCTTTTGTCAAAGCTTTCTTAATCAAAGGCTGTACAACCTGATCAGGAGCATTTAAAGGCTCTTCACAACCAAGTTTATCTTCTGCAATCTTATCATAAAATTCGTATCTGTTTCCGTTTTCTTCGCCTTGCTTATTAATTAAATCCCACCTTGGGAAATCAACACTTTCAAATACCCTGTGAAATTCCGTTACAACCTTTGCGCGGCCATTTTCGGGGAGTTCGTTTATAACCTTCTTATAGGGCATTTCCATATCAACACCGGTGATAATTTCCGTGCCTTTGTTCATCACCTTGTTTGCAGCCCATTTCATAGCGCCATACAAAATAACTCCCATGGCAATATTTTTGCCCATCATGCCGGAAGCTTTTGCATCGTTAGGGTTAAAGAATTTTTTCGCTGCAACAGATGTTGCAATAAGCATGGCAGAACCAACAATATAAGGTATTATACCCAGTGATAAATATTCATAGAAATTGCTGTTTTTAGAACCTTGCATGCCTTTTGGCGCATAAACAAAAATGTCCTTTGCAATCTTATCCGCCATAATTCTTGCGCCGGTTAAGGGTGTCTTTTTAATGATTTTATCTTCACTTCCGTGGTTATCATCACCTGGCATAAAATATCCGGAAGGAACGGCACCAACCCCTGGCATATAAGCAGGAAGCGGGTTTATAACTCCGTTTTGCTGCCCGGACGGAATAGCAGCTTGTGCAGCAGAAGGCGCAAATTGAGCTGCAGGCTGAATCATAGCATTTGCAGGGTTTTGCACACCTGTATTTTGAATATATAAAGCATTAAGGGACGACAAGCCTGAAGAAGCATTCCCTTTGAATGCCTGGGATTTATTAAAATTATTCGTTATTTTTAATGCCATTAAAGGACCCCGAAACTAAGACACACATATAAAAACACTTGTAAATATAAAATTTTGCTACCTAAAAGTACAAAAATTTACATTGATTTACAATTAAATTTTTATTAATTTTTTTAAAATAATTCTTGAAAAAAGCGTTACTAAGTGGATAAAAATTGTAAAATTATGTAAAATAAAATAGTATGGATGAAAATTTTACAAAATTTAACACAAACATCTTGGGTCAAATCCATGACTTTATAAATTCCCAAAAAGACTTACTCTACATTGGCGGTTTCCAAGGTTGCGGAAAAAGCGAAATTGTAAACAAAGCTATAGAAAATATTGATGAAAATATACTCCTTTTCCGTCATCTTTGCTTTGAAAACAGCGTTATAGACGATTTTCTCCTCGGCTTTTACGACAATTTAAGATACTATTCAATAAATAAAAGAATAAATTTGAAAAAAAGCCTGACAGAAAACTTTGCCCAAAAGGTAAGTTTTTATTTTAAGAACCTTGATAAGAAAAGCTTAATAATTATAGATAATTTTGAAATAATTTCCAAAAACTCTGAAATTATGGATTTTCTGGCACATTTAGGAAAATTTGAAAACGTTAAATTAATCCTGATTTCGCGCGTTTTAAACCCGGAATTCTTTGAAAATAAAGGGCTTGGTTTTGAAATAATATCTATAGAGCCAAATGACTATCTCACCTTTAAATTAAAGGTGCAGGATGCGCTTGAAATCTTCGATGATGCAGACATTGAGGAATTATACACCCAAACAAAAGGCTATGAGCTGTATTTAAGCATGACACTAAGATATATTTCAACAGTAAATACCACACTGAAAGAATTTATCGAAGAATTCAAAAAAAGAAACATGGAATTTTCAGACTTTCTTTTATCAAAGATTGTATCTCTTGTGCCGCCTATCTATCTGCCGTTTTTGCAAAATATGTCCTGTTTAAACCACTCTGTCAAAATCGGTTTTATAGAATATTACAAATTGGGTGATATCTCCCTTGTAAATTACCTTTACAGAAAACTTCTAATCTCAAAATTTGATGATGAAATCTACCTGAAAGACTATTTAAAACAGCATTTCCTCTCCGGACTTTCTGTCAAAGAAAAGATAAATAACTATAAAAATTTAATAGAAATCTACAAAAAAGAGCTTGCAAAAAGCCCAAAAGACAGGCTTCTTCGCCTTTCGCGCGAAAGCATACGAAAACAAATTGAATATTTAAAAACAAAGATTCCAAATATTCCAGGCATAAGCACAGAAAGCAAAAAACAGGATTTTTCTTATATACAGCAGGCACGTGGAGCGGGAATGCCCTGGTATGCAAAGCTTGCCAATTTAAAAAACAAAAAATTCCAAAGCACGCCTGAGAATACCGGTATTTCCAAAAAACCTGCAGCAGACCCGCTTTTTGGAGAAGAAATTTTAAGCGAAGAAGAAAAAGTTTTAATTGAAGAATTCAGAAAAAACAAGGTTGCAAAAAGTAAAAACACCATTCAGAATCAAATTTCAAAAACACCTGAAGATGTTTTTAAAGAAGCCGAAAAGCTGGAATCAGAATACAATTACACAGGCGCTATAGAAATTCTTAACAGATTAAAAAATGAAGATTCAGACAAAAAAATATCCGCGCAGCTTTTGGTAAAACTGGCTAAAAACTATAGTAAAATCAACAATTTTGAGGAATCTATAAAATGTTATCTCAAAGCATCGGATATCTCAAAAGAGCTTGGGGACATCAGCCGGTTTGCAGATATAAAGCTGCAAACAGCGAATTTATATAAAAATTTATATCGTTTTGAAAAGGCAAAAGAATGCTTAAGCGAAGTTATCCCTGCATTTTCAGACGACAGCATGCAATTTAAAAATGATATCACCATGCCAAAAAACACCATTGCAAAAGGATATCTGGCACTTGGCGAAATTTATGAGATGGAAAACGATTTTAAATCCGCATTAAAAAACTATGAAAATGCGCTCAGCTCAAGCGATACAAATAACCCGGATAACATACTTTTATCTGAAATTTATTTTAAGACAGCCCTGCTTTACGATGACGGGCAGAATACCGAAAAAGCGCTTGAATACTACCAAAAAAGTATAGATGGAATCCAAAATAAAAAAGATTCAAAGGAAAATAAATTCTTATCTACCTGTTACGCCAATACAGGGCTGATATACGCTGAAAAATGGTCTGAAACCGGTGTACAGGAATCCTTTGAAACAAGTACCGAAAATTTCAAAGCTGCGCTGAAAATAGATACGGAAGAAGAAAACCAAAACGGTATATACTTTGCAAGCAGGCAGCTTTCAATGCTTTACAGAGATAATAGCCCGGAAACTTCAGCAAAATATATGCAGATTTCCCTCGATGCAGCAGTGAGGCTCAAAGACGATTTTAAAATAGCGCTATCCCGCCTGGAGCTTGGCGATTACTATTACAACACTATGAATAACAAGCTTGCATTGATAAATTATTTTGAAGCCAAAAAAGCACTCGGCAGCAATATTTCAAACGAAAACAGGGAAAGAATTTCAATCCGGATTAACGATATGAAAATCAAAATGGATGAATCAGAATTCAGGGAAGTTGCTGGTAAATACATTGAAAACAAAGACAACACAAGGCTTTTAGATAATTAAGATATGAATAAAGAACAAATTAAGATTATTAAAGAAAAATTAGGCATAGAACTGGATACCAAGCAGGTTTTAGCCTTTGAAAAGTGGGAAAAATTATTCCTTGAATACAATTCGCATACTAATTTAATGAGCAGAAATGAAATTCCGAATTTATTTGAAAAGCATATCTATGACAGCCTTTCTATAGTTTTGTGGGATAAATTTTTGCCGCTTTTAAACGCTAAAAATGACTATGGTTTCGCTGTAAAGCTAATGGATATAGGCACAGGCGGCGGTTTTCCAAGCGTAATTTTGGCACTGGCATTCCCCGAGCTAACAGTGATAGCAAACGATTCAAGACAAAAAAAGATAAAATTTATTGAGCTTGCAAAAGAAAATCTGGAGCTTGAAAATCTAAAAATTCTATACGGCAGAGCGGAAGATTTTCCATGCCAAAATGCTGATATTGTTACATTTCGGGCTGTCGGGAAAATTAAAGACATTTTGCCTTTGGCAAAAAGGCACGCCGCACAAGGTGGGAAGGCTGTTTTTTATAAGGCAAAAGATGTACAAACAGAGATTAGCGAAGCCCTTAAAACGCATAAAAATTTGAAAGCCCCTGATATTGTGCCATACAGTCTGCCTATTGATGTTGAACACGATAGAAACCTTGTTATATTTGAATTTTAGACGACAGCAGATTTTTTACCCGATAAACGCTTGCAATACATTAAAACAGGATAATGGGCGTATTTTAAGGTATTAATCAAAATCCAGAAGTTCTTTTGGGTGTACGCCAAGCCTGTCAGCAATTGCCTTCACTTTTGAAAGCGTAACATCAGTATCAGCCAGTTCAATGTGCGCATACATTGAGCGGGAAATTTTATTAGAGTTAAAGTCATCCTGCACAAGCCCCTTTTCTTTTCTAAGAGACCTCAGATGCTTTGCAAATTTTTGTAAAAATCTCTTGTCCATTTTTTAATTGTTCGTTATACTAACAAAATAAACAACTCATACCACGAACAAAAATTCTGAAAATAAAGATTATTTAAGTATTTTAAGGAGATAGTTTTTTATGAACGCAAAACAAAAATTAGACTATGTAAAAAAGCACATACAAGGGTTAAATTATATGAATACCTTGTTAAAAGACGCTCTATCATACCACGAAGAAATCGGCACAGGTGATTATCAGTTTTTATATTTAAATAAAATTATGCAAAATAAATTTGAAAAAATTTTAAAGCTGCTGTAATTTTGCAGGCGTGAAAAGCGTACCAAATCCGGTTTATAAGGTAATTTAGTTAGTTTTAATATGCTAAAATTCACAATCGAAGCCGGTTTCAAACGTTGTAAAAAAGCAAAACGACCTTGTATCAAGCATTTAAAAGATATTTCGCATCAATAAAAAGGTTAAATTTTATCAAAAGCCAAAAGCGACGCACCGATGAGCCCTGCAAAATTCCCGGCAGAAGCAAGTTTCACCCGGGTAGGAGTCGTTACAATCTCCTTATTGACAAGGTTTTGAACGTATTCAACCTCCACAAACTCAGCCATAGAGCCTGAAAGCACAAAAATTTCGGTATCAAAAATATCATTCAGCCCTATAAGCCCGTCCGCCAAGTGTCTTTGCCATATGTCCAATGATAAAATGCAGCCTGCATCGCCTTCTTTGGCACGTTCAATTAGCTGATATGTAGTTATATCACGATTTATTACGTCCCGATAGGTTAAAGCCAGCCCCCTGCCTGAAACGTAAGATTCAAAACAATCGTAAGTGCCGCAGGTACAGGGTCTTTTTCGTTCAAGAGACATCTTAAAGTGCATTTCGCCCGCAGCACCTGATTTTCCCTTTAAAAGTTTGTTGTTAATTATGATACCGCCGCCAACGCCCGTACCGAGAGTAAGCGTAATTGAATGGCTGGCGCCTTTTGCAGCCCCTATGTTATGTTCAGCCCAAGCTGCACAATTGGCATCATTCTCAATAAATACAGGAATTTTAGGGCTCAAAGACTGAAAATCAATTTCAGAATACCCTTCAACCAAATTTGCCGTTGAAGATAAAATTTTTGTATTTTCATTATTTACGGCGCCCGCGGTAGCTATAGCAACGATTGACGCGTCTTTTGCCTGTTTTTTAATAATATTTGAAAGAGTTTCTTTAATGCCGTCAACTGTTTTTGGAGTGGCATATTTTTCAGGTACTGTAAGGATTTTACCGTTTTCATCCACAATTGCCGCATAAATTTTTGTACCGCCAATATCTATGCCAAGTGCCTTTTTCCCGGTATTCATAGTGCTTTCAGCCCTTTCTTTATAAATCTTTTAGTTATTTCATGCGGACGCGTTATTGCAGAGCCGATAACTACCGCAAATGCCCCCAGCTCAAAGGCTTTAGATGCCTGTTCAGGCTGCCATATGCGCCCTTCAAGAATCACAGGGCAATTTACATTTTTAACAATCTCTGATAATAGCGTATAATCAGGTTCTTCCGGGTTTTTTCCTGCTGCCGCATTTTCTTCAATGCTTTCTTTTGTATATCCGCTCAATGTGGTTGAAATAATGTCACAGCCAAGATTTGCAGCATTTATAGCCTCTGAAAGCGTTGATACATCTGCCATTGCAAGCTTACCTTCAGAACGGATAAAATCAATTATATCCTTCAAACTCTCTCCTGAAGGGCGTTTCCGCATTGTCCCGTCAAACGCTACGACATCCGCCCCTGCATTTATTACAGCCCTGCAATCCTCTGCAGAAGGCGTTATATAGACCAATTCTTCAAAATTTTCAGGAATAATTTTCGGCTTTGTAATTCCTATAATCGGTATATCCGCAAAATTTTTACGGGCATTTTTAATATCCCTTTCCCCTGCAAGCCTTAGAGCAGTGGCTCCTCCGGATATAACCGATTTAATCATTGCAATCATAACATTTTCATCATACAATGGTTCTCCAAAGGAACTTTGGACTGAAACAATTATTTGGTTTTTTAATTTGTTTAAAATTTCTGTATTACCCATAATTAAAATTATACACCAAATTGACCATGATTTTTGTTTTTAGGTTATACTATTATACATAATTAGAAATAATATAGGTGATTTATGACAAGTAAACTTGAAATTTTAGAAGGCAACGTTGCAAAAATTGATATGACAATTGATGCTAAAGAGGCAGAAAACGCTTATAATAAGGCTTTTAGAAAAATCAGCCAAAATGTAAATATTGCAGGATTCAGAAAAGGAAAAGCGCCTAAAAATATCGTTGAAAAGTATGTAGGTGCTGAAAGAATCAAGGCTGAAGCCATTGAAGACATATTCCCGAAAGAATTTTCAAAGGTATCTGAAGAACATAAGCTTGACCTTGCAATGCAGCCATACATTGAATCTTACGATTTTGAAGCAGGGAAAGATATGAAGCTCACCGTAAAGGCTGAGTTAAAACCCGAAGTAAAACTTGCAAAATATAAAGAAAACAAGGTAGATTTTGAAGAATTCAAATCCGAAAAAGATGCTTTGGAAAAAGAACTTGAGACTATACAGCAAAGATTTTCAACTTTAGAGACAGTTGAAGAAGACCGCGAAACAAAGGCTGATGATACTGTTGTATTTGATTTTGAAGGATTTGTAGGTGACGAAGCAATTGAACATGGCGCAGGCAAAAATTATACGCTTGATTTAGCGCATTCAAACTTTATTCCGGGCTTTGCAGAAGGGCTTGTAGGACACAAAAAAGGCGAAGAATTTACAATTGATGTAACTTTCCCCGAAAATTACCACCAGGACAAGCTAAAGGGAGCAAAAGCGCAGTTCAAAATCAAGCTGCATGAGATAAAAACAAGAAACTTACCGGAATTAAACGATGAACTTGCCAAAAAAGCAGGTAAATTCGACAATTTAGATGCCCTGAAAGCCGATATTCAAAAATTCATTGATGAAACTGCCAAAAATGAAAACGAAAGAAGAAAAATAGAAGTAATATTTAACAAGGTTGTGGATGATACAAAGATTGATATTCAGGAAACTATGATAGACAGGGAGATTGACGCTATCCGCAACGAAACAAAACAAAATGCAGAACGCCACGGTCAAAACTTTGACGAACTTGTTGAAAAAGAAGGCAAAGAAGAAGTAGACAAAAAATTCAGAGAAGAAGCTTTAAAACGCATTAAAAATTCCCTGGTTGTTGAAAAAATTGCCAAAGAAGAGGATATTAAAATCGGGCAGGATGATATATTAGAGCAGGTAAATGAAATTGCAAGATTGTATCACACAACAGGTGCCCAGATTTTTGAGGAAATCAGACAAAATCCTGGTATGTTCGCTGTTATCACCCAACAGATTGCAACCAAAAAGGTTAATGAAATTCTCTTAAATAACAATACATTTAATGCAAAGTAAATTCTTTACAATCCTGCAGTTCCGGGGTAACTAAACCGGCTGCAAGCCCAGCTGAAATCC
The DNA here is from genome assembly GCA_910587175.1 of Candidatus Gastranaerophilales bacterium. Lineage (GTDB taxonomy): Bacteria > Cyanobacteriota > Vampirovibrionia > Gastranaerophilales > Gastranaerophilaceae > MGBC122484. The sequence continues at coordinate 17,970 of CAJULH010000006.1, read as the reverse complement.
GGTTTTAAACCGGTAATAGACCAAAAACAAAGTAATTTGAAAGGATAAAATATGAGTTTTGTACCTGTAGTAATAGAGCAATCATCAAGAGGCGAAAGGTCTTTTGACATATTTTCAAGACTTTTAAGAGAAAGAATTATTTTCCTCGGCACGCCTATTGACGATATGGTTGCAAACCTTATTGTAGCGCAGCTTTTACTTTTGGATTCAGAAAACCCCGATAAAGACATTATGCTTTATATAAATTCTCCGGGCGGCTCTGTTACAGCTGGTTTTGCAATTTATGATACTATGCAGCACATAAGGGCAGATGTTTCAACAATTTGTCTTGGTCAGGCTGCATCAATGGGTGCATTTCTGTTATCATCAGGCACAAAGGGCAAAAGACTTGCCTTGCCTCATTCAAGAGTATTAATCCATCAGCCTTTAGGCGGCGCACAAGGTCAGGCAACAGATATTGAAATTCAGGCAAATGAAATTTTAAGAATTAAAAAATCTTTGAATTCAATCTTAGCCGCAAACACAGGGCAGGCTTTGAAAAAAATCGAAAAAGATACAGACAGGGATTATATAATGACTCCCGAAGAAGCTCTTGAGTATGGTATGATTGACAAAATAATTACTATGGAAGAAAATAAATAGTAAAATCAAATAAAATTTTCCACAATGCATTGTGCTCTAAAATTTCTTAGAGCAAGGAGAAAAATAATAAATGCCCAAAAATGATGATCCAAATTTAAAATGTTCTTTCTGCGGAAAGACCCAGGACCAGGTAAAAAAACTTATTGCAGGTCCTGATGTTTGCATATGCGATGAGTGCATAGAACTTTGCAATGAAATTCTTGACGAAGAGCTGTTTAATATCAAACAGGATGATAAAATTTCAGATTTGGACCAGCTTTTTGAAGGTATTCCAAAGCCTGCGGAAATTAAGGCATACCTGGATGAGCATATTGTAGGTCAGCAGGATGCAAAAAAAGTGCTTTCCGTTGCCGTATACAACCACTATAAAAGAATTGCCCATAATATGGACACAAACAGCGAGAAACCGGAAGTAGAAATTCAAAAAAGCAATATCCTTCTGGTTGGTCCTACAGGTTCCGGCAAAACCCTTCTTGCGCAAACTTTAGCAAAGATGTTAAATGTGCCTTTTGCTGTTGCAGACGCTACAACTTTAACAGAAGCCGGATATGTAGGTGATGATGTTGAAAATATATTATTAAGGTTGTATCAGGCAGCAGATTATAATGCGCAAAAGGCTGAGCGCGGCATTATTTATATTGATGAAATCGATAAAATTGCAAGAAAGTCTGAAAATCCTTCTATCACAAGGGATGTATCAGGAGAAGGCGTGCAGCAGGCTTTATTGAAAATGATTGAAGGCACAGTTGCGAACGTTCCTCCGCAAGGCGGTAGAAAGCATCCGCATCAGGAATTTATCCAAATTGATACTTCAAATATCCTTTTTATTGTGGGCGGTGCGTTTGTTGGTCTTGATAAGATTGTTGAAAGACGATGCGGAACTTCAAGCACGGTAGGTTTTGGCTCAAAACCTGTAAGCGCCAAGGAAAAAGAAATTCAGGCACAAAAGATGCTGAAGAAACTCCAGCCTGATGATTTGCTAAAATTCGGTCTTATTCCTGAATTTATAGGCAGAATCCCTGTTTATTCAGTTTTAGATCCTCTTGATGAAGAAACATTAAAGATGATTTTGACCCAGCCGAAAAATGCCATAATGAAGCAGTATATCTGCCTTATGAAGATGGATGGCGTTGATTTAACTTTTGAAGATGATGCTGTTGATTTGATTGCAAAAGAAGCTATAAAGAGAAAAACCGGTGCCCGCGCGCTGCGTTCAATAGTTGAAGAAATCATGACAGACATTATGTACGAAGTACCATCAAACACTGATATAAAGACTTATACCATCACAGCAGACACAGTCAGAAAAAAATTAAATGTTGCTGAAATAATTGAATTGCCAAATAAAAACACAAAAAGCAGTATTGAAGAAATTGCATAATCACTAGTAAGGAAAAAGAAATGAATCGTATGAAGATGATGTTAAAAAGACTTTTTTGTTTAGTCGCAGTATTTTTTGCATTCTCAATTACAAATGTAATCGCTGCGCCTTCCGATGATTTTTCGGATACACATCAGGGATATTGGTCTTATGACGCTATTATGGCTCTAAAGAAGGTTGGAATCCTGGCAGGATACCCTGATGGAACATTCAGACCTGATGAAAACGTTACAAGGGCTGAATTTACAGCTATGATAACCAAGGCACTTAATCTTAGAAATAAAGATTTTTCAATCACAAATTACAAAGATTTAAGCCAAAAACACTGGGCATACAGAGATATACAGATAGCTTCCCACTATGGCATTATGTATGGTACTCCGGATAACAACTTTATGGCAAATGGTCAGGTAAAAAGAGTTGAAGTTATTATGACCATTATGAGCGCCCTAAACCTTAAAGAATTAACTCCCGAGCAGGCAACCGATATTCTTGCTCCTGTATACAGAGACTTAAAAGACCTGCCGAAATGGGCTTTAACCAGAACCGGTAAGGCTGAGCAATTACATTCAATTGTTGTAAGACCCGGAGAAGAAGGACTTTTGATGCCAAACCGTCCTGCAACAAGAGGCGAGCTTGCTGTATTTATTTACAATATGCTTGAAAGAGTAAAGGTTCACCCTAATGAAAAACTTCAAAGCGCTCTTCCGACAAGAAAAGTAGACGGATATGTTTTAGAAAATGCTTATCTTGATGGCAATATTGCAATAATTCCTGCAGGAACAGTGCTTCCTTTAGGTGTTATGGACTGCGTGTGGTCTAAAGAAGCAAAGGTTGGCGATGAATTTATTGCAAGAACACTTGTAAACTTTGTAACAAAAGATAAAGTGCTATTAATTCCCATCGGAAGAGAATTCAAAGGGACAATTCAAAAAGCTAAAAAAGGAACGACTTTAATTAAAAATGCCCAAATGGTATTCCAGACTGAAACCCTGCTTGATAAAAACAGCACAGATTCAGGTGTAGAATTTATCACAGTTGGAAACGCTATTCCTAAGGTTCCCGAATTTACGCACAATCCTATACTTCAAAAAATAGGCTACAATGTATTTAAGGGACATAATTTCTACAACCATCATTCCCAGCAGGTAGATTTTGTTCTTCTTGAAGCTGCAAGAATAAACATTATGGATAATTACCTTGCAGAATAATGCAGAATAATTAAAATATATAAAATGAGGCGCTTATATTCATATTAAGCGCTTTTTAATTTTTATAATAATCCTGCAATCGGCATAAGCGATTAGCATAAATTTTGCGGAATTTATTTGATAATTTGCAAATTAAAGGAAAAGATTTTATTTTTCCGTCTTTTTTTTGAGCTCTTTTTTGATATTATCAACATCTTCATCAGACAAAGATTTTAAATATTCATCAACCGCTGTTTTGTTTGCAAAATTTCTCGTTGTAACAGCCATCCTGGCTGTGTTTCCGCTAACAAATGCAAAAATTGCGTCTTTGCCTGAAACTTCTGTGTCATTTGGCTTTACTGTGAATGTAAATCTGCTGTCATCTGCTTCATTAAAGATAACACTTATAGGCTCAAACTGCCCAAATTCCGGGACAACTTTTTTTTCTAACTCGGAAATTATTTTATCTTTATATTTATTATCCATGTTTTTCCCCAAAAAGGCTGGTCTTGAGGTGTATTGTACCATATTTGGAGCATAAAAAATACTGTTCATTTTAAAAATTTATCCTGTTTTCGTGTAACGTTTAAAAAACCAAACAGAAAAAATTTTGCGCCTGCAATTTTATATTTTGCACTATTTTGTTAGAACATATTTTCTATGGCTTTGGATGCACAAATGAATAGAATTCACCCTGGGAAATCTTTTCAAGGCACTCTTTTGATAAAAGCTCGTTTTCATGCGCCGTAAGCTCCTCAATATTGAGTTTTGGCATCTCAATTTTTACACCGGGAATATCCAGTATTCCAAGCTCTTTTTTTCTTAGATAATTATATACATCACTTAGATAATCATTGTATTTTGAATAAATATCATCATCCTTTGAAATTCTTCTAATTAAATTTTTATATTCTTCCAACTCCTCTGCCGCAGCAAGTTTGCCTTCGGAATTAAACTTCCATATCTTTTCAGAAACCGTAGTTTTGTCCTTTTTGATATCGTATGGAAAATGCTCATACTCTGCAAATTTTTGAACTTCTGCACCTCTGAATTGCCCTTCGCCAAGAGCGCCTGATGCGTATTCAAAATTTGCCTGGCAAGCAGTGTAGCCGGATGGCTTTTTAGATTTCTTTGCTATTTTTTCAAGATATTCTTTGTCAAAACCGAGACTATGGGCTGTTTTTGATGTCGGGTCGATGTCTGATACAAGCATAAATGAACCGCCGGCCTTTGCATAATCAGATTTCTGCCAGGCAGAATATATCTGACCGATTTGTTCATCTGAAAAATATGCTATACCGTCTTTTCCGGCATAATTATGAATCTCGGACATTGTAATTTCGCTGTTTTGAAGGGCTTCGGATATTCTGTCCACAAATTTTTGTGTCTGTGCTTCAGCAAGGGCAGCATTTGCTTTCCTCAAAAGTGTTATGGAAGCTTCATCCAAACCTTCTGTTGTATTTTTTGACCACAAAGCTTTTAATGTTGCAATTTCGCTATCTTTTATTCCGCATCTTTTTAAAGAAACAAGTGCTTCATCAGCTGTTAAAGATTTAAATACGGCTCTTGTACCTATACCATCTGCAATAAGCAAATTTGCATCATCAAATGATGCAATATTCACGCCGGATTTCATTTTTGAATTCAATTTATCAAATGTGGATTTTATTCCTTTTGTTCTGTCAAAATATTTAACATCCGTGCCGGACGTTGCACTTTTAAACTGCTCAACAGAATGTGCCTGCAAATATCCGTTTCTTTTTGAAATTACCGCGGCAAGATTTTGAACCTCCTCTGCTCCTTCTTTAAGCACACCGGAAGAATAATCAATTGAAAGCCCCTTCATAAAGCTTTCATCCGCCAAATCCGCCATAACTTTTTCTGTTGTCAGGCGTTCAGGCAAAAACCCTTCTAAGGACGCATAAAATTTTTGGAGAACCGGGTGTTTTGCTAAAAGCGCAGAAACATCTGATGTACCTGGTACAGCTGATTTTTGCAGAACAGCAGATGATGCAGCAGCTTTTTCAAGTGCAGCTTTACTAATCTGCAGAGTATCCTGCCTTAAAGGCGCCAGTCTGTCTGTTCTGATTCCTGTATGCAGTTTTGTAACAGCAGGACTTATGCTTTGTGCAGCAGTTTTATATAAATTGTCCAAAACTTTTGGTGAAATATTCAATTTCTTAGATTCCTCGTAAATTTAAAAGGGGCTTTAAATATATAAAGTATATATTCTTTGAAAAATTGCCCCGAAGGAATTAAAACATTAAATTAATATTAATTTTTGTAATATTAGTCAAAAATATATTTATCATTAAAGATATAGAAATAATATGAGGTGATTATATTATGTTTGATTTTGAAAAACTTACTAAATCCGCACAAAATGTAATAATAGAGGCACAAACTCTAGTTAAAACAAATAAGAACACATTTCTTGAACCCGCACATATTATGCTTGCCATGGCAAATTTAGCCAAAGCAGATTCTGAAAATTCCGGTCTTTATGAATTATTCAGCGCCCTAAAGCTTTCAGGAAATATTTTCAAGGATGACCTCCAAAACATTTTAAATGAACTTCCAAAAGTTTCAAACGATACGACACAGTTGTATTTTTCTGCTGATAGCCTGAAAATTATGGAAGACTCTAAAAAACTTGCCGATAAAATGAAGGATAAATTTATCTCTCCGGAGCATATCCTGCTTGCAATTGCAAAGGATGCCGCAGGCAATGCTAATCAAGCAAATTTAAACAAGGTGTTTAATAAATTTTCGGTTAATGAGGTATCAATTTTAAATGCAATCAAAAAAATCCGCGGAAATAAACAGATAGATTCAAACACTGCAGATGATGAATTCAAAATGATGGAAAAATTTTCAATAGATTTAACGGCAAAGGCAAAGGAAGGAAAGCTGGACCCTGTGATAGGTCGTGATGAAGAGGTCAGAAGAATTATCCAGGTATTAAACAGGCGTACTAAAAATAACCCCGTTTTAATAGGAGAAGCGGGGGTCGGAAAAACTGCAATAGTTGAAGGTCTGGCACAAAGAATTATAAGGGGCGATGTACCCGAAAGCCTTAAAAATACACGGCTTATATCTCTTGATATGGGTTCTTTGGTTGCAGGAGCAAAATACAGAGGCGAATTTGAAGAAAGACTCAAAAAAGTAATAAACGAGGTTGTAGAATCCCAGGGAGAGATAATTCTCTTTATTGATGAGCTTCATACGGTTGTAGGTTTAGGGGCAACCGAAGGTTCAACCGATGCCGGAAATCTTTTAAAGCCAATACTTGCAAGGGGCGAAATGAGGATGGTTGGCGCCACAACAGTGAATGAATACAGAAAACATATTGAAAAAGATCCGGCTCTTGAAAGACGTTTCCAGCCGGTGCTTGTGGATGAACCATCAGTTCAGGATACAATTTCAATATTAAGAGGACTGAAAGAAAAATACGAAGTACACCATGGAGTAAGGATTAAAGACTCTGCCCTGGTTGCTGCTGCAAATCTTTCAAACAGATATATTCAGGACAGATTTTTGCCCGATAAAGCAATAGATTTAATGGATGAAGCAGCATCCCGTGTCAGAATCGAGATTGATTCAATGCCGGAAGAACTGGATAAGCTTGAAAGACAAAAGCTACAGCTAAAGATTGAGCTTGAATCCTTAAAGGACGATAATGATGAAGATAAAATAAACAGAGTAAAAACTGCACTTGAAGAAATATCGGCAAAGGCAGAGGAACTGAAATGCAGATGGGAAGCAGAAAAAAGCTCAATAAAAGGCGAAGCGCAGATAAAATCCGAAATTGAAAAAACAAGGGTTGAAATAGAAATTGCAGAAAGGGAAGCAAATTTAGAGCTTGCTGCAAAATTAAAATACGGCAAACTGCCTGAACTTGAACGCGAGCTTGAAAACTGCAAAAATACAGGCGCACAAGCAAAGGAAAATGCTCTTTTGAAGGAAGAAATAACGGATGAAGATATCGCGGAAGTTGTTTCAAAATGGACAGGAGTGCCTGTTTCAAAACTTGTTGAATCAGAATCCGAAAAACTAATTGAGATGGAAAATATTCTCCACAAAAGAGTTATCGGGCAAAATGAAGCCGTAGGCGTTGTTTCAGACAGCATCCGCCGTGCAAGAAGCGGCTTAAAAGACCCGAAAAGACCAATTGGCGTATTTTTATTTTTGGGTCCGACAGGGGTCGGTAAAACCGAGCTTGCAAAAACATTGTCCGAGTTTATGTTCCAGGATGAAGATGCACTCATAAGAATCGATATGAGCGAATATATGGAAAAACATTCTGTTGCAAGACTAATCGGAGCTCCCCCGGGGTATGTGGGGTATGATGAAGGAGGACAGCTGACAGAAAAAGTACGCCGTAAACCATACAGCGTTGTTCTTTTTGATGAAATTGAAAAGGCTCACCCCGATGTGTTTAACATTATGCTTCAAATCTTTGATGATGGTCGTTTGACAGATTCCAAAGGCAGAACGGTAGATTTTAAAAACACTATTATAATACTGACTTCAAATGTCGGCTCTGATATTATTCTGGATAATACCGTAAAAGGGCTTATTTCAGAAACAGACAAAGAAAAGACCAAAGAAGAAGTGACAGAAAAACTCAGAAATTATTTTAAGCCGGAATTTTTAAACAGAATCGATGAAACGGTGTTCTTTGAAGCGCTTCGCCTTGAAGATTTAAAACACATTGTAGACATTCAGGTTCAATATCTAAAACGTCTTTTGGATGAAAGAAAGATTGAATTTGAAATAACGGAAGATGCAAAAGAAAAGCTTGCACTGGATGGCTATAACCCGATATACGGCGCAAGACCGCTAAAAAGAGCTATAAGAGCACAAATAGAAAACCCGCTTTCAAAAGAGCTTCTTTTAGGACGTTTTACAGATGGCGATAAGATTTTAATAGATGTCAAAGACGATAAAATCGTGTTTGAAAAGGAAGAATAACAAAGGCTTAAATCCGCCAACTATTAAATATAAATAAGCTCCTCTCTATAATGGACAGGGGCTTATTTATTGCTCATATCTATGTATTCAACAGCTTCTTCGATAGTATCAAACACCCGGATAACATTATTTAAAAATACAAAATTTAAAGCCTTCAGTACATCCTCAGACGGCTTTACAATTATAAAAGAGCCGTTCTTTTGGGCAGTTGCTTTATAAACATCAGCAAATACACTTGCGTAATTATCCGAAAATATTTTTACATATTCCATATTAAATATAATGTTTGGTTTGCCGGTTAAAACATTTGTATTTACTTCTTTTAAGATATTTGTAATATATTTTTCGTGGTTGATTTTATAAATTGATAACACACATATATCATTATTGATATAATATTTATGAAATTCTTCGTTGGTAGCTTTGTTTACAGAGTTTGAGATAAATTTCATAACGTTTTCATGCCAGTCAGGCTGTTTTGGAATAAATTCATCCACGCCAAGACTATAACATTTTTGCACCATTTCCTTATCGTCAGTTCCTGAAATCACGAGGATTTTAAAGTTTTTATTTTCTTCATTTTTAATTTTGTTTGCAGCCTCAACAAGTTCAAAGCCATCAGCTGCATCCGGCAAAAACAAATCTACAACAACATAATCAAAATGTTTCTTTTTAAATTCGGATATTGCTTCTTCTTTGTTTCTTGCAACAAAAACATTCATACCAATTTTTTTCAGCATGGAAGTCAGCTGGAATATGGATAATTCCATATCATCAACAATTAGAACATTTAAATTTTCCGCAGTAAAAAAACTTAAGGGGTAATTAAAAAAATTTAATTTTCTCTCAATTGCAATTAAAGCCTTTGATACGGTGGCTTCATCAGCCTTATCCGGGTTTGCATCTATCCCTGAAATTTTAATTAAATTAAAAAGCTGTTCTTTTGTTAAGATAATGTTGTCAGTCATACATTCAATTATACAATATTTTTTAAAAAACACCAAAAAATAATATCAAATTTAATGATATAATAGGCTTAAATAATTATTTTAATATGGAGCGGAAAATGGAGAATAATTTAAACACAAGCGCATTTGGCAAAAATGATATAAGAGGCATATTCCCAAAGGAAGTAAACTCCGAAGTATTTTTATATGCTGCAATGGGGTATGTAAAATGGGCACTAAACCAGTTTAAGGAAAAAGGGGTAACAAAACGCGCCGATGAACTTTGTTTTTGTGTTTGTATGGATGCAAGACTCCATTCTAAAGAATTAAAGGATGCCGTTATAAAAGGGGTGACGTTATACGGTGCAAATGTTGTCGATATTGGTCTTGCACCTACCCCTATGGGATATTTCAGTGAATTTGCAAAAATACCCGAAGAGGTTTTAAAGGGTCATAAAATAAACGGCGCACTCATTATAACAGCATCACATAACCCTTCTGAATACAATGGTCTAAAGATGACATTCAACAAATCAAGCCTTTCAGAAGCTGACATAAAAGAAGTAAAAGCTGCAGCAGAAAATGTTTACGAGCTTGCAAAAGAAGGAAGGCTCCCTATTACAAGCAAGGGTTTCATTGAAGAATTCGACCTTAGGGAAATATATGCAGAAAAACTTCTTGACGGCTTTTCAAAATGTGCCGACGGACTAAAAATAATTGTAGACAGTGCCAATGCAACTGCAGGCATTGTGGCGCCTAAAATCTACAGAGAAATGGGTGCTGAAATCATAGAGCTATATTCCGAACCGGACGGCAACTTCCCTAATCACCATCCAAACCCGTCTGATGAATCCACCCTTGATGATATTAAAAAAGCGGTTATTGAAAACAAAGCAGATTTTGGTATAGCATTTGACGGAGATTCAGACAGAATCGGACTTGTGGATTCAGAAGGCAAAATGGTTTCAGGAGACAAGCTTTTATTAATCTATGCCCTTGATTTAATAAATTCACTTAAACCAAGAGGCGAAAAGCCTACTGTGGTATCCGAAGTAAAATGTTCGCAAGTATTATACGACACAATAAATGAAGCTGGCGGCAATGCTGTAATGTATAAAACAGGTCATGGATACATAAAATCAAAAATGAAGGAAACAGGTGCCCTTCTTGCAGGAGAGATGAGCGGTCATGTATTCTTTAAAGACAGATATTATGGTTTTGATGATGCAATATATGCCGGAATGCGCCTGATTGAAATTGTCTCAAAGAATAAAAAAGAAAACCCTGATTTTAAGATTCAGGATTTATTAAAACCGTTTGACAAAGTATTTATTTCAAACGAAGTAAGGTTTAAATGCCCGAATGAATTCAAACAGGCGGTTTTGGATGAATTAAACACAAAAGTGTGCGATGATTTATTTGATTCAAAAATTAAAGAAATTGTGACCCTGGACGGACTTCGGATAATTTTTGAAGACGGGTTTGCGCTAATTAGAAAATCTAACACAGAACCTGTATTTACAATGCGTTTTGAGGCAAATACCAAAGAAAAATGCGAAAAATACGAGAGTGCACTTGTTGGCATAGTTGACGAACTTACAAAGCAAATATCTGCACAAAAGGTGTAAATTATCTTAAAGTTTAAGTTTTATTAAACAAAAGAAGAATCAGGTTTATTAAACTAAAATATCGTAATTTAAACAAATTTTGTTGATATAATATTTTTATGAAAAAAGTAAATTTTGTAAAAATATTTATATTAACAATTTTTGTATCTTTGTTTTTGCTTGGCGTCCCGTTTAATGAAACCGCAAGAGCGGAAGATTCCTTGGGAGAGCAAATAACAAAGATTGAAACCAGCCTTTGGGATTTAAACTATCAAAACGAAACAAATGAAACCCGCTTAAAAAGAATAGAAAACGAGGTTTTTGGCACACAAAACACTAAAAGCTCAATTCAGGAAAGAATTAACAAATTAAATTCCACTCTTGGTCTTGAAAGCCTGGCGGAAGCTAAAGCTCCTGTTTCCGAATTATACGGGGATGAAGACGCAGGCATAAACTATCCTGTTGTAGATATGCTTGAAATGCAGCTTTTAGGGCAAAATTATAAAAAAGAAAATATTTATAAAAGGCTAGAAAGGCTGGAAGGAAAAGTCTTTGGCAGCACACAAAAAGGAGATTTAGCCCAAAGAACAGACAGCCTGAAAGCAAAAATTGCCGTATCAAAGCCTTCTTCCACTCTGCCAAATTACCAGACAGGTGAATACTACCGCCCAAATTCAGGCACTTCCGGATATTCTTATGAGGATGAATATACAGAAGAAGACATTATTGCAAAAGCAAGGTCTGACGCCGAAAAAAGAGGCAGAAAACAGCGTAATGATAATTACAGCTATGATTACGGTTACGGAGGCTCTGATGCGTCATTGCAAATTGCAGGACTGGAGAATTCACTTTTCGGACAAACATTCTCGTATGACCCTATGGCAGTACGTCTAAACCGTCTTGAAAGACGCATATTCCAAAGAGACTTTGCATCTGATGATGAATATTCAAGGGTTGCAAGACTTCAGGCAGCTTCCACCGCAAAGAAAACTGCAAAATATTACGATAACAATAAATTTCAAAAATTCGCATCCACAGGTATGCAGCTTGGAACTTTCGTTCTTATGATACTTGCCCTGCTATTATAGATTAAACAGGTTTAATTTTTGCAATTTTCGGGTCTAAAAGTCTTTTACCAGAACCCTCAAATTCAATCTGAAGCAAGCATCTGTTTGAATACTTTACAACCTTTAAGATATTTCCTTCGCCATATTTTTGATGTGAAACTTTCATCCCTTCCTGAAACTCGTATTCATAGGGTTCGTCATCTGCATCATCATTATTAAAAATAGGCAAAATAGATTCGGTTGAATCACTGCTATTCTTTATTTTATTAAGATCAATTGAAACATTTTCGTTTATTTTAAGCTGGTTTTTTGAAACTCCTGTCTTCTTTGTTTCACCAATAACCTCTTCAAATCTTGCTTCAATAGATTTTTGGGCAAGTTCCTTTAAAGAGATACCGTCTTCATCATCAACCTTATTGTCATCTTCTTTGTCAATATCAGTTTCTTTTGATTCAACAGGAATTTGCCCGTCTTCAGGCTCATCTTCGGTGAAATCATCGATTTGCAAAATAGGCTTTTCTTTTACAATAATTATCGCATCGTTTGGATTCTGCTTTGGCTGCTTGTTCTTACTTTCCGCTTCACCTTTTGTCTCATAAGCAGGCTCCACAGGTGAAATTTCAGGCTGTTCTCCGGCTAAAACCGGCTCTTCTTCAATAACAGCTTCAACAACATTCTCTTCTGCTTCAGACGATATTTCTTCAGCCTCAGACTCATCAGATTGCGGAATTTTTTCTTCATCCTGTTCTATATCAGGCTCTTCTGTAGTTTGTTCGATAACTTCCTGCACAGGTTCTTCTGTAATTTCTTCTTTAATTGCGTCATCAGCGGAAATTTCGGCGTCTGAAGAATCTTTTAAAAGAGTTTTTTTTACACCGGAATCATCCAAAATTTTGTCTTCCAGCTCTTCAGCCTCTGCCTGTGCTTCAATTTCATTTGCAAGTTTATCGTTAATTTCTTCATTTAGTGCTGCATTTTCAATCATATCAGATGTTATAACTTCATCTGAATCATCCTCCGTGACATCAGCATCTTTTTCCTCTTCAGAATTTATAAAATAGTCCAAATCCTCTTCGGCTACAGGAATTTCAGATACAGAGCTTTCATTTTCAGATACAGCATCGCTGGTATCAACAGAGGTTTCTTCGTTTTTAATTTCTTTTATATATTCTTCATCATTTTTAAGGCTTGCTTCAATAAGCTCAGCCACTTTTGCATCATTCTCCGCATCAGTCTGTATATCAGTTTTGCCTGTTGCATCAGCTACAGCTTCATCCAGTTTGTTTGATACAATGCCTGGAATTTCTTCATTTGATGAATTTTCTTCTTTTGTATCATCATCGTCTACTATGGTTTCTTCGGCAGCTTCCAAAGAATCTTTGTTGTCAGCCTCCAAAATCTCTGCGGAAGTTTCTTCTGCAGCCGTATCTTCATCATTTTCCTGAAGTTCTGCAGGTTCTTTTACAATATCTTTATTTTCTGTTTCAGGCATCACTTCATTTAGGGTAACTTCCTCTGATAATCTGGACTTTGCGCTTGGCTGTATATGAATATTTTTCAATTCAAAATTGCCATCTGCAAGCTCAACAGAGGTTAATTCTTCTAATTCAAGATTTAAATCAATATACAGTTTTTTATCTTCCGGTTTTTTCAAATCTTCTTCATTGAAAATATAGTTTTTCAAAACAAACATGAAATCTTTTGTATCTTCGCCAAAAGCAACAAATGAAGAAGAATTCAATGCAGCAATTTGCGCATTTGCAAAACCAAAATCACGTCTCGGGTTTAAAGTTTTAAAAAGAACATAGTTTTTAACATGCTCCATTAAATACGGAAGCTTTGCAAAACCGTATGAAACACTGGATATAATATTTAATTTCGGGTTTTTCAGGTATAAATCGTTTATAATTTCAGGATTTGAATTATTTTCATTAAACCTCAATAAAAGATAAGCATCGGTGTCTTTTATCTGCCTTATCACAAATTCAAGAAAGTCCTTATGCCATTCAAGCTTTAGATTTGATAAATCAACGATAACAGCATCTTCTTTTTGAATTGCTTTTGAAATTGCTTGAAATTCCTTTTTGGAACGACTAAACAGCCCATCATTCCAATATCTTTTCAGTTTATTTAAAAGCACCTTTAAACCAAAGGCAGGAGTAGCCTTGTATTGCTGTTCTATAACCTTTATAAACCTTGGAAACGGAATGTATTTATCTTCTGTTGAATTTACAAAATCTTTCAATTCGATAAATGTGTCTTCAAGCTCTGTCTGAACTTCCAGTGGCGTATGCCCTAAAGCTTTTTCCCAGATGTAATCCAGCGAATAAAAATCCAAAGGAAGTTTAAAATCGTTAATTGCTTTAATTCTTTTGGAATTTTTAATATTTAAATTACCGGTATAGTCAATAGCTACAACCTTCTTATGGCTTTTTAATTTTTGTGCAATATTTTCAAATGCACAATTTGTCTCATCCAGTTTATCAGCAAATACAACAGGATTATTGTTGAAAAAATCCAGGGCTATATTTACAACTTTGTCCCCTTTTGCGCTGATACCGAAAGGAACTGTGGCTTTGTCTGCATTTACACACTTTTCAATTTCTTCAAGTTTAATCCTTGCAATTTCACACTCGCGCGACGGAGTAAAATTATCATACGGAACAACCTGCTGGTCAGGCAAAATGCGATATACAAGCCTTATTGTTGCAACATTTTCTTCCTGATTGAATTTATCATCGTAAATTTCAACAATTTGACCAAGAAAATTATCTTCGCCATCCCTTACAATTAAAAAATCGCTAAGGCAAAGCCCGTCTGTTTTAGGGTTAAAAATAAGTCTTATTGTATCATTTTTAGTTTGAATAACTCTCATTCGCTTCGCTTTAAAATCCCATCATTTCCGTAAATAATTATAAATTTATTATACATCACACAAATTTATTGTAAAATGATAAATCATGAATGAAACAGAATTTAGCATAGTTATCCCTTTATACAACGGCGAAAGACACATAAAAGAATGTATTAAAAGCGCTTTAAACCAAAGTTTTGACGGAAATTTTGAAATAATAGTTGTAAACGACGGCTCAACAGATAAAAGCTCTTTAATTTTAACAGATTTTAAAGATGAAAAATTAAGAATTTTTAACAATGAAAATAAAGGTCCCGCATTCAGCAGAAATTTCGGCACAAAAGAGGCTTTGGGCAAATATATAGTGTATCTTGACTCTGATGATATTCTAGATAAGAATGCGCTGCAAAATTTCTATGATACAATTGCAGACTCAAATGAAGACACAGAGCCGGATATAATCTTTGCTCCGTTTCATATAATAAAGGAACACAAAAATAACAGTACGGAGTTTCGTTTTCCATTAAAAAAATACGCAGGGAAAAAATGTTTTTTGAGTATGAAAAACACAGACGGTGAAACTTTAAAAGGAAATTTTGAACCCTGGGCAAAGGCATATAAAAAAGAATTTCTTTTTAAAAACGGTATAGAATTCATTGAGGCGCATCTTGCAGAAGATCTGCCCTTCTTTTATAAAGCAGTTTTAACAAGCAAAAAGATTCTTGTTTCCAAAAATCCCGTTTATTATTACAGAAGAGGACATAAAGCATATTTAAAAAAAGGTAAATGCAACTGGGTAAAAGAAGTAATCATTGCCCTTAAAAAAAGTGATGAAATTTTTTATTCTTTCAAAGACTTTAAGACCTATGAAAAAATTTATGCCAAAAACTGCCTTAATATCTGTCTTTATTGGGCGAAAAGGTTTAAAAAGCTTGAAAATAAACAGGATTTTTACAGGTTTAGCGGAGAATATTTAGAAAAATACAGACTGACAAACCAATTCTATATAAAGCTTTTTATCAGCAATTTGATTGATATTTTAGAAAAAACATTATCAATTGAATAGAAATTACTTGACAGTTTGTTTTGTCTTGAATAACATGTTACTATTGAAAACGTGCTTGTAATTACAAATATTTTGTTATCACAGCGAAATGCCGATGTAGCTCAATGGTAGAGCAACGGTTTTGTAAACCGTAGGTTGCGGGTTCGAGTCCCATCATCGGCTAATTTTTTAAAATTGTACATTTAAAATTAAAATTTATTAAACCCGCCTGTGTAACGAGAACACAAAAAATAAGCCCATGTGGCGCAGGGACTGTGCCAAGTAAAAGCTGACTAAATGTCAGGTTTTATGAGAGGAAGCACTCCCGGAGGGCGCGGCAAGGCATAAAATAATTTAAGCCCATGTGGCGCAGGGGTAGCGCACTCCCTTGGTAAGGGAGAGGCCACGAGTTCAAATCTCGTCATGGGCAAATTAATTGCCAATTAGAACATTTAAAACAAAATAATATGGGTAGATGCCCGAGTAAACTCAGTAAAATGAGTGAAGGTAAA
Organism: Candidatus Gastranaerophilales bacterium; assembly: GCA_910587175.1. Lineage (GTDB taxonomy): Bacteria > Cyanobacteriota > Vampirovibrionia > Gastranaerophilales > Gastranaerophilaceae > MGBC122484. The sequence continues at coordinate 1,751 of CAJULH010000006.1, read as the reverse complement.
ATGACTAAATGTCATTTTTGCAAACGGTCTTTTATAAAATAAAATAAGCCCGCCGCTCGGAGCATATACGCAAAATAACAAAATAAATGTTGAACATTTAAAACAAAATAATATGGGTAGATGCCCGAGTGGCTAAAGGGAGCAGACTGTAAATCTGCCGTCGCGAGACTACGGTGGTTCGAATCCACCTCTGCCCATTTTTTTAACAAGTATTACCAACCAATTGAAAAAATAAACCAAATAAATATTACAAAAGGAGAATCACATCTTATGGCTAGAGAAAAATTTGAAAGAACCAAGCCGCACGTTAACGTTGGTACCATTGGTCACGTAGACCACGGTAAAACAACATTAACAGCTGCTATTACAGGTTGTATGGCTGCAGCAGGTCAAGCAGAAGCTAAGAAATTTGATGAAATCGATGCTGCACCTGAAGAAAAAGCACGTGGTATTACCATTTCAACTGCACACGTTGAATACGAAACTGAAACAAGACACTATGCACACGTTGACTGCCCAGGCCACGCCGACTACGTTAAAAACATGATTACTGGTGCTGCCCAAATGGACGGCGCTATTCTTGTAGTTGCAGCAACTGATGGTGCTATGCCTCAGACTCGTGAGCACATCCTTCTTGCAAGACAGGTTGGTGTTCCTAGACTAGTTGTATTTATGAACAAATGTGACATGGTTGATGATGAAGAACTTCTTGAATTAGTTGAAATGGAAGTTCGTGAAATGTTAAGTTCTTATGAATTTGACGGCGACAACATTCCTTTCATCAAAGGTTCAGCTCTAAAAGCTTTAGAAGCTGTACAAGCAAATTCATCAGTAAAACGTGGTGATGATAAATGGGTTGATAAAATTTGGGAACTTATGGATGCTATCGACAGCTACATCCCGACCCCTGTTCGTGACCTTGATAAACCATTCCTAATGCCTGTTGAAGACGTATTCTCTATCACAGGTCGTGGTACAGTTGCTACAGGTCGTGTTGAACGTGGCGTTGTTAAAGTTGGTGACGAAGTTGAAATCGTTGGTTTCGGTGAAACTAAAAAATCAACTGTAACCGGTGTTGAAATGTTCAGAAAACTTCTTGACCAAGGTCAAGCAGGTGATAACATTGGTGCTTTACTTCGTGGTGTTGATAAAAAAGACATCCAAAGAGGTCAAGTTCTTGCAAAACCTGGTTCAATCCACCCACATACAAAATTCACAGCTAACGTTTACGTTTTAACAAAAGACGAAGGTGGACGTCACACTCCATTCTTCCCTGGTTACAGACCTCAGTTCTATATCAGAACAACTGACGTAACTGGTTCAATTAAATTTGACGGCGAAATGGTTATGCCTGGTGATAACGTAGTTATGGACGTTGAATTAATCGCTCCTGTAGCTATTGAACAAGGTATGAGATTTGCTATCAGAGAAGGCGGAAGAACAGTTGGCGCCGGCGTTGTAGACAAAATTACAGAATAGTGATTTAAAATCTATAACCAAATAAATTTAAAAACCCTTGAATTTTTTATTCAAGGGTTTTTTGTTATTAACTTTTGTAACAAGCTCTTTAAAATTATATCAATTATTTAAAATAATATATACTTTATATATTTATCTATTCTATCCTTTAAAATTTTCCACCGATATTTTTATTTTATTAAAGAGAGATTTATGCAAATAAAAAATGAAAACACTTATGGTATTAAAGAATTAGATTTTAAAGCAGATTTTAAAACAAATAATGTCTTAAA
>CAJULH010000005.1 GCA_910587175.1 Candidatus Gastranaerophilales bacterium | reverse complement strand
TCAGGGAGGCAGAGGTGCTAACGGCATGGTAGTGATTGAGTGGAATAATTAGGGGAAATTCAAGCAAGACCCAATCTATAAATTAAATTTTTGATAAACAACTTATTTGCGGGATATTCGTTAACTTTAACCTTTTCGGGTATCCCTTTTTTTAGTTTCAAGAATTATTGTAGATTATTTTTTTATCCATATCAACAATAAAAATTTTTATCATACAGAAACTATATCCAGAAGTTTCTTTTCTATATCTGAAATTTCTTCAAAATTTTTAAATTTCAGTGAGGTTAAAATTCTTTTTTTCTTTATAACATTTTTTATGCATTTAATATCAGGACAAATATACATGCTTCTGCCAATGATTTTAGAGGATGGATTTATATGAAGCTTGCCATCATTCAAAGTAATTTTTATAAAATCTTCCCTGTCTGAAATTTTTGCACATCCCTGACATTTTCTTTGCACGGTTCTTATCATACCTTTTGAAAATCCTTTAGAAATTGTATTTATTACTAATTTATCTTATAATATTATATAGAATAAAGATACAATGAAAGAGATGACAGAAAAAGATTATAGTCATTTAGAAAGCGTTGTTTGCACGCTGAATAAAATGTTCGAAATAAATGCCATTGCAAGTCAGGCTGTTGATATTGAGGATTTAATTATCAAAATGTCTGACTCAATTTCTCATGCATTGGATAATGACCAGATTTCTTTTTATCTTTTTGAAAATGACATCTTTAAAAGCGTCGTTACAAAGCAAAATTCAAGGTTTGATGAATATTTTGAATATGAAAATGAAGCATTTTGGTCTGTAATGAGCAAAGGCGATATCATCAAAACTACAAATGAAAACCATAAACAGATTTTTAACTCTTTTTGGCAGACAAACGGACTTACAGAGCTTGAAACACAATATATCAGAGTATTTTTTGACAAAGACAAAAACCTGCCTGTATGCATTTGCTTTATAGGAAAAAATAATGACGGCACCGATGAAATAAATCAGGAAAATTTAAACTTTTTAAGTAAAATTTTTGAATATATGGAACCTGTAATTGTGAAACTGCTTCACAGGAAACATCAGGATGATAAGATTGTAGAGCTTCAAAAATCTTTGTACAACATTTCAATTCTCTACAACATTTCACAAGCTGTAAATTTTATTGATGACTTGAAAAGACTTCTGCAGGTAATTTTAAGCAAAGCACTTGTAACCCTGGAAGCTGAAAAGGGTTCTTTGATGCTTTATGATTACACAACAAACTCGCTGCAGGTAAAGGTTGTGTATGGTCTGGCAGACAAAAGGGTTGAAGAAAACATCAACAACGGGCTTATTCAATGTTCCAGAATTAAAGCAGGAGAAGGCGTTGCAGGCACGGTTTTTCTTGAAAAGAAAGCTATCATTACAAACCTTGGCTCAAATGACCCCAGATTTGTTCAAAAAGACGGGCTTTTCAATACACAGTCTCTTCTTTGCGTACCTTTAATTGCAAAGGGTGAGGCAATTGGTGTAATAAACATTTCAAACAAAAAAAATAATAAACTCTTTAACCAGAAGGATTTAGAGTTTATGACATCTCTTTCAAACCAGGCAGCTATTGCAATAGATAATGCAAAATTATATGAGCTTGCAACAAAGGATGGTTTAACAAAACTTTACATTTACAGACATTTTTATACGCTTCTTGAAAATGAAATCAGAAGATGTTCAAGATACAAGCATAAAATGTCTTTGTTAATGCTTGATATTGATAATTTTAAACGCGTGAATGATACATACGGGCACCTTGTGGGTGACCAGATTTTAAGGGAACTTTCAAACGAAATTTCCCAAACTGTAAGAAAGATTGATATTCCTGCAAGATACGGGGGAGAAGAATTTATTGTAATCCTTCCGGAAACCACAAAGGAAGATGCGGTAATTATTGCAGAAAGGCTCCGTACTAATATTTCAAAAATTCAGGTGAAGGCAAAAGAAGATGTAATGATATCGCCGACAACAAGTATCGGGGTTTGCCAGTATCCTATGGACGGTGAGGACGCAAAAACCCTCATAAACAGTGCAGATACTGCATTATATCATTCTAAAAATAACGGCAAAAATATTGTTTCAATCTACCATACAGATGAATGTACTTTAGTGCCAAGAAGCGAAGAGGCAGAATAAAATACTTATATACAAATTTAAACATTTAAAAAGACCGGAAAATTTCCGGTCTTAAGTTTATAAACAGCCTAAGCTCAATTTTACGAACAGCCTGAATAGCCGCAATTTAAGCATATGAAACAACCTTCTGCCATTTTAATTGAATTTCCGCATTCAGGACAAACAACTGTTTTAATCTCAACACCATGTTCGTCAATTTCTGTTTTTTCAATCTTGAGCTCCTTATGCTCAGGCTTTTTCTCGGCGGGTTTTACTTCTTCCTTTTTATCTTCTTTTTTACTTTCTAAAAGCATAGGCTGAGAGTATCTTGAATTGTTTCTGTAAACCGTAATACCCTTTAAGTCGTTTTTGTAAGCCAAAATGTAAGCCTGTGCTACATCTTCCATTGTGGCGTCTTCTTCAAAGTTTACCGTCTTTGAAACGGCATTATCTGTATGAAGCTGAAATGCAGCCTGCATCATAACGTGGGATTTTGGTGAAATATCATGTGCTGTTACAAAAATTTCTTTTGTTTTTTCATCAATACCGTCAATGTGCGCTACAGAACCCGTTTTTGCAATTTCACCCATTAGTTCTTCAGAATAAAAACCTTTTTCTATTGCATAGTTTTTGAAATTAGGATTAACCTCATACATTTCAGTATTGTCCATTATGTTTCTTTTGAAAACAAGCCCAAACAGTGGTTCAACCCCGCCTGAGGCGCCTGCAATCATAGAAATCGTACCGGTAGGTGCAATGCAGGTTGTAGTTGCATTTCTAATACCGTGGTTTGCAATCTCCTTATCAAGCTCTGCCCACATTTCATCAGAAATTTTCCCTGCAGATTTTCCTTTATATTTTTCAGAAAGGTAGTTGCTCCTATCATAAACAGAGCCTGCAAAATTACCAAATTTACCGCGTTTTTTGGAAAGTTCAATACTTTCAACTTTTGAATGGTAATCAATGAATTCCATAACCTGTCTTCCAAGGACACAGCCTTCTTCAGAATTATATGAAACACCCATTTTCATAAGCATATCAGCCCAGCCCATTACACCAAGACCAATTTTTCTGTTTGCCTGAACCATTTCTGCAATTTTTGGAAGCGGATAATTATTCGCAACAATAACATTATCCAGAAAATGAATTGAAAGTCTTGACACTTCTGCAAGCTTGTCCCAATTTATAATATTGTTACCATCTGCACCTTTTACAACCATTTTACTTAAATTAATTGAACCAAGGTTACATGCTTCATAAGAAAGCAACGGAACCTCGCCGCATGGGTTTGTGGATTCAATATCGCCGATTAGAGGAGTCGGGTTATCTTTATTCATTTTATCTATGAAAATAACACCGGGTTCGCCGGATTGCCAAGCGCCTTTTACAATTAAATCAAATACTTCTTTTGCCTTTAATTTTTGCACAGGCTGTTTGGTATTAGGATGAATTAATTCATAATAATCATCACGCTCCAGTGCTTCCATAAATTTATCAGTAATTGCAACAGAAATATTGAAGTTGTTTAGTTTTGTCAAATCACTTTTGCAATTAATAAACTCTAAAATATCAGGATGGTCAATCCTTAAAATTCCCATATTGGCACCGCGTCTTGTGCCGCCCTGTTTAACGGCTTCAGTTGCAGCATTGAACACTTCCATAAAGCTTACAGGACCTGAAGATACACCCATTGTAGAATGTACAACATCATTTTTCGGTCTTAATCTTGAAAATGAAAAACCTGTACCGCCGCCTGATTTATGAATTAAAGCAGTATTTTTAATCGTCTCAAAAATACCTTCCAAACTATCTTCTACAGGAAGCACAAAGCAAGCACTCAACTGCCCGAGTTCACGCCCGGCGTTCATTAATGTTGGAGAATTCGGCATAAAGTATGCATTTGCAATCATATCAAAGAATTTCTGTCTTGTTTCTTTAATATCAGCTTCATTCACACCAAAAGTCTTATCTGCATCCGCTATGGTAAATGCCACGCGCTCAAAAAGTTCCTTTGGCGTTTCCATAACATTACCTTTAATATCCCTTTTTAAATATCTTTTTTCTAATACTTTCTTGGCATTTTCAGATAAATTAATTTCTTTGTTCTCCAGAGTGTTCACTCTCTTCCTCCCCTATAAATTTTTAAGCATGTAATTTATGACATTATACCAAAAACCAATATTAAAAACCTTTTTGTTAATTAATTTTGTTAAAGAATATTAATATTGGTTTAATACGTCAAAAGAGCTTAGCCATCATGGTTTTTAGATTAATTCAAAGAATCCACAAGCCCAAAATTAAAAATACATGTAGAATAAAACCGTATGATTTTTGGGGTAGAAAATTAAAATGAACGTCGTTTGTTTTAATGCAGAAAAATTTTATAGAATTGCATACGATTATTTTCAATACGAAAACAACACAAAACTTGCAAAAAAATATATTAATCTTGCACTTAAAGATAATCCAAAACATTTTAAAAGTCTCGTTTTGAAGGGCAGAATTTTTATTCTTGAAAATAAAATTCAAAATGCGGCAAAAACGCTTCTATCAGCTTTAAAAATAAATGATAATGAAGTTAATTGTCTTTATTATCTGGCTTATGCATATAATTTAGAAGAAAAAACCACCCTTGCCATTAAATATCTGGATAAAATTTTTGACCAAAATCCTTTAGACAAGGAATTTTTATCCGACTGTTATAAATTAAAAATAAGCATTTTGGTGAATTTGAAACAGTATAAAAAAGCAGAAAACATTTTAAAAAATTTAAACTACAGCCTATATTCAAATGACATATTTAACATTGAAGAAAGTTTTTACAAAATAATTCAAAACAAAAAACCCCCCGAAAACAAAGCTGAAAGACGAATTTTGCATATTAATTTTTGATAAATTATTTTTAAATCATTTAACCGGTTTGAAAATAAGAAAAAATATGGTTAAATAAAATTAGGATAAAATTGGAAAATATGGGATTTTAAAATAATGAAAAAAGGTTTTACACTTGCAGAAGTTGTTATGACATTAACAATTGTCGGGGTAATTGCAGCTATTACCATTCCCACAATGATTCATGAAACAAACAAAAAATCCACCATTGAACAATTAAAAAAATCTGCTGCCACATTAAACCAGGCAGTATATAACGCAACAATAACAGACGGGGTGGTTAGCTCATGGAATTGGGCTGCAAAAGAAGATGTTTTGTATATTATGCAAAAAACAATAACGCCGAGATTAAATGTTGGATATATGTGCAGCGGAGATGTAGCAGGAACAAACCAGCTTTGTACATATAAAATAACCGGCATCGGAGGAAACGACGTTGACAATGCTGCTTTTGAAGCAAAATCCAGAGTTATGCTGAACGACGGATCTATGATAGCATTTTCAAGGGGGTTTGTAACCCAGGAAGATGTGGATGCAGGAAAAGCAGACCCGACCGGTGAAGGAAACAAAACCGGAAGTGATTGCATTTGGGGCGGTGACCCTAAAGCATTATGCGGCATTTTTATGGTTGATGTAAACGGAACCAAAAAACCAAACATGATTGGAAAAGATGTGTTCTTCTTCGGCTTACATGCAAGCGGTGCGGTTCTTCCTTATGGAGCTAACCAGGGCGAAGAGTTTATTGACCAGAATTGTGCCGAAGGCGGAAATGGTTCTACCTGTGCTGCAAAACTTGCAAAAGACGGCTGGGATGTATGCTATACAGGTTGTAAATACCCATATCCTGTTAAATTTTAAGGAAAAATATATCCATTAAAAATATTTATGGTATTCTGATTGTTAATGAACATCGATATTTTAAACCGGATATTTAACGAAATAGAATGTGCTAAAAAGATTTTAATAGTATCCCATGTAAATCCTGATGGAGATACATTAGGAACAATGTGTGCACTGAAATTGTACATAGGAGATAAAGCTGATACCTTAGTACAAACTTCAGCTTCAGCAGGAATTCCTGATACTTATAAATTCTTGCCCGAAATAAACCTAAGTAAAAATCTGGATAATGTTGAAAATATCTATGATCTTGTGATAGCTGTCGATGTCGCATCAATAGACAGAATTGTACAAAAAGCAAGAGTTATTTTTGACAACGCAAAAACGACAATAAACATAGACCATCACAAAACAAACAACGGCTATGGAAAGTTGAATTGGGTAATAGGAGATGCATCCAGTGCCGGTGAGGTTTTATACAATATATTCAAAACAAAAAATATCCCTGTTACAAAAGATATGGCTGAGTGTCTTTATGTATCAATTTTAACAGACACCGGCGGTTTCAGATATGAAAATACAAAACCTGAAACTTTGGAAACTGCAGCACAACTGATAAAATTAGGTGCTGATAATTCTGATTTAGCAAAAAAATGTTACAACAACAAACCTAAAAATATGATTTTATTTCAATCAGAAATTATTTCAAAAACGCAATTTCTTTTTGATGACAAGGTTGCAATTGCATCAATTACACAAAAAGATTATGACAAATTTGATGCCAAAAATGAATATACAGAAGGCATTGCAGAAACATTAAGAACAATAAAATCTGTTGAGGTTTCTGCGGTTTTAAAAGAAAATGACAACGGATGCACAAAAGTAAGCCTTAGAAGCGATAACATTGATGTATGTGAAATTGTTAAAAAATTTAACGGAGGAGGACACATCCGGGCTGCGGGCTGTACAATAAAAAAACCCTTAAAGATAGCTGAAGAGCTTTTGGTGTGTGAAATTGAGAAATGTTTAAACTTATAAAAGAATACTTTTTCAACCTTGTGGACAGCATTATCAATGAAGATTTTCCTAATGCTGCAGCTGAAATGGCATATATGCTTGTGATTGGCATATTTCCTTTTATGTTATTTTTAACTGCGGTTTTTGGATGGCTTGGAAAAAAATTCTTTATGGGAAAACTCCTTGCAGCGCTTTCTGCTGTTGCACCAGCAGATGTTATTAAAATGATAACTTCTGTACTAAAAGAAGTAAATCTTTTTCAAAACGGCGGTTTAATCGGTATTGCGGGTTTCTTGGTCACGCTTTTTCTTGCATCAAATGCCATAGCCGTTATAATAAAAGGTTTAAACCGTGCAAATAAAATTCAGGAAAACAGATCTTTTATCCATACAAGGATACTTTCCATTGTAATGGTGTTTGTAAATACATTTTTTCTTTTTATTTCAATAAACCTTATTATCTTTGGCAAAGTAATACTATACGTCGTATCCGCATACATACACCTGCCTTCTGAAATTGTAAATATGATTTTAATTTCAAGATGGCCAATAGCCTTTATCCTGCTTTTCATCCTTGCGATGATTAATTACTATGTTCTTCCTGCAAGGGATTTTTCATTAAAAAGAAAAAGTATAGTCCCCGGAGCCCTTTTCTTTTGTATATTTTGGCTTTTGGGAAGCTGGCTTTTTTCATTGTATGTAAATGAGCTTGGAACTTATAACAGGGTTTACGGTACAATCGGAACTTTTGCCATTCTAATGGTTTGGCTTTATTACACATCTATCATCATGCTGATTGGCGGGGAAATTAATAATCAAACCCTAAGCAAGCTCACACAAAATTCCAAGGTTTCCGAAGATTCGGATTATATGTAAAATTGCGCAGGGTGTATATAATTTACGCATCTTTACAAAATTTTAGAATTATCATAGAATTGTTGAATGGTTGATTTGAATGCAGATTATGAGGTTATGGCATACAGTGTTGGTGATACAAAAGCCGGCACAAAGATGGGCAAACTTCAGCTTAGGAATATTGAAGAAAATTCAACACTGAATTGTATTTTATGGGAAGAAACAATTAACCGGCTTGACCCTAAACATTTCAGGACCGGAAACATAGTAAGGATTACAAGCGCAAGCTTTAATGAAAAATTTAATAACTGCCTCGTTAACAATATGGAAATCCTGAAAGAAGCAGCTCTTGGTATTGATGAAAAAACAAGAGATGAACATTTTAAACATATTTTGGGTATTATTGAAGGCTTTAAAAACGAAGAACTTAAAAAATTTGTAAAAAGCGTATGGCTTGAAAACGAAGATGCAATTAAAATTTCACCTGCCGCAAAAATGATGCACCATAACTATTTAGGCGGATTAATCCAGCATATCTTTGAATGTTTAAACTTTGCAGAGTGCATTTTCCCGAATATGCACAAAAAAATGAATAAAGATGTTTTGCTTGCTGCCTGCATTTTGCATGATATAGGAAAAATCTTTGAATATAAAATAGATTTTGAAACCGGTTTTGTTGAATATAATGAAGAATTTAAAAAAGACTGGATAAGCCACTCCCAATATGGTTTTTCACTTTGTATGGCAAACAACCAGCACCAGATAGCAAAGATGATAGCAGCACACCACGGCAGGGCAGACTGGGGTGCTATGATTGATTTAGGTGAGAAAGATTTGGAAAATTACTATTATATTGTTCACCATATTGATGATTTGTCGGCGAAATTCGGCAAAATATACATTAGTGATTTAGAAACAAAGCAGAAAACGGATTAAAGAGGAATTTTATAATGAAAAAGAATATAATGACCGGAGTTCTGGTACTGATTATGGCAGCATTTGGAATTTTACAAAATGCCGGTGCATATCAGATACAAGCAGATGCCAAAACAAAAAAAGTTCCAATGGGAACAAAACTTGAACTTGAAGCCGCAAATACAATTACAACAGAAACACTAAATGCAGGCGATATGTTCAGTGCATATCTTACAAAAGATATTATTAAAGACGGAGATGTGGTTCTTCCAAAAGGAACGATAATCAGAGGTAATTCTGCTAAAATCATTAAGCCAAAAATGCTCTCCCGCTCTGCTGCTCTGTATTTAAATTTCGACCATATTGTAGCGCCAAACGGAAAACAAATTCCCCTAAGAGCGGGCATAAGTTCTAATTTAAAACTTACCCAAGATGGCGGCATTGATGGCGGCGGTGGATATGGCGAAGCATTGGCAGAAAACCTGGATAAATCAGGAGAAATTATTAAAAAATCAACAAACTGGGGTTTAAAATCCGGCGAAGAATTGTTTAATGGAGGAAAATATCTTGTAACTCCCATTGCTGCTGTTGGCGGTACAATTGCAGGAATTGGTTACCTTGTAGGTGATAGCGTGATAGACCTTTTTAGAAAAGGTAAAAATGTTATAATCCTAAAAGGACAAAAATTTGATATATTACTGCTTGAATCAATTGATGTGCCTGTATTTTAGTTTGTAAAATTTTGAAAGACAATGAAAAATAAAATACTTTCTGAATTAAAAGATATTTTACTAAAAAACAGATTTAAAATATCTTGTGGTGAATCCTGCACAGGAGGACTCATAAGTTCTTACCTTACAGATATTGACGGTGCTTCAAATTTTATAGATCAAAACTTTGTAACCTATGCGCCTGAAGCAAAGCAAAAATTTTTAAACGTTAAAAAGAAAACAATTGAAAAATATACTGTTGTAAGCAAAGAAGTGGCACTTGAAATGGCTGAAGGGCTGCTTCAATATGCAGATATCAGCCTTTCGACAACAGGATATACCGGTCCTTCGGGAGGCGATGAAAAAAACCCTGTTGGGACAGTATATATAGGGTTTGGCATAAAAAAAGACGGAAAAAATATTACAAATGCCATCAAATATAATTCAAAATTTAAAACAAGGTGCGAAATTAAAGAAGATTTTGCAGAAACTGCTCTTAAAGAATTGTTAAAATTTTTAAAAAATAATGTATAATTTTCTATAATAATTCTTAAATTATTAGCAATTTTTCATGTTCACAGGTTTTATAAACATGTGACCCTAAGTGAAAGGAACGAAAATATGACATCGCCCTTCGAAACGGCAGGATTTACAACCTTCAGGCTTCCACAGGCGGTTCAAGGTGCAGAAACCACACAACCGGCTGCAACAAACCCTGTTGTACAAACGGCGCCATCTGTTACCGTTCCTGAAAATACATCTTCAGACAGCTTTACTTCAAATGCAGCAATCGACAGAGATGCTTTAAAAGACGAATTAAGACAAGAAATCATAAATGAAATGAAAACCCAACAGGAGCTTGATGCAAAGCAAAAAGCTGACGAAGAAAAGAAGAAAAATAAACTGGGTCCGATTAAAAGATTAAAAAGATTTATAGGCAACGTTAAAAAGGGCGTTGTAACTGCAGGAGAATATACAAAAGGATTCTTTAAAGGCACTTTGCAGGGCGGTATTGCAGGCGGAGTTCTTGGCGGTGCAATATATGCTACAGGCAAGGTTCTAAAAGATCCGGCTGTTTTGGTTCAAACTCCTGTTGTAGGTAAATTATTCAGGAATTTAAAGATTGTAAGCAATCCTGAAATTTTAGACAAATCCATTTTAGCCAAAGTACTCAAAAGCAAAACCACTGCAATAGCTGCAGGCGGTGTTGCCCTTGCCATAGGGCTCATAAGTGCTTTGTGGAAAGCTTCCATAAATGCAAACGAAAAAAGAGCTTTAATTGAACATAAATATGAAAGCACTCCGACTATCAGAAAATAGCGGACGAACAAGTTTATAAAATAATTCAGAAATATTAAGTTGTTCTTCAAATTACTTAATCATTTCCCTTGCAAAATAAAATATAGTAGAATATTTGTGTGGAAATTTATTAAGTTTTATGAGCATTAAGAAGAATAAAAACCAGTTAATTATTTCTATATTAGTGGGGCTTGCAATATTTGCCATCACATATCAGTTTGTCATACGCCAGCATGAAGAAAATATGCAACAAAGGGCAGAAATTCAAAAGCTGAAAAAAGGCATCGGTGTAGATACAGCAACAGCAGATGAAAACACCACGGTTTATGTTGTTGCAAAAACAGACATTGAAAAAGATCACACAATAACAGTGGATGATGTAGAAACAGAAGACATCGGCATGAAAGCAAGCGGCGCTTTCACAAATATAAAAGATGTTATAGGAGCAACAGCATCAAAAGAAATAAAAGCAGGACGCCCTATAGTATCAAGCGCACTTGTAAATTCTGCATCAGACAGTGATGAACCAAAACCGGGGTTTAGAGCAGTCAGCGCAACAGTTGCTTCAAATAGAATTGCCCCATATATTGAAGACGGGGCATACATTGATATTTACACTGCAAATAATACTTTTCAGGCTGCAAACGTGCGGGTTTTAAAGATTTTAGATTCAGGAAGCAAATCAAACAAAATAATCCTGTTTGAAATAAAAGAGGAAGACGTAAGCCCCTTTATATACGGAATGACAACAGATAAGCTCATACCGGTGCAGAAAAATAAAAACGATAAATCTGAATATTCATTTGCTTATGACCCTTTTAAATATTCTTCATACACAATATCAAGTGAAGATTTAAACGAAAACCTGAATACACCCGTAAATGCCCCTGCAAACGAACCAAGTGAAGAAAATTATGTTCCCGCAGTTAATAAAAAAATGACCAAAACACAAACGGTGGAAGTTATTCGGGGAGATGTAAAACAAACACTGGATTTTTAAAAAGATGAAAAATGCAATAAAACTTATATTTTCAATATTTTTAATTATGGAATGCATTGCCGCACCCGGATTTAGTGCGGAATTTCGCGATATAAGCCCGGATAAAATTATAGGCGATATTCCGGTTGTGTATTCTGAAAACACCTCCTCTATGACGCTTAAAAACGCAATTAAGGACAACAATAAAAAGCTCTACGGAATGGTTGGAAAATCCCAGATTTTAAACTTTGATACCGGCATAAAGAGAGTTTCAATAGCTGATCCGAATTTAGCGGATGTTGTTGTAATATCCCCGAAACAATTGATTATAAACGGTAAAAAGCCAGGCTCCACAAGTCTGATTTTTTGGGGAAACGCATCCAACACACCCGTTTTTTATAACCTGACTATTCAACAGGATGCAGACAGTTTTCTTGAGGCTGTAAATTATATTGCTCCAAATGAAGATATAACAATCATTTTTAACAATACTGGTGCTGTTATGAGCGGGTTTATAACATCTTCAAGCATAAGGGAACAAATTCAGAATCTTGCAAAAGCATATGATATAAAACTTACTGATATTACAGAAAGCCCCACAAAACAAGTGCTTTTGGAAGTTCGTGTAACAGAAGTTTCCAAAAATTTCACAAGAAACCTCGGGGTTGAGTTTGGATACGGCAAAGATGCAGGAAGCCTAGGTGATTATCTTTCAGGGCTTTTGAGCAAGAACCCCATGTCAAATCTAAACCAAATATTCTCAAGCGGAGGTTTAAATTATTACCTGTATAACCAGTCAAGCAAAATTTCTATGGCTGTAAATGCCGCGGAACAAAAAGGAGATATTAAAATCCTTGCAGAACCGAAACTTTTGGCTGTAAATAATGAAGAGGCAAGCTTTAATGTGGGTAACGAGGTGCCAATTCCTTCCGAAATCGGGAATTATGGAAATATTTCATATGATTTTAAAGAAACAGGTGTTATTTTAAAATTTAAGCCCACAATTATGGAAAAAACCGGCAGAATCAGACTAAAACTAAGCCCTGAAGTATCTGAAATTGACCGTTCTGCAGGAATTGTAACAGGAGACCAGACATCTGTCCCCGGGTTTAAAACAAGAAAGGTAGATACTACCGTTGAACTAATGGACGGCGAAACACTTGTTATAGCAGGGCTTTTAACAAATACTTCCACAAAAAATAAAAGCCAGGTGCCTGGCTTGGGGAATATTCCAATATTGGGTGTATTGTTTAGAAACTCTGAAAATGTTACAAATGATTCAGAGCTTGTAATATTTATCACACCAAAAATTGTGGATAATATGACCCAAACAGAAAATATTTAAGGTAAAAACAATTATGGGAATAAAAATAGATACCGTTGTAATAGATCCTGAAAATAACTCAAGAGAGCTTATTTTAAATTATCTTGCCCAAATTGAGGATATAAATGTCACCCAGGAATTTAACGATGTTTTAACTGCTATGAATTTTATAACGGAAAGCAGACCAAACCTGATTATTGTTGATATTTCCCAAAAAACACAAATGGCACTTGATATAATCGTTAAAATATCAAACACTCTGAAAAATTCCAAAATTATTGTTCTTTCATATGATATGAACTCTGAAACAGTAATAAAAGCTCTTCGCGCAGGCGCCAGGGAATTTCTTGTAAAACCTTTGATAGAAAATGATTTTATTCTTGCCGTTGAAAAATTAAAAGATTTAATCCTTGGAAATATTAACGATACCACAAAATGCAAGGTTATAACCACATTTTCAAATAAAGGCGGCATTGGAAAAACAGCAATTGCAACAAACCTTGCTGTTGAAATAGCCAATATGACAAAAGAGCGCGTTGCCCTTGTTGATTTAAATATGCAAATGGGTGATGTTACAACATTTTTAGACTTAAACCCGTCTTTTGATACGGCTTATGTTATAAACAACCTTGAAAGAATTGATGAAGGTTTTTTGCTGTCCACTCTTGAAAAATACAACAATTCGAGCCTTTATGTACTTGCAGACCCGCCGGATTTAGAGCAGGCAGAGGTTATAACTTCAGAAAATATAACAACCCTTATAAATGTCTTAAGAAACGTTTTTTCATACATTATAATTGATACAACTGCAAGTTTTGATGGCAAGACCATCACAGCCCTTGACAATTCAGACCTTGTATTGTTAATCACCATAATAAATCTGCCCTCTGTAAGAAACTGCCAAAGATGTTTTGATTTATTTAAGCGTCTTGGATATACAAAGGATAAGATTAAAATAATTGTAAACCGTTATATGGAAAATGAAGAAATAAAGGTGGAAGATGTTGAAGAGGTATTAGGGCATCCTGTATACTTTAAGATTCCAAACAATTATTTCACAATAATAAATTCTATAAATAAGGGTTTGCCTGTCTGTGAAATAAATCCGCATTCAAACATAGCAAAAAGCTTTAGAGAGCTTGCGGCATTGCTTTCAGATAATTTCACATACACAAATAACATAAAACCCCAAACAAGGGAAAAGGCTTTCAACCTTTTGGACATTTTTAAGAAAAAGGAGGAAAACTAGTTGTCTCTTAAAGATAGACTAAATTCAACATCAGGAAATACTCAGGCGTCTAAAAAATCTGACGCCGGTTTCATAGGTTCGCCTTTAAGCGAAGAGTTTGCAGCGCTTAAAGAAAAACTCCATGCCCTTTTAATAGAAAAGGTAAATTCAACACCAAGCTGGTCAACATATAGTGATGACGAGCAAAAAGAACTTATCCGCCAATTTATAGAAGGGCAGCTGAACACAAACTTCCATTCTGTTCCTTTAAACAAGTCGGAAAGAGACAAAATCATAAGAGAAATTATTCAGGAGGCAAAGGGTTTCGGACCATTAGACCCCCTTCTTGAAGACCCCACAATAAGTGATATTCTGGTAAACGGTGCAAAGAATGTCTATGTTGAAAAAAACGGTAAATTATACCGCACATCCATTGTTTTTAAAGACAATAACCATCTGAAAAATATAATTGAAAGAATTGTAAGTAAAATCGGAAGAAGGATAGATGAAAAATCTCCGATGGTGGATGCAAGACTTCCTGACGGCTCCCGTGTAAATGCAATCATTCCGCCCCTTGCAATTGACGGACCCTCTCTTTCAATCAGAAGATTTAAGGCTGACGCCGGAACAATGGAAAGCCTTTTAAGATGGGGTTCTATCAGTAAAGAAATGTCGGAAGTTTTAGAGGCAGCAGTTGCTGCACGCTGTAATATTGTAATTTCAGGAGGAACGGGTGCCGGGAAAACTACTCTTTTAAACAGTTTATCCGCAAAAATTCCGTCAGGCGAGCGTATTATTACAATTGAAGACTCAGCAGAGCTTAGTCTTCAAAAAGACCATATTGTGCGCCTTGAAACAAGACCCCCGAATATTGAAGGGGAGGGCGAAATAACCGCAAGGGATTTGGTTATAAACTCTCTTCGTATGCGTCCTGACAGGATAATTATAGGGGAATGCCGCGGAGCCGAAACTTTGGATATGCTTCAGGCTATGAATACAGGTCATGACGGTTCATTAACCACGCTTCATGCCAATTCGCCGCGCGATGCTTTGTCCCGTCTTGAAACTATGGTAATGTATTCAGGAATTGACCTGCCGGAAAGAAATATAAAAAACCAGATTGCCTCTGCAATTAATATAATAATTCAGGCTTCAAGGCTTCAGGATGGTTCCAGAAAGGTGACAAAAGTTTCTGAAATTGTCGGTATGGAAGAAAATGTTATCACCATGCAGGACATTTTTGTATGGGAACAAACCGGTACAGGAAATAAATCTGTTATGGGCATGCACACATCAACAGGTGTAAGACCAAAATTTGTTGAAAAAATAAAGGCCATGGGCGGAGAAATTAATTATCAATACTTTGATAAAAATTACCGCCATACATATCTTACAAAACATACGCAAAATAATGTTCCGGGCAGAAATGAACCTGATTCAAGACTTCAAAAACAAGACCCGATATTGAACAAAAGGGTGGTTCATTCTGATTTGGATATATTGAGAAGGCTTAAAAGATGACCTCTTTTTTGGTTTCAGTCGTACTTGGCGTTTTATGCTTCATATTTGTTGCAAACCTCTATCAGGTGCGAATTCCAAGGTCACCTGAAATAGAAAAACGTCTTGAACATATAAAAAAGAGTAATGAACAGCAAAATACAGTTATTTCACCGGATTTTATTACAATCGGAAACGAATTTAAATTCGGATTTTTAGGAAAATACCTGAAAGATTTCAAGCCTGCAGAGTATTTAAAAGACCAGCTTTATTATGCAGGGATTGATATTCAGGTTGATGTTTTTATGCTGGTTTCTGCTCTTTTCTGTCTGCCTTGTCTTATAATCGCTGCTCTTACAACTCCGTATTTTCTTATTTTTGCTCTTTTGTCAGCTTTTATTCCGTTTGGAATTGTAAAATTTTTAATAATGAAAAGGACAAACCTTTTTACCCAGCAGTTTCCGGAAGCTCTTGATTTATTATCAAGCTCTCTTCGTGCAGGGCATTCTTTATACAGCGCATTTGATGTCATAGTAAAAGAAATGCCTGCACCCATAAACCAGGTTTTTAAAAATACAGTAGATGAAATTTCATTCGGCATTGATACAAAAGATGCAATTATGTCCCTGACGCGTGTTATGCCATTCAGCATGGATTTAAAATTCTTCACAACCGCAGTATTGCTTCAAAGAGAAGTCGGGGGCAATCTTGCAAAGGTTTTAGACGGACTTTCCATCACCATAAGAGAAAGGTTTAAAATGCTTGGACAACTTAAAGCCCAGACTTCCCAATCTAAATTTTCAGGCATTATATTAACCCTTGTACCGCCTTTAATTGCACTGGTATTATTTTTCATCTCTCCCGGGTATATGGATCCGCTTTTAAATACACCCCAGGGAAATATTGCCATAGCAGTTGCGGTCGGTCTGCTTATTTTAGGCATATATTGTATTGTAAAAATTCTGTCTATTGAAATATAAGGAAAACAAATGAATTACTTGGTAATACCAATATTATTTGCCGTGTGGGCAGCATATGTTACATATATTTTCATTGAAAAGGAAGAAAGCTTCTTAAGAGTGAGGATTAAAAATGCAGGTAAAAAATATAAAACAAACTCCAGAAAATTCCTTGATAATATTCTTGAAGCCCTAAAACCTTTAACTGCAGGCAATATTAAAAACATTCAGGTAAAAAATAAAATAAAAGAGCTCCTGGTGCGTGTGGGTGCGCCGTCTTCCGAGGATGATATTTTGGATTTTGAAAACAAAAGGCTTATGTTTGTGCTTTTTGTATCCCTCGGGTGTGCTGTTATATTAACCATTTTCAGAAATCTGACCGCTCTTTGCACAACATTTATCGCGCTTTATTTTGCATATAAATTTCCTGAAATGAGATTAAGAAAAATAATAAAAGCAAGAGAAAAAGATTTTGAAAAATATTTCCCGGATTCTATTGATATGCTCTCTGTCTGTGTGGAGGCAGGACTCGGGCTTGACAGCGCAATTGAGCGCGTTGGAAAAGAATTTCAGGCTTTTTCACCCACAATAGGATATGAATACATAAGGCTTTCCCAAGATGTTGCATCAGGCTTGCCAAGACAGGAAGCTTTGAAAAATCTGACAAGAAGAATCCGCTGCAAAGATTTACAGTCTTTTGTGGCTCTTTTAATCCAGTCCGAAACCCTTGGTACAGGGATTGCGCAGCCTCTTTCTGTATATTGTGACACCTTAAGAAACAGAAAAAAACAACGGGTGGAAGAACTTGTACAAACTTCATCTGCCAAAATGACAATTCCTATGGTATTGTTTCTTTTGCCTGCAATGTTTATTGTGATACTTTATCCTTCTGTAATTAAGCTTCTCGATGCACTAAAAACAATGTAAAAAGTCTTAATGCGACACAAAGACAGCAAAAATTATGAATAAAATTTATGAAAAATTTATGAAAAGATGTTTCACCCTTGCAAAAAGAGGGGATACATTGCCAAACCCCATGGTAGGGTGTGTTATTACAGATGAAAACAACAATATAATTGCTGAAGGATACCACAAACAATGCGGTGAAAACCACGCAGAAAGAGACGCTCTTTTAAAGCTTTCGGCTGCCTCCAGGAAACATCTTGGAAATGCCACTTTATATGTAAATCTTGAACCTTGTTCCCACTTTGGAAAAACCCCGCCCTGCGCAGATTTTATCATTGAAAGAGGAATAAAAAAAGTAGTTCTTGCAATGGAAGATGTAAACCCCATTGTAAAAGGAAACGGCATAAGAAAATTAATGAATGCAGGGGTTGAAGTTGTAACAGGGATTTTAGAAAAAGAAGCAAAAGAATTAAACAAAATTTTTATTAAAAATATGGTGAAAAAAAAGCCGTATGTTTTAATAAAAACTGCAACCACAATGGATTCCAAAATTGCTCTTCAAAATGGTGCTTCTAAATGGATAACCGATGATCATTCAAGAAAAATTGTGATGCAACTAAGGAGCAAATACCTGGCTGTAATGACAGGCTCCGGTACGGTTTTAGCAGATAATCCAAGCCTCACTGCAAGAATTAAAGGGGGTAAAAACCCCATAAGAATAATTATGGACAAAGAAGGAAAAATTCCTCTTGAATATAATGTATTCAAAGAAAACACCGAAAAAATATATGTAATTTCAAATTCTGATAAAAAATATCCTTCCCATGTTCAAAAAATCAATTTTGAGGACTATGGCACCCTTTTTAAAGAGCTTTATTCTAATAATATATACTCTGTGCTTGTCGAAGGGGGGGCGGGCTTAAATTCCAGTATAACAGCTTCACATGAAGCAGACGAGATTATGCATTTTATAGCGCCGAAAATATTTGGATGCGGAAAATCATTCATTAAAGGGTTTAATTTTGAAAAAATAGATGATTGTATAAAATTAACGGATTTAAGGTGTAAAAAATTAAAGAATGATATTTTAATTACGGGAAAATTCCTGTATGATGAATAAAAAGGAAGAGTATATGAAAATTTTGGTTATAAATGGTCCCAATCTTAATCTTTTAGGAAAAAGAGAGCCTGAAATATATGGTACAACAACTCTTTTAGAAATTGAAAAAGAATTAACAGAATATTCTGAAACTTTTCCGGATGTAAAACTTGAATTTTTCCAATCAAACCACGAAGGGGAAATTGTTGAAAAAATCCAGTCTGCAATTGAAGTTTTTGACGGTATTTTAATAAATCCTGCCGCCTATACCCATACATCTGTTGCAATAGCCGATGCCATTAAGGCTGTAAATATTCCTGCTGTTGAAATTCATCTTTCAAACATAAACGAGCGCGAAGATTTCAGGAAAAAATCTTTTACAGCACCTGCCTGCATAGGACAAATTTCCGGCTTTGGCAAAAACAGTTATCTTGCAGCCCTTTTTTGTCTTGTAAAACATTTAGAAAGCCGCAAATAACCGTTAAGACGGTCTTTGGATGCAAATATGAACAAGGAAGAAGTTTTTTTAAACATAATTTCTAAAACCCTTACAGATTCAAGCTTTTTAGGAGATGATTGCGCCCGTTTAAAAGAGTACAATCTTGTGGTTTCCGCAGATACTCTAGTAGAAGATGTACATTTTAAAATGGATACTATCTCTGCCCGCGGACTTGGCAAAAAAGCACTCCTTGTAAATATCAGCGATATATTGGCTTCCGGTGCAAAGCCTGAATATTTAACCGTCTCTCTTTCAGGAAATTTAAATGAAGAATTTGTGAAAGATTTTTATAACGGAGCAGATGAAGTCTGCAAAAAATACGGTTTAAAAATAATAGGCGGGGATTTAACCGGGGGGGATAAAATTTCTGTCTCTATCACAATATTTGGAAACACAAAAGAAAGAAATATTTCATCAAGAAGTAGTGCAAAAGAAGAATATATTGTACTTTTAGCCGGTGTTCACGGTGCAAGCGCAAAAGGTCTTTCAATCTTAAATAAAACCAATGACACACTGCTTAGAAGGCAGTTGCTCCAAAAAACATCCGCTAAAGAGCGCCTCCCTTACAAGGAGGATGTCCGTGATACGGAATATTTCATTAAAACCCATCTGGAGCCAACACTTTACCCGAAAATAAGCGAAGCAATTGCTTTAAATTGCAAAGAACCTTATGCTATGATGGATACATCAGACGGGCTTTTTGACGCATTTAAAAAAATATCTGAAGCTTCCGGTGTCGGGTTTAACATAGATTTTGCCCAAATTTTAAACGCAAATAAAATATTTTCAGACGGCAAAATAATAGATAATTTTAATACTGTGCTTTTTGGCGGGGAAGACTACGGACTTTTAATATGCATTAGTAAAAAAGATTTTGAAAAATGTAACGGTGTGCTTTCAACCAAGGATGTTGTTAAAATAGGCACGGTGACTAAAGAGAAAAAGATTTTAATTAATGGAAAAGAAGTTTCCTTGGACTTGAGGTTTAAACACTTTGAAAAATAGCAGCACAAAACTCAAAATTGCAGCAATAGTCACAGCTGGCGGTACATCCACCCGCTTTGGTTCAAACAAACTACTTGAAACCATAGAAACAAAAAACGGGAAAAAGTCTGTGATTTGTACAACCGTAGAAAAGTTTATTCCTTTTTGCGATGAAATCGTTATCCCCTGTCATAGTGATATCAAAGAGCATTTAAAAACCTGCTCTTCTTTAAAAACTGACAAAATAAAATTTGCAGACTTTGGTGATACGCGCCAAAAATCCATATTTAACGGGCTTACAGTGTGTGAAAATCTTTTCGAAAAACCCGATATTGTCTTAATCCATGACGGAGCAAGACCTTTTGTAGAACCAGACACCATAAAACAAACAATTGAAAAATTAAAAGAATATAAAGGGGTTTGTGTCGGGATTTATGCAACAGATACTATAAAAATTACCGACGATAATGGAAATGTAATAAAAACTATTGACAGAAACACTGTTTTTCAGGCTCAAACACCGCAAGGATTTGACTTTAAAACTATTTTAAATGCTCATAAAAAATTAAAAGATAAAAACTTTACGGACGATTCTTCAATGCTTGAAGCCTTAAACATCCCTGTATTTGCACTTAAGGGAACAATCTCAAACAAAAAAATTACTTTTAGGGAAGATTTAAATTCTTAGATTATACCTCCCTTATTTATAATATACTTCTGTTAAACCGCATTCTCTAAATCATCTAAAACTTTACTTGCCGGTTCATAATCAGGGTTCAAAGAAATGCAGTGCTTCATATTAGTCTGTGCCAATTCTTTATTTCCAAGCGTCATCTCTAAAAGCCCGGTGTAATAATAATATGCATAGTTAAAATTATTTACAAAAGACACCATATACAAAAAGTTTTGCATAGGCTTTTGTTTTTTTGTCTGGCTCAAATACGCCAAATATTCCCCGCGGGAGTTTTCATACAAAAGATTAATTGCAAGAGATTTCATCAAATATTCTCTTTTTAGCTTAATATTGTTTCTCAAAATACCTGCCGCAGCAAGATAATACTCATAAAAAAGATTTTTTGAAACCGTATTCATTTGTTTTTCAAGTTTCGCAAGGCTTTTCTCGTTTCCAGGGGTATTTTTATAGGCAATTTGCAGCTTTACCATGGTTATTGTGTCTTTTTTGTCTGCTTTTATTGCCTTTTTATAATACTCAATAGCTTTTTGTTTATCTCCTTCCATAAAAAATACATCTCCAAGCCCTGATATGGTTGGTGCGTAATTTTTATTCAAATCCAGACTTTGAAGGAAATTTTTCTTTGCAATTTCTGTTTTTCCTGTATTCAACTGGCTTTGTGCCTGCAGAGTTAAAATTTTATAATTATTTTTATTAAAATTTAAAATATTTTGACATTCGTTTATCACCTTGTAATAATCACCTTTTAGATAATTTACACTTATAAGGTGAAATTTCTTATCGTTTTCATTGCTGCTAAGCTCTGCAAGAACTTCCTCTTTTTGTATTAAAATTTTATTCCTGAATTCCGGTGTTAAAACATTTGCAATCTCAAGTTTTTCCATAAACTTAAGTGCCTCTTTGTGCTTGCCGGAACGGTTTAAAACCTCTATTTTATAGCTTAAATAATTTGAGTTTTCAGGATTTTTCTTAATTGCAATATCTATAAACATTAATGCCTGCTGATATTGTCTGCTTTCTAAAAGAGCCTGCGCCATGATAAAGTTTGCATAATCCGATTTTTCCATCAAGCCGCTTTTTTTGCTCAAATCAAAAGCTGTTTCTTCCGGAGTATTATCAAAATATATTGAAGCGTAAGCCTTTGCAAGATAGATTTCTTCGCCTTTTTCTAAATCATAGCTGTCCTTATACCCTTTTTTAAGATTACTTATCTGGTTTGCAAAATACGTCTGGTTTTTAATCTTTGAAATTGCAACATCACCAAGGGTAAAAAACCCTATTTCATACATGCTTTTTGAAAGAATAAAAAGAGCTATATCATTATCCATTTCAGAAATTATCTTTGCATAATCATTATATGCAACAGACACATTTCCCTGGTTAAAGCGTCTTGTAGTTTCTATAAATTCCTGTTTTTGTCTTGTTTTTTCATCTATGCTCTCATAAGCACTTTTTGTTTCCCCGTCCAGGTTTAAAAAATTATCCACAACAGTAATAAGATTAAATGCTTTTGAAGAAGGTTCTATAGAATACACGGGATTCTGAAATGCAAATAAAACACAGGCAAATATGGCAGCAAAATAAATCCTGCCTCTTTTAAAAATATTTAACTGTATTTTATTTATTGTCATTCTTACTTTATTTATTCAGGGTCGTTGTAGTATTTTAAAAACGTTGAAACAAACCTCTCTTCATCAAGAGTATACTCTCTTTCGTTGTGCTCTACCATCAGCGTGTAGAGATCAAGCAGGGTATATTTATTAAGTATTACCTTATCATTCATATCCAGATATTTGTCAGTATCTGTTATTATAACATTTATTATCTTGTCTGCCTCAACAGATAAAAACGCATCAGTCATTTTTTTATCAAAATGAGTACCGGAATCTTTTATTAAAATTCCTATAGCTTTTTCAACCGGCATTTTAGACCTGTAATGCCTTTTTGATGTTATGGCGTCAAATACATCAGATACGGCAAGTATTCTGCCTCCAAGAGGAATATTTTCTCCTTTTAGCTTTCTAAAATACCCGGAACCGTTAAATTTTTCATGGTGGGATGAAGCTATTGTTGCAACATCTTTATTTTCATTTGAAAAATAAATCTTACTTAAGATATCATGGGTAATCTGCACATGTTGTTGAATATGAGCGTATTCTTCATCGGTTAATTTTCCTTCTTTTTGAAGAACCGAATCCCTTATTCCTATTTTTCCAATATCATGAAGCAATGCAGCTTGTCTTATTATTTCTTTTTGCTTATCATCAAAATTTAATTTATCGCAAATTAACATTGTATACATTGTCACCCTTTTTGAATGACCTGATGTAATTTTGTCCCTTGCATCTATAGAGGCTGAAAGTGTATCTACAAAGCTTGATAAAAGCATTTTTTGATCTTCGATAAATTGTTTTTGTTTATTAAAAAGTGTAGCATTTTCAAGCGCAATACCTGCTGAAGAGCCTATTGCAATAAGTAAATCTTCATCTTTTTCAGTAAAACAGCCGTCTTTTTTATTTAAAACCTGAAAAACACCGACAATTTCATGGCTCATATTTCTTATCGGCATACAAAGAATTGTTTTTGTTGTGTATCCTGTCTGGTTATCTATTTCCTTATTAAACCTTGCATCTTTATATGCCTCTTTAATATTAACGGTTTCACCTGTTGTAGCTACATGCCCTGCAAGCCCGAGGCTGGAATCAAACCTTATTTCTTTTGTGTTCATTCCAAGTGCTACCTTGGACCATAGTTCTTTTTTATCTTCATCTAAAAGAAAAACGGTGCACCTGTCAGCGTTTAGAGCAAGTTTAATTTCCTGTGCAATTATTGTTAAAAGGTTATCCAAATTTGTTTCAAGAGCAATTGTTCTTCCCACTTTTAAAAGAGCAATAAGAGGGTCTTCGGCATGCTGTTCCGGGATAAAGCTTGGTTTTCCTGATGATATTATTTTCTTTTTGTTTAATTTTTGAATCTTATCTTCAACTTCTGCTATTTTTTCATCAAAATCATATTCTTCCATTATGGTAAGCTTTAAAGCTCTTCTTATAAATTCAAGCGCTACATCATAATTTCCCTCTTCAAATTCAATCAATCCTGAAAAGAAATTATTAATCTTTTGCGCAAAATAAGAATGCGAAGAAGCAGCAAGGTATTTTGCATCATTTAAAATAGCAAGGGTTTTATAGTAACTTAATTTATTTGTTTTATAGTTTATAAACGCAAACATAGACATCGAAAAAGACACCAGATCAAAAGCCTTTATCGCAATAGATATCTTTCTAAGATTATCAATATCAAAAATATTTGGTCTTTTGTTGCCTTCCAGAATATCGTTAAATAAGGATATTAACTTATCCTTTGTTTCAACATAGTTATTCTCTGTGTTTATTATATTATTCAAAAGTAAACCCTTCCAATAAATATAATTATACTATATGTTTTAGCTAAATAAAATAAAACATATTGTGTATTTTACAATTATTATTTTCGGGTTTATTTTATAGAATTATATTTTTTCGCTTCAATAATTACCATCAAGCAAGATATATCAGCAGGTTTCACTCCGCCTGTTCTTAATGCCTGGGCAAGTGTTTTCGGGCGGATTTTTTCTAAAATTTCCCTGGTTTCGGTTGAAATCTGTTTTAAATTTGTATAATCCATATCATCGGGTATTTTTATCCTCTCAAGTTTGTCTGCCTGGTTTACCTGCTCCTGCTGGCGTTTTATATACCCTTCATATTTTATTAAAATTTCAGACTGTTCTAAAACCTCTTTTGTGAAATATTTATCACCTGCTGCTGTTTTTAAAACATTTGGCTCATATCCAAGCTCATATAGCACCTTAAAGTCAACATTTGGTCTTTTTAAAAGCTGCAGGGCACTTTGTCCTGTTTCAAGATTTTCCCCAAGCTTACCAAGAATCTCTTTATTTTCGGGCGATGGTGAAAATTTTGTATTCTTTAAATTTTCAATTTCATATTCTATTGCCTGTTTTTTAGCCTGAAATCTTTGATAATTTTCTTCTTTAACCAAACCAAGCTTATATCCTGTTTCCATTAATCTGAAATCTGCATTATCCTGTCTTAAAATAAGTCTGTACTCGCTTCTTGAAGTTAACATTCTGTATGGCTCAGTTAAATCTTTTGTAACCAAATCATCAATAAGGGTACCAATATAGGAACTGGAACGCTCCAACTCTAACATAGGTTCATTATTTGCATATTTTACTGCATTAATTCCTGCAATCAGCCCCTGGGCTGCAGCTTCTTCATATCCTGATGTGCCGTTTATCTGACCTGCTAAAAATAATCCTTTTATCTTTTTTGTCATAAGTGTATGGTTAAGCTCCACAGCAGGAACAGAATCATATTCAACAGCATAAGCGGGTTTTATCACAGAAACATTCTCTAAACCCGGGAGTGAATGCAACATTTGAATTTGCACTTCAATAGGAAGACTTGTTGAAAACCCCTGAACATAGGTTTCATAAGTATCTGCTCCTTCAGGTTCAATAAAAATATGATGTGAAGGATTATGCGCAAAACGTACAACCTTGTCTTCAATAGACGGGCAGTATCTTGGTCCTATCCCTGTTATCATTCCTTGATACATAGGGCTTTTATCCAAATTATCCCTTATTATCTTATGAGTGGTTTCATTTGTCTTTGTAAGATAACATGGCACCATATTTCTTACAGGATGGTCTTTTTTAAAGGAGAAGAAATTAAGACACCCGTTATAATAAGGATTATTGTCCGGCTCATCCGGGGGTTGAATAATCAATTTTGAATAATCAATAGTTCTGTTGTCCACTCTTGCAGGAGTGCCCGTTTTAAGTTTTTTTAACGGAAATCCAAGTTTTAAAAGGCTTTCAGATAATCCTATTGCAGCCTGTTCCCCGAGCCTTCCTGCCCTGAAAGATTTTAAACCCACATAAATTTTACCTTCAAGGCTTGTCCCTGTAGTTAAAATAATACTTTTTGCATAATACTCAAGCCCAAGTTCGTCTATAACACCTGTAATTCTGTCTCCGTCCGATAAAAGTCCTGTAATTTGGGTTTGCTTCAGGGAAATATTTTCTTCACCCTCAATTAAATTTCTCATAAAGGCTTTGTATTCTTTTTTATCAGACTGGGCTCTTAAAGCCCTTACAGCAGGACCTTTGGAAGAATTTAACATCTTAAACTGCATATAAGTGCCATCCGTAACATCTGCCATGACCCCTCCAAGAGCGTCGATTTCCCGGACAAGGTTTGATTTTGCAGGACCCCCGACAGCAGGGTTACAGGGCATTAATGCAATATTATCCAAATTTAATGATGTAAATAAAACTTTAGCACCAAGTCTTGAGGCGGCAATTGCCGCCTCACAACCTGCATGACCTGCTCCAACCACTATTACATCAAAATTAAACAAATGTGGTTTTCCTTTTATTATTTAAGAGCATTTAAAACATCAAGAGTACAATCAACCCCGCCTGTTACCCTTGAATCTTTTTTAATTATAATATCAAGTTTCTTTGCAACCCTTACTTTTTCTGCTGCAGCAACTACTTTTTGCGTAAGAATGTTTTCATATTTATTTCTTGTTGTTGCATAATCTTGCTGTTTGGCACGTACTTGTTTTACAGATTCATTTCTTATTGCTCTTTTTTCAGCATCTGTCTTTGCTGCCAAAATCTTCTTATCCTGGGCTTCAGCATATGCTTTTATTGCAGCAACTTTTTTATCAAGCTCCTGGGTGTATTGTTTTGCAAGCGGATAACTTGTTGAAACTTTAGCGTAATCAACATATCCTATTCCTGCTGCAAAGCTTGTATTAATACCTGCAACCAAAGCCAGAGCTAAAAGTGCTGTCATAATTGTTTTTTTCATAAATTTTTCTCCTTTTTGTTATAAATAAAGACCCTTGTTGTCTAAATTATTATTTTCGCCCCCTCGCCTTCAACAGGAAGGGTGTATATTTGTGCATTTACATTCATATCATTCCAAGTGGATGAAACTATTTCCTTTATATTATCTGTATTTGTACCATTTTGAATAACTGCCACAGAAGGTCCTGCACCAGCCAAAACGCATCCCAATACTCCTTCTGTATGTTTGAGATTTTCCATAATCTGGGATAATCCCGGCACAAGTTTTGTTCTGTATGGTTGATGGAGTTTATCCTTAAGTGAAAGTTTTAAAAGTTCTTCATCTTTTGTATGAACAGCCTGAATAAACATGGCAGAATGTCTCAGATTATAGACAGCATCCTTCATTGGTACTTCAGCAGGCAATACACTTCTTGAAATTCCTGTTGAAAGTTCAAAATCCGGAATGCATATCGTTATAAGCCAATCCTCAGGCCAGGGAAGTTTCTTGGAAACAACAGAACCATCGTCTTCCCAATCAGACAATACAACCCCTCCAAGAATTGCAGGTGCAATATTATCAGGATGTCCTTCAATCTCTGTTGCAATAGAAAGCAATACGGCTTCATCCGCAGGTTGTCCCAAAAGTTCATTTGCAGCAATTAATCCGCCTACAATTACAGATGCAGACGAACCCAATCCCCTTGCTACAGGAATTCCTGTTTTAATTGAAATTTTAAGCTCATTGGGACTTTGCCCTATGTAATTATACAAAAGTTCAATTGCCTTATAAACAATATTGCTCTTATCACGCGGGATATTTTCAACATTATCCTGATTATGTTCATCAATTATATTTATTTCAATTCCAGAACCCGGCAATACCGTCTCTTCCAGTGTAATTGAATTATAAACAGGAAGAGCAAGACCAAGACAATCAAAACCACATCCAAGATTTGCTATTGTTGCAGGTGTTTGAACCGTTACTTTCATATCTGCCTCTTTATTTCCTGACCAAAATCCTACTGTCTCACCTGAACAGGCATAACCAAACAAATATAATTATTTTCCTCTTCTTCGCTTTCACCCTCTGGTTTAAATATTGAAGCAGAAAGGTTTGTAGACATCTCAATTTTTACGTTTTTAGAATCCATATTTTTAAGACTGTCTAAAATATATCTATAGTTAAATGCAATTAAAAGATTTTCATATTCATAAGATATATCAAGAAAATCTTTTCCGGAACCGGATTCCGGCGTATCTGTGCTTATTTCAAGACTATTATTTTCAAAATTAAATTTAACAATATTTGTTCTCTCATTTACCATAACAGAGACTCTTTCAATAGCCTGAATGAGTTCTTCTCTTACAATTGAAACTGTTTTTTCATTTGTTACAGGAATTAACTGCTGATATTTAGGATAAGTTCCCTCTATAAGCCTTGATTGGAATGTAACATCATCAAATTCAAAAATAATTTTATTTCTTTTTACGATAAATTTAACCCTCTCGTCTTTTACCATGGAAATTATTCTTGATACTTCCACCAGGGTTCTTGCAGGGGAAATAAAAATAATATCTTCACCCTTTGAATTTATCTCTTTTCTTGAGCGGGTCAGACGGTTACCATCCGTTGCAACCATCTCTAAAATGTTTGAATTTATATTAAAACAAACACCTGATAAAACACTTCCTGTTTCGTTTTGCGCGGTTGAAAAAGCTGTTTGTTTAATTCCTTTATTCAAAAGTCCCGTATTTATTTCAAATTCTTTATCACCCTCTGCAGTTTGGTTATCATCAAAAACTTTCGGATATTCTTCAGCGCTTATTCCAATAAGCTCAAACTTTGTTTTTCCGCATGAAATTGTAACCACATTTGTTTCTTCATTTAATTTTAAAACAATCGGTTTGTCCGGTAATTTGTTTGTAATTTCTTCCAAAGTCTTTGCTGAAAGTGTTATTCTTCCTTCTGATACAACTTCGGCTTTTAATTTGATACTTATTGAAAGATTTAAATCTGTTGCAAGAAATCTTACCCTGTCATTGGAAATCGTTTCAATTAAAATATTTGACAGAACAGGCTGTACCCCTTTTGAAGATGTTATATTTTTTACAACTTTTATTCCGTTTAAAAATTCTTCCTTGTTTAAAACAATTTCCATTTTTTGAAATCCTTTTTAGTTTTAAATTTTCTATATTATAAAATAATTATATTATAAATAAAAATTAATAATATATAATAAGGAATTAAAAATTGTGCAAAAATACAGTTTTTCCTTTTAAAGCGTATATTTTTACCTGTGTATTTCCTGTTGAATTTTATGCAAAACCCTGTTAAAAATTTTACACAATATATTAAACTGCTTTTGAAACCGTAATACAAATAAGGTCTTTTATTCCATATTTTTTGAATGTTTGTATAATCTCTTCCAGTGTGGCTCCTGTTGTGTAGATATCATCTATTATTAAAACTTTTTTGTCTTTATATTTTTTATATTCCTTCAAATTAATATCAAAACACCCTGAAATATTTTCTTTCCTTTTCTTTGCGCAAAGTTTGTATTGTGGTTTTGTATCCTTTATCTTTATTAAAATATTTTTTGCATAAGGTATTTTAACGAGCTCTGAAAATTCTTTTACAACCTCAAATACATTGTTATAGCCTCTTTCTTTTATATTTATTTTATTTGTGGGGACGGGGATAAGCACAAAATCTTTATGGAAATTTTTAAATTTTTCCGCACTGTTATAATATTCAGACAAAAATCCGGCTAATATCTTTGCTACATCTTTTTTATGATCAAATTTTAATTTATGGATTAATTTTCTTAAAACCCCGTCATAGATAGAAACAGAATATATTTCAACACCGTTGATAACAGTATGTGCAAAACAAGGTAAAATTTTAACAGTTTTTAAACAGTTTTTGCACAGGATTTTACCATCTTTTGAACAATCACAGATTACACATTTTTCATTATATAAACAGGATAAAAACTCTCCCAGAATTATTCCAAGAGAGTTTTTTAAAGATTTAAATAATTGTGTTAAAGAATACATTATTTTCCGACAATTCCTGTTAAAGGAGAAGATGCGCTTGCATATTGTTTTACGGGGATTCTTCCGGCTTCATATGCTGCTCTTCCTGCCATAACACCGTATTTGAATGCTTCAGCCATCTTCACAGGATCGTCTGCTTTTGCAATCGCTGTATTTATAAGACAAAAATCAGCTCCTTTTTCCATAACAGCAGCCGCATCAGAAGGAACGCCTATTCCTGCATCCACAACAACCGGAATATTTGATTGTTCAATAATTATTTTTATATTTTCCATAGTGACAATTCCTTGTCCGGAGCCGATAGGAGAGGCTAAAGGCATAACTGTTGCACACCCTATTTCTTCCAGCCTTTTTGCAAGGACAGGGTCTGCGTTAATATATGGAAGCACTGTAAAACCTTCATCCACGAGCACTTTTGCAGCTTCCAAAGTTGCAATCGGGTCAGGAAGTAAAAATTTCGGATCAGGAATAACCTCAAGCTTTATCCAGTTATTTATACCCATTGCTTTTGAAAGTCTTGCAACGCGGATAGCCTCATCTGCCGTGGCACAGCCAGCAGTATTTGGAAGAAGCCAGTATTTATTTAAATCAATATTGTCTATTAAACCCACATGTCCTGCGCACTTTTCATCCACTCTTCTTATTGCAACGGTTACAATCTCTGCACCGCTTGCAGCGTGGGCTTTTTTCATTGTTTCAAAATCATCAAATTTTCCTGTTCCAACCATAAGCCTTGTGGAAAATTCTTTATCTGCAATTTTAATTGTCATAAAATACCTCCTCATTAGTGCCAAAATCCCTGAAAAGATTTTGTTATATAATGATTTTATGACAAAAACTGAAAAAAATAAATTTGAAAATAAATATATAAAGCCTGAATGTCTGAGTACCCTTGATTTTGATTATGAATTGCCGGATGAACTTATAGCGCAATTTCCCCTGAAAAAACGCGATACATCAAGAATGATGGTAGTTTCAAAGGAAAAAAAGACCATAGAAAACAAAAATTTTGCCGATTTTGTAAGTTATCTTAACCCGGGCGATGTTTTGGTTTTAAATAATACAAAAGTTCTCCCGGCAAGACTTTTAGGAAAAAAAGAAACCGGTGCAAATATTGAAATATTTTTACTGCATCCCGCAGGAAATAAAAACAAAGAATCAAAGGACGGAAATAATGCATCAGGACAAAAAACATTATGGTATGCACTCATAAAAAATCTTAAACGCCTGAAAGAGAATGACACTGTAAAAATCTCGGATGATTTTGCTGTAAAACTTTTAAAAAAAGGTTCAAGCCACACATCAGGACCGGATGAAAACCTTGTGGAGCTTGTATTTAACGGGGAAGATTTATCTTCCGTGCTTGAAAAATATGGTGAAATTCCGCTTCCTCCGTATATTCAAAGAAAAAATGTACAGGAAGATAAAAACACATACCAGACCGTTTTTGCAAAAATTCCGGGAAGTGTTGCAGCACCTACAGCCGGACTCCATTTTACGCCGGAAATACTTGAAAAAATTAAGAAAAAGGGTGTAAAAATAGCATATATTACTTTAAATGTGGGGCTTGGCACGTTTTTGCCCGTAAAAAAAGACAATATTTTAAACCATAAAATGCACACAGAGAGTTTTGAAATACCAAAAGATTCCGCCGAAATTATAAACAGTGTTTTATGTCCGAAAGATGAAATTAAAAAAAATAATATTGTTGCAGTAGGCACCACGGTGACAAGAACACTGGAGGCTGTATATCAAAAATACGGTAAAATTTTGCCTGTGTGTGATGAAACAGACATTTTTATATATCCGCCTTATGATTTTAAGGTTATAGATAAACTTTTAACCAATTTTCACTTGCCAAAATCTACGCTTATAATGCTTGTTTCGGCTCTTGCCGGCAGAGAGTTTATTTTAGAAGCTTATAAAAAAGCCGTGAATGAAAAATACAGATTTTTCAGCTATGGCGATTGTATGTTTATTGATAAATAAACTGTAAAATTTTGTAGATTTTAGAAAAGCAATTATTCTGTGACAGGATTTGTTTCACTGGTCTGTAAATCAGAATTTTGTGAAGCTTCTTGTGAATCTAAACGGGTTTCAGTGTTTTGTTCAGGTAGATCTTCACCCGTCTGGTTTTGAATGGGTTCTGTTGCAGATGGTGCAGCTATATCTTCCATAGGGTCTTTAAACATAAGCTCTATATCGTCGTTTGAAACAGCCATAGAAGTGCTTAAAATTAAGCCCTTATACATATTTAATTCGTTTTCATCAAATGCTTTTTGAAGCTCTGCAAACATCATAGGAAAGCTTGAACCGTATATTTCAGGAGTTTCTTTTCTTTTGGGGTAAAAAAGGTCTGCAACTTTATCAAAGCGTTCCTGATATCCTGCAATATATTCTTTTATAGCATCTTTATTTATTCCTTCAAGCTCTGAGGTTTTTATTCTTGAAACCACTATCTCATAGTATCTGTGGTATTCTTCAGCAGTTCTGTTTTCAAGAACATTTATTTCCTGTTGGCTTGCAGCCTGTTCTGCCTCTTTTGTATCTAAAATTCTTTTTTCCAGAAACATTCCTGTGCCAAGAAGACCAAAAGAATATGCAAAGAACAAAAGGGTTAAACATAAAGCTTTTATTAATGTTTTCATAATATTAATTCCTATAGTTTAAGTTAAATTTAAATTTATTTTACACTAAATAATTCGCTGTAAATCCCAAAATCCGAATAAACCATACAAAAGGCGGATACAGAAACATTAAGAACTTTAAAAACCATTCTTTTAAACCATAAAAAGAGGAATTTTCCTTTTTAAATTAATTAATTAAAATAATTATTATGAGAAAAATCTTTTACACCGTCTTTCTTTTTCTTATACTTCAGATTTCAACTCCTGCCGAAGTTTTAAAAGGCGGTGCTACATATGATGAAATTCCCAAAGGTTTTTTTGGTGTATGGCATGTTGCATCCAAAATGGAGACATCGAACAATCCTAAAATGTTTAATATATTATCTGTAGATATTTGGAACCTTTCCGGGTACGGTAACGTCTTAATACTTGAAAACGCTATGACGGGTGCCAAATCTTCCATTCAGGTGCAGCCGCAAAAGAGCTATGATGGCAAAACGCTAAAATTTACAAGAGTAAAGGAGGAAAAACAAGGAAAATATAAGGTGGTTCAAAAAGAATCGCCCGAATTTGT
This sequence comes from Candidatus Gastranaerophilales bacterium, assembly GCA_910587175.1. Taxonomy (GTDB): domain Bacteria; phylum Cyanobacteriota; class Vampirovibrionia; order Gastranaerophilales; family Gastranaerophilaceae; genus MGBC122484. The sequence continues at coordinate 28,983 of CAJULH010000005.1, read as the reverse complement.
TCTTGACGGAAATATTTTTAGAGGATTTGACACTTTTATTATTGAAAAATATGAAGATGAAAAACTAATTTCAAAAGATATAGTAAAATATAAAGTAATAGGACAAAAAATATCAGGAGAGAGTAAAATTGAGTGATAAAGAAAATAAGATTTATGACATAATTGTGCTTGGCGGAGGTCCTGCCGGCATGAATGCGGCACTGTACGCAAAAAGGGGAAATGCAGATGTTGTAATAATAGATACATCAACCCTTGGCGGGCAGCCTGTAAATTACCTTGAAATTGAGAATTACCTTGGTTTTGCATCCATTGAAGGATGGGAGCTGGCTGAAAAATTTGAACATCATATAGATAAATTTAATATTCCAAAATTTATGATGGAAGAAATCAAAGAGACAGACCTTGTTTCAGATATTAAAACCATTAAAACACTGAAGGGTGAATACAAAGCAAGAACAGTAATTATAGCAACGGGTGCAAGTGCTGCAAAACTAGGTATTAAGGGCGAACTTGAACATATAGGAAAAGGTGTAAGCTACTGTGCCGTGTGCGACGGAGCTTTCTACAGAGATAAAACCGTAGCGGTTGTCGGCGGAGGAAATGCCGCAGTAGAGGAGGCGTGCTACCTTACAAAATTTGCAAAGAAAGTTTATATCATCCACAGAAGAGACGAACTTCGTGCGGATAAAATTGTTCAGGAGCGCGCTTTTAAAAATGAAAAAATTGAATTTGTCTTTGACACCGTGCCTTTAGAGATTAATCCGAATGAAAACGGCTGTGTGGGCAGCGTGAAGATTCAAAACGTAAAAACAAAAGAAATAAAAGATTTAAGTGTTGACGGCGTATTTCCGTATATTGGCTTTGTGCCGAATGTTCAAGGCTTTTCCGGGCAAATGATGCAGGATGAAAAAGGTTTTATAAAAGTGGACGAAACTATGAGAACAAGCACAATGGGCGTATTTGCAGCAGGAGATGTGCGTGTAACTCCTTTGAGGCAGGTAATTACAGCCGTTGCAGACGGCGCAATTGCAGGAGTTTCAGCCGTTAAATATGTTGAAGAAATAAAAACAGCACCAGCGCAGGCAGGAATATAAATTATGCAACCCCGGATAATCAACATTCGGGGTTTTAAACTTTAAATACGGCAGGAGGAAAAAATGAAAGCTCTAGTATATGACGAAGGTTTAAAATTCGTTGAAAATTATAAAGAACCAGTGTTGAAAGCAGGCGATGCCCTTATAAAAACAACTCTTATGGGTATTTGTAATACTGATGAAGAGATAACTAAAGGCTATATGGGCTACAAAGGGGTTTTGGGACACGAATTTACCGGTGTTGTGGTTGATGTTTTTAACGGAGCTGATAAAAAGTGGATAGGTAAAAGAGTTGTCGGGGAAATTAACGCAGGATGTAAAAATTGCACCTGGTGCGCAAGCGGGCTTGAAAGACATTGTCCAAACCGTGGAACCCTTGGTATATGGCAAAAAGAAGGATGCTTCAGTGAATATTTTACCCTTCCTGTTTCAAATTTACTTGAAATTCCGGATAATGTATCAGACGAAGAAGCAGTATTCACAGAGCCTTTGGCTGCTGCATATGAAATAATTGAACAGGTGCATATAAAGCCGACAGACAAGGTTGCACTTTTGGGAGACGGCAAGCTGGGACTTTCCATAGCATTGGTTTTAGGGGCTTTAAATATTAATCTTTTTCACATAGGAAAGCATCAAAACAAGCTCGATATTTCACGAAACGCCGGAAATAAAACAATGCTTTTATCTGAGATTAAGGGTTTAGAAGGTTCATTTGATGTTGTAATAGAGGCAACAGGCTCTGTGGGCGGTTTTGAAACATCTTTGTCCCTTACAAAACCCAGAGGTATACTTGTTTTAAAGAGCACTATTGCTGCAAAGGAAGGATTAAATCTGGCATCAGTTGTGATCAATGAAATAACGGTTGTAGGCTCCAGATGCGGTCAGTTTGCGCCTGTAATAAGGCTTTTTGAGAAAAAGACAATCGATGTTAAACCTTTAATAACAAAAATTTTGCCTTTCGAGAATGCCATTGAAGGGTTTGAGCTTAACCGCCAAAAAGACACACTAAAAGTGATTTTAAGGGCATAGAAATTTTATAACAATGCTATATGCTTGATTTGAAAATGTTTTTGTAAACATACCGGTTCTGTCCGGCGGTTCTTTTTTCTGCTTAATCCTTTGCCCGCACAAGGTAAAATCATTATAATATTTATTATGGACGAAAATATCGAATTAAAGGTTCATAATACAAAAACAAAAGCCCTGAATATCCTTGAAAATACTAAACTTTATGAATATAAAGGCGTTGTATCAAAGCTTTTGGGGTTGACTGTAGATGTAAAACTTCCCGGGCTTAAAATAGGGGATTTGTGCTATATCCAAACATATACAGGCGAAAAAAAAGCTGCTGAAGTACAAGCCTTTAAGGGTGAAATGGCGCAGCTTTTGCTCCTTTATGATGGCGAAGGAATCGGGCAAGGCAGTCTGGTTGAAAGCACAGGAGGTCCTATTATGCTTCCTGTCGGGGATTTTCTTTTGGGACGGCTTATAAATCCGCTTGGAGAGCCCATGGACGGGCGTCCTTTGGATGTGACAAATGCCGAATATGTTAATATAAATGGCTCTGTACCGGATGCTTTCAGACGACCAATCATTAAAAACTCGCTCTCCACAGGAATTAGAGCCATTGATTCGCTCTTAACAATGGGCACGGGGCAGCGCATGGGGCTTTTTGCGGGTTCCGGGGTGGGTAAAAGCACCACCCTTGGTATGATTGCAAGGAATTCAGAGGCGGATGTCAATGTTATGGCGCTTATCGGCGAACGCGGAAGAGAAGTTAAAGAATTTATGGAGGATTCCCTTGGACCCGAAGGTATGAAAAAATCCGTGGTTGTTTGTGCTACGGGAGATTTACCCCCTCTAATCCGTATGAAGTGCCTGCTTGCGGCAACTTCCGTCTGCGAATACTTCAGAGACAAGGGCAAAAAAGTTTTCCTTATGACCGATACGGTTACAAGGTGTGCTATGGCTGGAAGAGAGGTAGGCTTGTCTCTTGGAGAACCGCCTACAATGAAGGGTTATCCGCCTTCAATATTCAGCTGGCTGCAAAGAGCGCTTGAGAGAACCGGAAATTCTGAAAAAGGCTCTATTACAGCGCTTTACACTGTTTTGATGGAGGGTGATGATATCACAGACCCCATTGTGGATACGGTGCGCGGAATTGTGGACGGGCACATATTTTTATCCCGTAAAGTGGCTGAAATGAACCACTATCCTGCAATTGACACCCTTGGGTCTATTTCAAGGCTATTTACAACTATTACAGACAAAGAACACCAGGAAGCGGCAGGAAAGATGCGGCAATTGCTTGCCTTATACCGCGAAAACAAGGATTTGATTGATGTTGGGATGTATCAGGCTGGCTCAAACCCGAAATTAGACATTGCAATTAAACTTATGCCTGAAATTAACGGATTTTTACAGCAAAAAACAACCGACCTTGTTTCAATGGAAACCACAATTCAGACATTAAAAGACATGATGAGAAATGTGAATCTTTGAAATGCTTACACTGCAACATTTATCAGGTTTGATTTCGTAAAAGTCCGTCCACATATAGGTTTTCAGATTTTGAAAAAAATAAAACTAAGCTATATCTGGGCTGCAATGATATGGATTTTGTTGAAACCGTTTTAGTACAAGCTTCTTTAGATATTAACACAAATGAAAACCAGGCAGTATAAGCTTTTTACCCTGAAAATGCTTTTGTAATTGCGTCAACTACCCTTGATACTTGTATAGTCTTTATTTTCAGGTTTTTAATGCGTTGGGATGCAGTATCAGAGGTAATTTTTGGAATAATTGCTTCTTTGAAACCCAGCTTTTGTGCCTCTTTTAATCGTTTTTCAAGATTATCAACCTGCCGTATCTCACCAGACAAGCCGATTTCACCGATTATTACCATATCTTTTTTACAGCAAATATCCCGAATACAGGCTAAAACCGCAATCGCAATTCCCAAATCCGCAGCCGGTTCAATAATATCCACGCCGCCTATGACATTTGTGTAAACATCCTGTTTACTTAGGTTTAGACCTACCCGCTTTTCTAAAACAGCAAGAATTTGAAGCAGTCTGTTGTATTCAATTCCACGTGCAACCCGCCTGGGACTTGGATAAGGGGTGTTGCCTACAAGTGCCTGAACCTCTAAAAGCAGGCAGCGCGTGCCTTCCACTGTTGCAATTATCGTGCAGCCGGGGCAATTTTCTTCTCCTTTTTCTGATAAAAAAAGTTCAGACGGGTTTTTAATTTCAGCCAAACCATCGTCATTCATTGAAAAAACGCCCACTTCACTTGTCGCCCCGAAACGGTTTTTTATACTTCTAAGCATTCTGTATGTTCTGAATTTGTCTCCTTCAAAATTTACAACGCAATCAACCATATGTTCTAAAACCTTAGGTCCTGCAATGTTTCCCTCTTTTGTAACATGTCCGATTACAATGGTAGTGAGCTTTTTCAGCTTTGCTGCACGCATTAATAAATTTGTACATTCGCGAATTTGGGAAACAGTGCCTGAAGAGCTTGTTATTTGGGCACTAAAGACTGATTGAATACTATCTACTACTAAAAAATCAGGCTTTAGTTCATCAATTTGGGTTAAAACTTCCTCAAGACAGTTTTGTGCCGTGACATACAGATTTTCAGAATTGGTGTTAAGCCTTTGGGCTCTTAGTTTTACCTGGCTTGGGGATTCTTCCGCGCAGATGTATAAGATTTTATGACCGGAATCCGCAATATTCTTTCCTGCCTGTAAAACCAGTGTAGACTTGCCTATCCCGGGATCTCCTGCCAAAAGAACAAGACTTCCTTCTACAAAACCCCCTCCTAAAACCCTGTCAAATTCTTCAATTCCGGTTTTTATCCTGATTGTTTCATCAAGTTTAATATCATCAATTTTACTGTACCCCAAATTGCCCGCAACTACTGCATTTGAGGGTGAATTTGTTTTTATTTCAATTTTAGTTTGGGTGATTTCTTCGCTGAATGTGGAAAATTGTCCGCAATCCGGGCAGCGACCTAAATACGAGGCTGTTTCATATCCGCAGTTTTGACACACCCACTTTGTTTTAATTTTTGCCATGGGTCAATTATATCATAAATTCCGGGCTAAATGCGTGCTTTTCCAATCATCTTTAAAGAGGTTTGTTTGCCTTTTAGGGCTTGGGTTTGCATGATTTTATACTTTAGTTATAGAAATTTCTAACTTTTTGATAATTACTAAAAACTGAAAAATAATCTAGTATTAAACTATAAACACAACACAATTTATGCAATTTATATCTAACTGGTGATGGCAATACAGTGGAACTGAGGAGATCGGTTCCTTTTTTTTGCCATAAATTTTATTCTACAAAAGTTCTTCTAAAATCCCTATTAGCGCCAGTTTTACATGAAAATAGCTTAAACCGCCCTGCATATACACAGCATATGGAGGTCTGCATGGTCCGTCTGCTGAAAGTTCAATTGTGGAACCTTCTATAAAGCTTCCGCCGGCCATAATTAATTTATCTTCATACCCGGGAACACCGTCTGGAATTGGGGTTAGGTAGCTTTCAACAGGCGAATATTTTTGAAGAGCCCGGCAAAAAGCTTCCTGTGCCTTTTGTTCGCCGAATTTTATAGTTTGAATCAAATCACATCTTACAGAATCAGAGAGCGGATGAGTCTTAAACCCGACATTTTCAAAGACTTTTGCGGCTAAAATTGCCCCTTTTACAGCGTATGACACCACGCTTGGCGCCATAAAGAATCCCTGAAGCATTATTCTTGTCTGGTTAAACATAGCGCCGCCCTCTGTGCCAATACCCGGGGCTGTAAGACGTCTTGCGCACATTTCAATTAATTTTTTCTTTCCTGCCAAATAACCGCCTGCTTCTACTATTCCGCCGCCAGGGTTTTTGATTAAGCTTCCTGCAATTAAATCTGCGCCGACATCTGTAGGTTCATTTTTTTCTGTAAATTCGCCGTAGCAATTGTCTACAAAGCATACTATTTCAGGATTTATGCTCTTTACAATCTTTATAATGCGCTCTATATCAGATACAGTGAGAGAATTTCTGAGGCTGTATCCTCTGGAGCGCTGAATAGTAACCATTTTGGTGTTTGGTTTTATGTATTTTGGTATTGCATCAAAATCAACATCTAAATCGTTTAAAAGCGGTACCTCATCATATTCTACACCTATCGCTTTTAAGGAACAGTTGTAATATTCGCAGGAGTTATTTTTTCCGATAATTTCATCCAAAGTATCATAAGGAGCTCCTGCAATTGAAAGAAGTGCATCACCCGGGCGAAGCACCCCAAAAAGTGCGCATGCAATGGTATGGGTGCCGGAAACAAAGTGAGGACGTACAATAGCAGCTTCCGTATTAAATGTATCTTTGAAAACATTGTCAAGCGCCTCGCGCCCAAGGTCATCGTGTCCGTAACCGGTTACAGTATAGAAGTGTTCTTCGCCTATTTTATTTTTTTGAAAAGCCTGAAGCACCTTTTTTTGGTTATATTCTGCAATTTCATCCGTTTTTTTAAAAAGATGTTCAACTTCTGTTTCTGCCGCATTTACTATTTGGCGCGCCTTTTCTTCTATCATACTTCTTCCTTTTGCTATTTTGCCCTTTGACAGCTATTTACGGGCTTGCGCCCCAATGGGGCAAAGATTTAACTTTGTTTTACAAATTGGTTTTTAGCCGCGTTGCAGATTGGACATCTCCAATCATCCGGAAGCTCGCTAAATGGCGTGTTTGGTGCAATATCACTGTCAGCATCGCCGGTTTCAGGGTCGTAAACATATCCGCACAGCAGGCAAACGTATTTTTCCATTTTGTTTCTCCTTTTATTTTTACATAAAAAAAGATAGATGAAACTATGGCAAAAAACATTACCGGGATGAGGATATCTTAAAGACGAAAAATAAAAGGAGCAAACTGCTCCTTTTACATCCCTATATAATTCTTTAAATTGCCGCTTAAATTTTGATTTTTGCAGAGTTTTTTTAATTTTGAAATGGCACGCGTTTCAATTTGTCTGATTCTTTCTCTTGAAACGCCGTATCTGGTGCCGATTTCATCCAAAGTTTTCTTCTGTCCGTTATCATCCAGCCCGAAGCGCATAATCAGGACATCTTTTTCCTTTTGGTTTAACTGATTTAGCATCTTATGAACATCATCAAGGAGATTTTCCTGAGTAACCTTGGTATCCGGAGTCAGGTGACTTTCATCCACAATAAAATCAGCGATTTTAGACGAATCATCTTTTTGGTTTGCAGGTGTTTCAATGCTTATAGTGCTTTGGGCTGATTTCATAAGCGCAGAAAGTTTTGAAACCGGCATATTAATTTTTGATGCAATTTCTTCTTTTGTGGGCATTCTGTTTAATTCTGTTGAAAGTTCAATCGTTGCCCTTTTTATTTTACCCAGGGTTTCAATCATATGGACAGGAAGCCTTATCATTCTTGATTTATCGGCAATTCCTCTTGTGATTGATTGTTGTATCCACCAGGTGGCATAGGTTGAAAATTTGTACCCTTTTGTATAGTCAAATTTTTCTGCTGCCTTCATAAGCCCCATATTACCCTCCTGAATTAAATCCAGGAAAGAAAGACCTCTTCCTATATATTTTTTGGCAATTGATACAACAAGCCTGAGGTTTGAGCTTACAAGCGTTTCTTTTGCTTTGGTTGAGTTGTTTTCTTTTATTTCTCTTGCAACAGCCATTTCTTCTTCATATGAAAGAAGAGGAATTTTTCCTATCTGTTGAAGGTAAATTTTGACTGAATCATCTGCTATGACGCTTTTATAATCAATTTTTACCTGTTTATCCACCTCAAGGATTTCATCCTCGCTGTCGGATTCTTCAGGGTTTAAATCTTCATTTTGCTCTTCAATTTCTTCAAATTCTTTGTTATTTTTATTTTTCTTTGGTTTTGTTTTCATTGAACTCTCCTAAAGACAAAGCCATTATAACTTATTTTTCAAAATTTGCCCAATAAAATACTACGAATATTCGGTTTGTCTTATTGTTTCATATATTACAACGGCAGCACAAGCCGAAACATTTAATGATTCAAATTTTGAGGGCACTTTTATTTTAAAATCCGCTTTATTTAATAATGTCTTTGAAATGCCATCTCCTTCTGCGCCAAGCACAAGGGCGAAATTCATATCCTTGTAATTAACGTCAAAGTAATTATCACTATTGTTCATATCTAAAGCAATTATCCACCAGTCGTTATTTTTTAAATAATCAACCGCACCTGAAAGGCTATTTACTTTTATTATTGGAATGTGGTTTATGGCACCTGCGGATGTTTTTTCAACAATAGGGGTGATGGGGCATGCTCTGTGGTTTCCGATTAATATCCCGTCATACCCTGCGGCTGTTGCTGTCCTTATTATTGCACCAAAATTATGAGGGTCTGAAACACCGTCTAAAATTATAAGTTTTTTATATTTATCCAAAGAATCGTTTTTTTTGGCATGCCCAATAAATTCTTCCAGTGTTATATATTCAACAGGCGAAACAGAGGCTACAACCCCTTGTAAATTCACATCTTCACCGGTTTCTTCCTTAATAATATCTAAATATTTATTAAGATTTGTGAATTGAATTATTACAGAATTATTAAGAGCCTCCTCTTTAATTTTTTTCAAACGATTATCAAAACCTATATTTTTTGAAATGTAAATTTTATTGATTCTTTTAGGGTTTTTTAACAATGTTTCAAGAACGGCATTTTTTCCATAAATATAATTTTTCAATTTTTTATACTCCATTTATTGTATTTTTTGTTAAATGTATTTTTCTTTTATTGTAATTATTGTATTATAAATTCTATATATAAGTATGATTAGAGTTAAAAAAGAAAAAATGAGCAATGTTTAATTTTGCCGGTACAACACACAAACAAATAATTGGTATTTCCGTAACGCCTAATATTGGTGTAGAAGTCATTCAAACTGACAGAAAATCAAATCAGGTAATTAAATACGGACGCAGATTTATTGAGTACAATTTCTCAACAAGAGAAATTCAGGATTACGGTGCATTTAAAAGTGCTGTAATTGATTTATTCAATGAGCTTGATATTAACGCTAAGTCAAATGTATTTTTGACACTGCCAAACGTGCATTTTGACTTTATGAATCTTCCTTTGATATTGCCGGATGATGGTATTAACACGGCAATTGCTTCAAAAGCAGAAGAATCATATATATTTAAGAGAGTAGAACCTGTTTCTGCGTGGTTGGATGTAAATGTTAACACCAACACGGAAACACGTCATATTATTTATTCATCATTCCAGAAAACTGCAATTGATGAAATTAAAGATGTTTTTGCAGATATCGGTTCAAACCTTGTAGGTATTGAATCTGCATATAGTGCAATTTTAAGAGGTATTTATTTCTCTAACCTTTGCTCTCAGGAAATTGCTGAAAACTACAGCTGGAACGTACTATTAATTAATACAAACAGCTATGCAATATTCTCACTTGTGGGCGCAAGACTGGTGGATTATCAGGAAGTTCCTCTTGCTATTAAATCTTTCTCTTATGAAGAAGCTTATCAGGCAATTACAACTTCTGTTTCCCAAATTCTTCCAAACTATCCTGCAAAGAAACTTTTAATTGTTTCACAAGCAGATGATATTTGTGCGGAAGTATTGAAAACACAAATTATATTTGATGAAAAAATTGAAACAATTGATTGCAACAAGTATGCTAAAAAACCGTTTGTAGATGTTGTTCCCGAAATTACAAGCAAGGAAGCATCTTCTATAACGCTTTCAGCCATAGGTGCTGCAAACTGTCAAATGTCAGATTTTCTTGTATTAAACATTTTAGGTAAAGGAGCTGCAGCCCAGCAAACCCTTTATGCAACCTTTATGTTTATGGATAAGGAAATTCTTGTTACGCCGGATTTAATCAGGGGTGTTTCATACGTTCTATCCGGTATAATTGCGCTTATCATCGTTGCTCTTGTAGGGTTTTCAATGCTTGTGTCAAATATGTCTGCAAAAGAACTGCAGCAAATTAAGAGCAGAACGACTTCTATTGAAAGCGAGATAAAAACTTTATCTTCACAGGATGGTTTTGCAGACATCAATTCAATAATTAACAATATTATTTATGCAAACAAACAAGCCATAAGTTTCTATGATTCTTTGGCTTCAGATATACCGGCTAATGTATGGCTTACATACTATTACAACCAGGATGGCAGCAAGGTAGCTGTTGAAGGTATATCTACAACAATAAATGATATATATGGATATTATAAGAGCCTGAAGGTTCTATCTCCCCAATCAAGCATAAAGCTTAATAAGCTGCAGGTGGTAACAGGACCTTTAGATGAAATTAATCTTGATATTAATGACAATCAAAAGATATTTAACTTTGAGATTGCAAACGTTGCATCTCCAAAGTCTCAGAAAGCCCAAGACCCTAACAGCCAACAGACAAACCAGGCTGGTAACACAGGTGCACAATCACCCACTTCTGTTGCGCCCCCTGTTCTTCCTAGGTTAGAACCTGTTGATATGAATTAAGAAGGATAAAGAAGAGAAAAATGTTCCAAATTATTAAAGACAATATATTTTCTTTTGCAATAGTGCTTGTAGTACTCGCATTGGGTATCAAGTTTGTTCCGCCTGAATTTACAAAAGCGGTTGAGCTTGCAAAATCTACAAGTGCTGCAAAACAGGTGCTTATACAAAAAGAAAGCGATGCCAGCAATTTAAGAGCACAAGCCATAGCTGCAGCAAAAGCAAAAGTGGCACCAAAAGACGGCAAAAAGATATATGAACTTGAAGGAGCGCAGTTCAGTGCGGAAGCATCATTTGCTCCGTTGTTTGAAATTGTACTTTCAATAGCGCAATCTTCCGGTATTAGAATAAGATCAATTGATTATAATTATGCACCGGAATCTGACCCCGTATATGCTGCTCATCTTCCCGAGTACAATGCATGCGAGCTCAGAATTCAGGCAATTGGTTCATATGCCCAGCTTCAGGCTTTCTTTAAGGGCTTAATGAAGGATAATAATTTGAATTACCTTGCAGAAGTTGAAATGCAGCCTTGGGAAAAAGATAAAACCATTCTTATTACTAATGTGAAAATAAGGCTTTATACAAAAACGCCGAGTGCAGCAGGAAGTGCTTCTCCTGCCAGCCCCGAGGCTCCGATGATTCCATAAAGGAAAAACAATAAAAAGTTTAGATAATATCCCGCAGAAAAGAAATTATGCTGCGGGATATTTTTTGGTTTAGTTTTCATTTTTTTAGTCTGGACATTTTCCTCACCCGAAGGAGTAATATTAATTTTCTTATTAATTTATAAAATAATTTCCATAAGGTTAGATTATTTTTTAAGGAATGGAAAACTAATGCAAAGTATTCAAAACAACGGACGAGCCACGTTTATGCAGGCTCCGGAAGTAAAGATGGAAGAATTGAACAATTTATTTTTTGAGCTGACTGCAAAAAACTGTAACTTAAAATGCAGCCATTGCTACATAAAAAGAAACCCATACAAACAAGAAAAAGACTTTATTCATCTTGATAAAATTAAGCAGTCTTTGGTTTTGTCCAAAAAAGAAAATATTAAGTGTATTTATCTGACAGGCGGAGAACCAATGCTCCACCCCGATTTTAATACAATTTTAAGACTTTGTTTGAAGTTTTCAAATGTGACGGTTCTTACGAATGGTACCCTTATAAATGATAAAAAGGCGCGTTTTTTAAGAAAGATTGATGATGAATCAAATTTCGAAACAATCTATAGAATAAGCCTTGACCATTACAATGAGCAGAAAAATGATGAAATAAGGGGCAGAGGAAGTTACAGAAAGGCTCTTCTTGCTATTCAAAGTCTTTATAAATATGAATTTAATCCGATAATATCCACAGTAAATTATTACAATGAATCAAAAGAAGAATTGTTCAAAGGATTTAGGGATATGCTGAATAAAATCGATTTTGAATTTGAAGATATAAATTTAAAAATAATTCCCTATTTTAACCCTGCTGCAAATACTTTTGACCAGGTTGAAACGGATAATTTTAATGAAAAAACCCTGGACTGTTTTAATTCAAGAATTGTAAGCTCAAAAGGAGTATTCTGCTGTCCTGTTTTATGTAATGATTTTAGAGCGCGCACAGGAGCAACCTTAGAAAGTTTTTCAAAAAAAGCATATCTTGATACAGAAAAATGTTTTACCTGTGTTAAACACGGTACTAAAGCCTTCAGCAACGATTGGATGTAACTTTATACTTTAAAATGCAAATTTTGATTAAGACCCGCAGTTATTATTTGCGGGTCTTATGTTATTGCATATTTCTGGTAAAAATTCTCATTCATTTGCAAGTCATGAAAGTTTATTTTATAATTTTTTGAAAGCGGGAGGAATTTTTAAAAATATGGTAGTGGAACTTGATGCCGGAAAGAAAAGCTTATCTAAAAAGCTTCCGCCGCATAATTTAGAGGCAGAAGAGTCAGTTTTAGGCGCCATTTTAATAAATTCTAATGATGTTTTGAACAGAGTAGTTGAAATTCTTACCCCGGAAAGTTTTTATAACCCTAAAAACCGTCTGATTTATGATGCCATGTTTACGCTCTACAATCAAAATAAACCCGTAGATGCGCTTTCTATCGGCGAATATTTTAATGCAAAAGGACAGCTTGAAAGTATTGGCGGCAGGGAATATTTGAATGATTTGATGATTGATACTATGCTGACATCAAACGTTGAATATTATGCAAATATAATAAAAGAAAATGCCACCAAAAGGCAGCTTATTGCAGCTGGCAGCACGATTATTGAAGAAACTTTTAAAAATCCGGAATCAAAGATTTCTCTTGAGGCGGCAGAAAAGCTCATTTTTGAGATTTCCCAGCAGAAAAATTCCCAGCAGATGGAAGCTCTGAGCAGTTTATTATATGAAACCATGGAACAGCTTGAATACAGATGCTCAAACAGAGGAACATATACTGGTGTTCCAAGCGGATTTTATGAACTTGATACCTTAACCGCAGGATTTCAAAAATCAGATTTGTTAATCCTTGCAGCACGTCCTTCAATGGGAAAGACGGCTTTTGCTTTGAATATTGCGCAAAATGTTGCAATAAGGTCAAAGGTTCCTGTTGCTATATTTTCTCTTGAAATGTCAAAGATTCAGCTTACCCAGAGGGTTCTTTGTGCAGAGGCTGAAATTGATGCGCAAAGGGCAAGAACCGGAGATTTAAACCCTGCCGAATGGCAAAAAATTTCAGCAATTTTGAATGATTTACATCTTGCCCCTCTTTTAATAGATGATACAGCAGGGGTGAGCGTTTCTGATATCCGTGCAAAATGCCGCAGATTAAAGATGAATTATCCGGATTTGGGGCTTATTATAATTGACTATTTGCAATTAATTGAAGACAGAAGCTCCCAAGACAGAACCCAACAGATTTCATCAATTTCAAGGGGGCTGAAATCTCTTGCAAGAGAATTAAATGTTCCGATTATAGCGCTCTCCCAGCTTTCACGTAAGGTGGAAGAAAGGGGCGATAAGGAGCCTATGCTCTCAGACCTTCGTGAATCCGGTGCAATTGAGCAGGATGCGGATGTTGTAATGTTTATATACAGAGAAGAATATTATGATAAAGAAAATCCTGAAGTGAAAAATAAGGCAAGAATTATTGTTGCAAAACAAAGAAACGGTCCGACAGGAAAGTTTGACCTTCTTTTCCAGGGGTCTACAACGAGGTTTAAAAACCCTATTAAAAGACAGGAAGATTGAGGAGTAAGCTTATGATGAACTATATTACTATGGCAATTGCCGGTGCTCTTATAGGTGCTGTAATAGGCGGGGTTTACCAGGCGATTAAAAACAGAAAAAATAATCATTAATATCTAAGGGCTGTAAATACAAGATACAGCCCTTAATGATTTTCATAAACTATTTTATCAGTGCCTGAATTTCTTTAAAATTCGGGTTTTTCGCTGTTTTTAACCACTCAAAAAGCACAATTTCAAGGCAGGTAATCTTTGCACCAAGGGTGCTCAATAAATCCATTGCACACTCAAACTCTACCTTGTTTCTGCTTGCACATAAGTCTTTTAATACAAATACTTCATACCCCTCTTCAAGAAGCTTTACGGCAGTTTGATATACACAAATATGTGCTTCAATTCCGCATATTATCACCTGTTTTTTGCCTAAAGATTTTATTTTTTCTGTATAGCCTGGTTCCATCAGCGCGCAGAAATCTGTTTTTTCTGTAGGAATGCAGTTTTCAGGCAATTCTCTTTTGATTTCTTCAATTGTTGAGCCGAGTCCTTTTGGATATTGTTCTGTCACAAGTGTATTTACACCCAGAATTTTTGCTGCCTGTACTAATTTTGGCGCCTTAATCAGTATTTGTTCCTTTATGCCGTGGTTTAATGCTGACATAAGTTTTTCCTGTATATCTATAATCAAAACCAGGCTATCCATCGTTTTTAACATATTTTTTCCTTTTTGTTGTCTATATTCTGCTTCGTAAATTGTATTTAATATTTATTTTATCATTATACCTGCTGAAATATTATTTGAAAATGTCATTTAATTGAGCAATAGAATTTTGCACAAATTATGCAAAAATGATACAATCAGACATATGAAAAGAATTATTTTACTTGGTTTATTTTTATTTTGTACATTGATTTTATGTCCGGCATATGCTTTTGACGACATTTCAAATAAAACCGTGGTTGAAAGTTTGTGTAAATTTTCTTTTGAAAATGAAGCACAAAGTGTTTCCCTAAAGGTTTTGAAAGAAAATCAGTTTGAAAATGGCATAAAACTTGAAGAAGGAAGCATACTTACGGCAAAGGTGACAAAGGCAGTTGACCCTAAAAGGGGTAAAAGGAACGGATATTTAATAATTGAGCCTGTTTCTTATACTATTCCCTCCACGGGAGAAACAAAAAACGTGGATGAACCTTCCTGGAGTGCCAAGGTTTTAGGCTATAAACCGTTTGATGCCAAAAAGTCAGCAGTTGGCGCCGGGCTTGCTGTTGCCGGGCACTTTGTAAAAGGGATAGGTCAGTTTTATTATTTCGGCAAGGGAGTAATTAGTCCCGAAGATGGCGAAAACCGGTTAAAATCAGGTGTTAAAAATGTGTATGAAAATTCCCCCCTTGTATACCTTGAAGAAGGGGAGGAAGCGCACGTTGAAAAAGGTGATTTACTTCTTTTAAAGTTTTATTATGATGATGTGCCGAAATGGAAATTTTGGCAAAGAAACCAATAATACAGGCTATGCGTTCTTCACCATCGTTTCAAACAGATTTTAAATAAATTTTTGTAAACTTCTTGCAATACGTCTGAAATCCAGCTAATATCATAATATTAGAGTATTTGTGTTGATAAAAATTTAAAGGGAAAGTTTCCATATGCAGATAAGCAGCATTAATGGTGCGTATTTTGGACAAAATTCTGTTCGATATATGCCTCAGAGGGTTTCTCGCAATCTTGTAACCCAAAATCCTTTTCAGACCGGGTCAGGTTTTATAAAACCTGCTGCAAATTTGTATAATTTGCAGCAGCAAAATATATCTTTTAAAAGAAGACTTAAAGAACATAGAAGCTGGGGCGGAGCGATTGACCCTAATACAAAAGAAGTTTCCTTTAAAATATTTACCTTTCCTGATGCAAAAAGTGTAGATGTTAAGATTTTTGATGCTAAAAACCCTGATGAATTCAAAACATATGCTCTGGAAAATATGGGCAATGGTGTTTTCCAAAGTGCCGAAAAATTATCTCCAAACGAAGCAAAAGTGGGAGACAGATATTCGTTTTTGATAAAAAAATCAGATGGCACAACAGTGGAAGTAAAAGACCCCTATGCAATGAGGCAGGGAAACAAAAAAAGCAAAGATTTTTTAAATTATTCAATTCTCTATGACCATTCTGAGTTTGAATGGAAAAATAATGAAGTTTGGAAAGCAAGCGGGGAAAGAATTACAAGAAAGCCTCAGGGCGAACAAAAAAGCATAAGAGAAGCAAGTATTTATGAAATGCATATTGACACTCTGACAAAAGAGGGCACTTATGATGCTGCAAAAGAAAAGCTTAAAGAAATTAAAAAAGCCGGTTTTAACACAATCGAGCTAATGCCGAATGAAAATACATTTTATTTTAACTGGGGATATGACGGGGTAGATAAATTTGCCCCGCCTGAGCACAGAGGCGGACCAGACAAGCTGAAAGAACTTATAGACTATGCCCATGGGCTTGAATTGAATGTAGTTATGGATTATGTTCCAAACCATCTCGGGGCAGACGGTGCCCGGTTAAAGGAGACTGGTCCCTATGTAAAAGGCAAGAACGATTTTGGTGAAGCGTTTAATTTCGAAGGTGAAAATTCAAGATACGTACGCGATTACATTGTAAATGCAGGTTTAAACTGGATTGATAATTACAAAGTAGACGGACTTCGTCTTGATATGACAAGGTTTATGGAATCAGATTATGCGATGAAAGAAATTGCTGCGGAAATAAACTACCATTTTCCGGATGCATTTTTAATTGCGGAAGATGCAAGAAATCATACCAATACAAACGGATATGACTATTGGATTGATGAAAACGAGCTTCATGATAAAAGAATTGTAAGTCCGCTTTTAGATTATGAACATTGTGAAGGCAAAAGCGAGGATGAACATTGTGATTACATAGATTCAATTGATTCTGCAGTTCGTAACATTAAAGGCGGCGTTTCAAAGAAGATGCTCTCAAACCTTGGTTATGATGCCGAGTGGGATTTTCCATATCATCATGCCCTTGATAAAACAGTATATTCAGGAAAAGATATAGCAGAACTTGTAAATGCGATTTATCATTCCCAAAATGCTGTAAAATATACAACAAGCCACGATGAAACCGGAAATATGGACGGCACAAGGCGGGTTGTGAAATATTTGGTACCCAAACTTAATTTGAATTCAAATGTTATTTTAAATTCAAAAGATTTGAACAGAGTCTATGAATATGCCAAATTAAAAGAAGTTCCGCTTCAAAAAGCCAAAAATGATATAACATGTCAAAAAGCGCAAAGTGTAGCAGAATCTTTATGTATAATGCTTGCAGAAGGAAAATTGGATAAATACAAATATCAGCCATACGATAAATTTTACGAAGATATTTTAAAAGATTTGGGAATTAAACAAAATGCACACATCACATATAAAAGGCTTTGTACGGCATTCAAAAACAGCGCAGCACAAGTACGTATGACAGAAGCTTTGACATTTGCAATTCCCGGACCAAAAATGGTATTTCAGGGGGATGAAAACATTGAGCTTACTCCGTTTAGATTTTTCAGACAGTTTGAAAGCCACAAAAATGAACCTAAATTGGAAATAGAAAAAGGGTATGATACAGGCAGGGCTGCATTTCATGCCTCAATTTTCGGGAATATTGAATATTCTGACAGTGCGACAGAGTTTATGTCAAAACATATGGATTTAACCCGTGATTTGAATAAATTAAACAGGGAAAATCCTGCCCTTACAAAAGGCTGGCTTGTTTTAAACGAAGATGGTTCAAGGGATGCTTTAATTTATGACAATACAATGGGGCTGCACATAAAGGATGAAGAATCCCAAAATGAATTTTTTATCATTTCAAACTTTAAAAACGAAAGCTACCCAACAGCCATAAACAATGCGTACAATATTAACTTTCCGGAAGGTAAATGGGTTGAGGTGCTCAATACTGACGATATAAAATATGGCGGAAGCGGCAAATTTTCAAACGAAGGAGAAATTATAGAAGGTTTTGGTCTAAACGGTGCAGAAGAAGATAAAGTGCCTATACGGCTTAAAGAGCATTCAACAGTCTATTTTAAAAGGGTAGGGTAGGACACAACTGCGATTTGTGATACTATAGAACAATGGATAATATAAACATTGAATATTTGGAAAAATGCATTGAAACCCTTGAAAAATCATACTCAATGATTAAAGAAACCGAAGAGGGAACGGTTGATTATGAAATGTACAGAAATTCTCTTGTAAAAGGGTTTGAAATGACGCTTGAACAATGCGGAAAGCTTTTAAAAAAAGTGATTGGTCCGTACTTTTCAAGCAAAAAAGCCGCTGACACACTTTCTTTTAAAGACGTATTCAGGCATGCCTTTAAATATTCCCTGATAAATGAAGATGAGACCGAAAGATGGATGAAATATCGGGATAACAGAAACAATACAGCGCATAATTACGGTAGAGCCTTTGCTGAAGAGACTCTTACATTTATTGAAGATTTTATTAGAGATTCAAAGAATTTAAAAGAAACCATAGAAAAAAATGGACAAACTTTTTATTAAAGAAAAATATTTAAAAGAACTACTTTCTGTTTTTGAAAATTATTGTCCGAAAGCTGAAATTTGGGCATACGGAAGCAGGGTAGAAGGCGATGCACACAGTGGCAGCGATTTGGATCTTGCCGTAAAAACATTTGGGGAAAATACAAAAGATATTATAAAATTAAGAAAATTTCTTAATGAAAGCAACATTCCTTTTTTGATTGACATTTTTGAATTTAATAAATTGCCTGAAAGTTTTCAAAAAGAGATAGAAAGAAAACATGTTATTATTTTCCCTTTGAAATAATTTTTTGTATGACCCTCATAATCAATATAGCCTTTTATAGTTATGGTTAAAAAATTTTGTTTCTTTTAATATTGAAATATGTTCCAAAAAGAGCAAAACCTAACCGAAGGCAGCATATTTAAAAACCTGATATTGTTTGCACTCCCCTTTGTGATAGCGAACTTTCTTCAGGCTCTTTACGGTGCCTGCGATTTGATAATTATCGGGCACTTTACAAAAGAAAGTGCAGCGATATCGTCTGTTGCAATAGGTGCACAGGTTATGTTTATGGTGATGTCTTTTATAATAGGTCTTACGACAGGAACCACGGTTTTAATAGGGCATGCTTACGGCGCAAACCGGCATGACGAGATTCAAAAAACAGTCGGAACCGTGTTTCTGTTTTTTATATCTCTTTCATTTATTGTTTTCTTTTTGATGTTTTTCTTTGCGCCAAATTTAATAAGCCTTATGCAAACACCAAAAGAGGCGTATCAGGGTGCTGTAGATTATGTTGCAATATGTTCTTTTGGCATAGTTTTAATATTTATATTCAATGCCCTGGCATCTGTTTTAAGGGGAGTAGGAAATTCACACGCACCAATGCTTTTTATATCTTTGGGATGTTTTATAAACATTATTCTGGATTTATTTTTTATAGGATATTTAAATCTTGGGGTAAAGGGTGCTGCATATGCTACAATTATTGCCCAGTTTATCTGTGCTTCAACCATGGTTTTGTATGTCAGAATGAATAAATTTACATTTGAATTCAGATTCAGAAAGATAAAATTTTACTTTGATAAAATAAGGGATGTAATAAAGCTTGGTCTGCCGCTTTCCTTTCAGGATGCAATGGTACAGATGTCTTTTATAATTCTTCTTTCGCTTGCAAATTCTATGGGAGTTGATGCCTCTGCAGGCTATGGTACTGCAAACAGGCTGAATGGTTTTACCATGCTTCCGGCGTTTTCGTTTGCTATGGCGCTTACTCCCATTGTGGCTCAGAATATAGGAGCTAAAAAACGCCTAAGGGCAAAATACACACTTTATACGGCAATCGGCTGCACGGTTATTTTTGGTTTGATGTGTTTTATCTGGCAGCAGATAAATCCTGAAAGTGCAATAAGGATTTTCACATCTGATAAAAATGTCATAACCCAGGGGGCTTCCTATTTAAAATCTTTCAGTTTTGATTTAGTTATTGTGCCGTTTGCATTTTGTTTAAATGCATTTTTTAACGGGTGCGGTCATACGGCATTTTCCATGGCAAATAATCTTGTCGCAACACTTTTGGTCAGGGTGCCATTGGCATTTTTAATTACGGGAATATTCGGCAAATCTCTGTTTAATTTAGGAGTGGCAGCACCTATAGCGTCTTTTTGTTCCGTAATTATAGCGCTCATTTATTTAAAATCCGGGCGCTGGAGAAAAAGCAGTGCCTTTGAATAAGAAATCTGTATTTACTTAGCCCTGTTTTTATATGCCAAAATTTCATTTATTTTTACCCTGATATCAACCGCCATTTTTGTTTGCAGCAGTCTGATTTCATCAAGAGCAAGTTTCATTGCGGGTGTCGGGTCATCAGTATTAATGTTTGTGCCGTTTAATGTTACTTTTACAGCTTCAATCTTTGCTTCCGCAAAATCAATGATATTTAAAACTTCATTTATTTCATTTTCATTAAACTTTAGAGAGGAGAGCTTTTTTATCATCTGGTTTTTAATTTTGTCTCTGTCCTGCATAATTTTTTGGGTGTTGTCTTTTTCACTTGAAAAATCATCAAAATCCATATTTTTTCCTTTTTATAAATTATTTTTATCTATTTTATATCCTGAAACCCAATCTTTACCATATTTTGCAAGGTATAAAAATATATATTCCCTATACCTTAAATACATCCAAAGAGGATTGCTGTATGCTTCAGCACAGGCTTCCGTGCATTCTTTTAATATCAAATTGAGCTCATCCTTTGTCATACCAATACAATCGAAGGTATATGTCGGGGAAAATTCATCCACCGCAGGATATACGGCAGTAATACCATATTTTTCGGGCTCGTCTTTCAGTTTTGTGTGTTTTCCCATAGTAAAGACAGATCTTCCGTAAGAATGAATTATATCGTTGTTTTCACAAAGCATTTTTATAGTTTTTCTGGCATCTTCCTGCGTTTCTGTCGGGAAACCGAAGAATATGAAGGCAAAATTCCATAATCCTGCATCATTTGAATTTTTAAGTATTTCAAGTCTTTTATCTATGTCTATTCCTTTGTTTATAAGCTCCATAACACTGTCAGAGCCTGATTCCAACCCCCAGAGAACCATCTTTAGACCGCTCTTAAAGCCTTTTTGCAAAGTTTCTTTAGTAAAAGTTTTTTCAAGACGTGCATCAAAGAAATAATTTATATCAATATTTTTTTCTTTAATTTTATCTGCAAGTTCACTTAAATATGCAGGGCTTACAGATTCGTCAATAAATTCAAAGTATTTTATCCCATATTTTTCTTTTAATTCGATAAATTCATCCGTAAGTTTTTCGACATTTTTTACGTTAAAATTTTGTCCGAAATCCTGATCGCAAAAGCTGCATTTACCCCAGTAACACCCGCGGGAAGATTGGAAAGGAAGAATGATTTCAGGTGCAAAATATTTTGAAAAATCATATCCATCCAATGAAACAATGCCCATTTCATCCAGTTTCATGGGTTTTTTGGTTTCATTTATTACAACTTCACCATCTTTTTTGTAGATTAAATTTGAAACCTTATCTATTTCAATTTTGCCTGAAATATAATCAGCAAGCTCTACAACCGGTCTTTCACCTTCTTCGACAAGAAGGGAATCACAAAAAAGGTCGAAAAACCCAGGGTTCTTTACCACTGCATCTTTTACCCTGCCGAAGAAATTTCCGCCAATATTGATATGTGCTTTTGTTTTGTTCTTTAAAATGTTGGCAAGAGTAAGTCCCGGGATGATTTGCCCGGTTGAATTTATGGAAATACCTATATATTGTGCATTTTTGGATATTATTTCATCCAAAATGCTTTTATAATATTCGATGAAGATATTTGTATCTTTATCAAAAACAAAGAATTTTATATGTTCAAAAGTAAGTTTAAAAAGCGGATTTGAATATGCATCAAGGCTCATTTTGGATGGAAAATAAGGCAGTGATGCCATCTCAAGCGCAGCATCAATTATATTTACAGCTTTAATAAGTGTTTCCGGTTTATAAAAATCTTCTCTGCTTTTTAAAATTCTTACAGATTCTTCTGCTAAATCAGGAATTTCGAGCAAAAGATGCTGCTTTTTTGCAACATATTCTTTAATTTTGCTGTATTTTACAATTTTATTTTGAATATCAAGAGGATAGTCATTAAAATTTTTGCTTTTTTGAATATACGGAGCAATTTCTTTTAAAAGGTTTTGATTGTTGTCTATTGCCCTCATTGCGGCATTTTTTATGAAATTTGCATTCAGGATTTTATTATAAAAATCTATATTTAAATCCATTCCAAAAGCCTCATACCCTTTTGCCTTCAGCTGTCCAAGCAGGGAAGGTAAAGCAAAATGCGGGCTTACAGGTGTCCATTGGGGCGGAAATAAAAGTAACGTCTTCATATATCTATAATATGTAATTTTTCCCCATATTTCCCCACCTAAAAGATGTATTGTTACATTTTATTCATATTTTCATATTTTTACTTAAATTTTCATATTTATAAACCTTACTTCAAATACAATACAAAGCCCGAAAGAGGAAACAAAATGAACATTTCTCCACTAATGAATTTTTCTGCTGATATATCAGGTTTGAAAAATGCAGGAAGTGTTAAAAAAGCATCAAATATCGCTTTTTATGGGACAAAAATATATGACACGGTTTCGTTTTTGGGAAATACACAACAGTTTAAATATGAAGACAGCTGGTATTTAAAAGACCAAAATGTCCTGGAGCAGGATGGTTTTACAACAACAATTGAAGATAAAACCGTAAAAAGAAGTCTGGTGGACAAACTTTCCGGCAAGATTTACACAAAAAAACTTTATGATATAGCCTTAAGGCTAAGGGAAGATTTGGTTTCAAAAAATACAGAAACTGTCATTCAAAATGCACCGCATGATATATTGGACGCTGCAGAGCTTACAAATGAAGAATTTGTAAAAGAAATAAATAAAATAAATGCAATGATTGCCCTTGTTTACCCAAGGTATGATGCATTTGAAGATAAAACGCAGCAAAGTTTTAAAATGCATCTCGGAAAAACTGAAGCCAATATAAAGAGGCTTGCCCAGGGGCTTTCAGGTGTTGTTTATACTATTGAAGTTCCGGGATGTAAGCCTTTGGCTTTAAAACATTATTTTAATTCACAGCGGATAAATTTATCTGAAGGACCTTTCCATGAAATTTCACTTGCAAAAAAGATGAATGAAGATAATGTTTTAAACATTCCTCTTTTATATTGTGCAAACCCTTACGAAGGCTGGATGCTTTCTGAATTTGTGGATAAAAACTATGAAACAAGAAAGGACGGCATTTCTGTTGCAGACTATGTTAAAAAACACAATTTGGTATTGTCTGACGGAAATTCAGGTTCATTTGTAAAAGGAAAAGACAGATATGTCTTTGTTGATTTCGGGTATATAAAACCTAGTGCTTCCGATACCGGTCTTACAAACTTTAAAAAAGCCGTGATGGAGGATAATATATCCAGGGCAAATTCCAAAGATTATTTAAATTCTCCGCAAAATGTGTCAACGCTGGGTGTTGCCGAAAAAGTTTATATGTATGGAAACGATGAAACAAAAAAATATTTTGTACAAAGATACGGGAATGACCCTGAATTCAGACTGTTTGAAGATACTGCAGATGCTACGGGACGTGTTCTTTCAAACAAGAAAATCCCGCATTCTTTAAAACTAAGATTGCAGGAAAATTTTGAAAAGGCAGGTTTTATAGGAGATGCAATGGAGCTTGTGAAATCCTGCGACCAGTAAAAATGCAAAATTTATTTTTTGTAAAGAAAATGTAACATTTACCTAAAACCATGGCAATTATATAAGAAGTATATACTTTATATAAATATAAAGATAAAATAAGGTGTTAAAATATGGTAAATGCAGTTTCAAATTACAATGAATGGGTAGCTTCTCTAAATTCAAGAGGCATAAAAACAACAAGCCTTGGAGCAAATGAAGCAAATTTTGCAGATTATACAAATGCTCTTTCAGAATCTTTGAAACAAGAAATTGCGGCAAGTTTTGATACCGCAGCCGATTATGACCTACAGTCAAAACTGGCATCCTTGCTTAATGGTAAAAACCTTATGCAGGCTACAGACATTGGTAAAATTTTACAAGGAACCGGCATTTCATATAGCGTACAATATGTAAACACATCATATATTGTTGATAACAAAAAAGGCGGACAATACAGCAATAACAAAAACGCTACAAACGGTTCGGTTGCAGTATACACATTTAAGGATGCAAACGGCGGCGAGATAAAAATTGCGGATGCAAACGGAAACGGCGCATTGGAATCAGAAGAACTATTTATGAATGAGTTACTGTCAGGTGTTGTTTCAGATATTCAGGCAGGCGGTTTAAACGGTGCCGGTGCTGCACAAAATACACAGAATAATATGCAAGCTCAGATTGATGCGCTTCTTGTTCAAATGCAGGAGCAGATTGAAGAACAACAGAAAATGATTGAAGAACAAATTGCCAAACTAAGAGATGAAACCATTGCAAGTTTAAACAAACCTTTGGATGTTGAAGAAACCGAAATCAACAAACCTGAAGCTAAAGATGAAGACAATAAGGCTGAAATTAGAAAAGAAGCTAAAAAACTTATAGAAAATGAAAATCCGACACTTTCTGATGCTGAGATTGATAAAATGCTGGATAAAGTTGTAGATAAAGTAACAACAACTGATATCAGTGTTGAAAAAGCTGTAAATACTGTTCTTGCAAAAATGGAATAGCTGCTAAAAGTTTAGCAGCTATTTTATAATATAAATAACAATAATAAGATTTTAAATAGTTTGTGATTTTGGTATAAAAAGCTCAATAAAGCTTTCTTTATCTACCGGTTTGCCATATAAGAAGCCTTGTGCTATTTGGCAGCCTATTTGCTTTAAGAACTCAGCCTGCTCTTCGGTTTCTATTCCTTCAGCTACTGTTCTCATATTAAGTTTGTTTGCCATTTCAATTATGCTTTTTGTAACTATTTGACCCCTTGTGTCCTGAATAGTATCTTTAATAAAGCCTCTGTCAAGCTTTAAAACATCAATGGGTAAATTTCTAAGCATATTTAATGAGGAGTAGCCTGTACCGAAATCATCCATTGAAATAATAAAACCAAGCTCTTTTAATGTATGTATAGTTTCTTCAAAACGTTTTTCATTGTTAAAGCAAGCAGTTTCTGTTAATTCCAGCTCTAAATACTTAGGGTCTATTCCGTATTTTCTTGTAAGCAAAATTAATTCATCGATAAATTTATCATTTTCCATATGGATTCTGGATACGTTAACCGAAATTGGGAATAATTTTTCGCCCTCTTTTTTTCTTGCAGATAAAAATTCGCAGGCTTGCTTCCATATGCATTTATCTACCTCTGTCACAAAACCATTCTTTTCAAACAAAGGTATAAAATTCATAGGAGGTATTAAGCCTTTTTCAGGATGAATCCATCTTACAAGGGCTTCTGCACCTGCAAGTTCTTTAGTTTTAAGGTCAAATTTTGGCTGAAGATACATTTGAAAATGATTTTCTTCTAATGCCTGGTGCATTTCATCTTCAATGCTTTTTTCCTGTAAGAGTTGTGCCCTGAGATTATCATCATAAAATTTACAATGAGATTTAACATCTTTGTCTATACTTCGTTTTGCGATATTTGCTCTTTCGCACATCTGTTCTATAGAAACTGAATTATCATTGATTAAATATACACCAAAAGATAATGCCAGTTTTGAATGCAGAAGCACGCCTGTTTCCTTGATGATTTCAGGTATGGAGTCTCTGTTGTAAATATCCACATCATCAATTACTTTATCAATGAAATATTTAACAAGAAATTCTTCTCTTTCATATTCACATAAAATATAAAATGTTGAAGCGTGGTCTCTGGCACAAGTGCTTTGCGGTGTTAAATTGTTTCTTAATATAGCACTGAAATCTCTTAAAATTTTGTTTGCATTTTCTACGCCGAAAAGTTCATTCATAGCTTTAAATTTTGTTATTTCGGCGCAAATCATTGCATATTTTTTATCAGGATTATTTTCAATTAGTTCCCTTGCCTTTATTATAAATTTATTTTTGTTGTCATATTGTGTAACTTTATCAACAAATGCGATGTCAAGAACTATTTTTTCATGACGGGTTAAGAGGTTGTTACTGTAATATAGAAGGGTTAATAATAATCCGCATATAAATACAACAATTAGAATAAGACCCGATAAAAGTGTGTCAACATTAAGCATTAAAACACTTAAAGGTATTATCGTCATAACATAACGTTCAGGAGAATCTATCAGTGCAAAAGAAGCTATGTATTTTTGTCCGTGGTATTTGAATAAAAACGTGCCCCAATCTTCGTCAATTATGAATTCCTGGACTTCTTCTTTAGTTTTATTAATAAATTTTATATTACGATCAAAGAAATTTTTTGCAGAGTCTTTGTCTCTTAAGGGTTTAATTTGAAAATTTCCTTCTTTATCAATAATATATGAAAATCCTTGTTTGTTATAATTGTTAAATCCTAAAATTTTCAAATAATCAGTAGCATAAACCTGGGCGCCAAGAACACCGTTTATTTTGCCATCTTTACCGTGAACGGGAATGCCAAATTCGTTTACGTATTTTTGCGGTTTATCATCGCTTAATTTTGTTTCGGCAAAAACAGAAGCGCCGGAAATTGCTCTTGTAAACCGCTCGTCATGTGACCAATCATCAGACTTGAGCTTTCCTACGCCCTTTTGAACACGTATTGTTTTTCCATTTGGATATGCAAAAACAAGTCTGTGAAAGTCATGGTCAGAAATATGCGCCAATAAGAAATTGGAAATTTCTTCGTCATTATAATGTTGCACATTAGCTGCAAGCTTTGCGGACAGTGTGTTTAATTCGCTTAATGATGTTGCAATTCTTCCTCTTAAGTTAGAAGATGTTTGCATAACACTTTGTTCCAAATATTTTGCAGCTGAATTACGTTGATTTGTCAAAATATGGTTTACAAAGCCTATTGCAAGCAGCGCCATTATGATTGTGACAACTTTTATTGTGGTATAAATTTTAATGATTTTTTGTTCTTTTTCTTTGTAGAAATCTAGGTTTAGCAACTATAAATCTCCTTTTGGTATGATACTTTTATCATACCTTTTTTGACATTTTTAGGCAAACCTTTTGCTTTAAATGATGGAGATTAGTACTTTTTAATAACTTTTTATAAATAAAAGAAAACTTTGCACTATTATTTTGAAATAGGAATAAAGCTTTAAAAACTATAATTTACAGTTAAAATGGTTTTAAACTCTTGTATTTTATACTTTAATATTGCAAATAAGGAAATAAAATAATGGATTTTAACATTGATATTTGGCTTTTTGAAATTATCGAAAAATTGAAAGACGAATTTCAAAATAACCTTCTTTTTGTGGGTTTGCAAGGAAGCTACGGCAGAAATGAGGCTACAGAAGAAAGCGATATTGACCTGGTTGTTATTTTAAATGAGCTTAAGTTTAAAGATTTAAAAATTTACAGAAATATTTTGGATAAAATGCCTTATAAAGAAAAGGCTTGCGGCTTTATTTCGGGCAGAAAGGAAATAGAAAACTGGAGCAAAGAAGATTTGTTTCAATTTTTCTATGATACTAAGGATTTATATGGTAAATTAAATGAAATAATTTCCCCGCCTGCGCTTTGCGATATTAAAAAAGCTATAAAATCGGGGTTTGAAAATATATATCATTTTGCGGTTCATTCTTTTTTGCATTCTGAAAATTTAGCTGAAAATCTTGCGGGACTTTTAAAGCCTTTATTTTTTGTTTTGCAGGCAAAGCATTTTGTTGAAAGTGGTGTTTATATAAGGACAAAAAATGAACTGGTAAAAAAACTGAAAGAGCCCGAAAGAAGCTTATTTAAAAAACTTTTATACTGCGATTTTGCGCAACCAAAGGAGCAGGAAGATTTATATAAATCTTTAATAATCCTTTGTAAAGAAAATATGTAGTATAATAGGTGCCGTGGGAGAATTTCAGAATATACTTTTTTATATAGCAACTGTTATTTTGCTTGCGCTGATGCCGGGACCGGATATTATTTTCGTTATTACACAAGGCATTACAAAAGGCAAAAAAGAAGCAATTTTTACATCATTAGGGCTTGGCAGCGGATGCATAGTTCACGCTGCGCTTGCATCTTTCGGTGTTTCTGTTATTTTTCAACAATCTTTGATTGCATTTAATGTATTGAAATATTTTGGAGCGTTTTATTTATTTTACCTTGCAGTAAAAACTTATAAAAATGCACGCAAAACAGAAATTGCTGCCGCAGATAACAGCGCAGCACACGGTTATCAAAAAGGGCTTTTGATGAATTTATTAAACCCAAAAGTGATTTTATTCTTTTTGGCGTTTTTGCCCCAGTTTACTCCGGCAAATGTTCGTCATACCGGGCTTTATATGTTTATTCTGGGGCTTATATTTATGTTTTTTAGCACTTGTGTTTTTTGTATGGTTTCCCTTTTATCCTCACTTTTAAACAAAGTTTTGGTATCAAATACAAAATTGATGATAAGGATAAATAAAATAAGCGCAGGGATTATAGGAACCTTGGCATTAATACTTTTATTTGCATCAAAAAGCTAGGGTTGAAATTTAATGGTGGAGATGGCGGGACTTTGCGACTCTGGTTGCAAAAGTGCGACTGTACAATTTAAAGGGTTCAAAAGTCTTTATATTTTAATGGTGGAGTTTGAAGTATACCAAGCACCTGTCTCTAAAATTTTGAAAATCGTAAAAATCCTTTTCTAACACTGGATTCACCCGCGTTTTAAAACCAAAAACACTGAATTAACAGGAAAAAAGAGGGAAAATTTTACTAATGCTGTAAAAGTTCGGTTGCGTTATATATTTGCGGCTCAATTTCAACTATTTTTTCTTTAGAGATTTTGTTAAATTTTTCTTGAAATGTTACTGCAAAAGTAAAATATAAAATGGCAGAACGTGTATATCGAAACATTTCCATAGTTATACTTTCCAAGTCGTTTTTTGTAA
>CAJULH010000004.1 GCA_910587175.1 Candidatus Gastranaerophilales bacterium | reverse complement strand
TTTTGGGCATGTTGCAAGTTTTTTTATTTGTAAATACAAAATATATACTAATTTTTACAAAATTTGATATAATAAAATATATGAAAAAGAATTTAAGATGGTATGACAAAGATAAGTATTTAAGCGCTTTTATGACGCTTTTGCAGGAATTACCGGATGATATACAGTCTAAAGTAGCGGTTGATATTTTACTTTACATTCCAAAGGTAATCGAAAAGGATTTTACAAAGTTTATTAAGATTGTTGCAGACCATAACCCAAGACAATATCAAAGATGGTATGATCATAATCCGAATTTACACACTGCGGTTGAATCTATAAGAGAACTTTCATTTGAAGAAAGAGAAAAATTGTTAAATTCCATATCGGATATTATAATAAAACATACAAATCAAAATCCGTTTGAATTTGGCAAATAGAGTTAGGTGGCAAGGCGAAATCATGTATAATGTATTAATCACAGGATCTTCTTCGGGAATTGGCTTGGAAACAGCAAAGGTTTTAAGTGAAAACGGGTATAAAGTCTTTAAAACCGGAAGAAGAAGACTTGATGATGAACATTATATGAGTATTGAGTTATCCTGTTTTGAGCATGCAAAAATTCTTTATGAAAAAGTGATTGAAGAGTTTGGCAACATTGATGTTTTGATAAATAATGCAGGTGAGTATTATTATTCCCCGATAGAAAGAGTACAAACCTATGACATAGAGAGGGTAATGCTTTTAAACCTTTCTATACCCTATTACCTTGCTTCTCTTTGTGTTTCACAGATGAAAGAAAAAAGATTTGGCAGAATTATTAACATTTCTTCAATATCTGCATCTGTTGGCGAGGCAAATGCGAGCCTTTATGCAGCAACAAAGGCTGGAATGTACGGTATGACAAGGTCTCTAGCGCTTGAATTGGCGCAATATAATATTACAGTGAACTGTATCAGCCCCGGCTGGGTAGAAACACAGCTTGTGGCAGACATTAATGAAGAAGACAAGGCTGAAATATTAGATGTGGTGCCTCAAAGAAGGTTTATCCGTCCTGTTGAAATTTCAAATTTAATAAAATACTTGATATCAGACGAGGCAAAAGGACTTACAGGACAGAATATCAACCTGTGTGCAGGACTCAGTGTCGGGTCATAAGGTTAAGTTTCAATATCTGTAAGATTATTAACAACATGCAATATTGCCCAATAGGTAAAATGCAGTAAATCTATCCCTGCGTTGTGCCTTTAACAGGAACTTCAACCGTATTCTTTGTGGTATTTTCGACGCCGTCTCTTCCTGAAAGCTTTTTACCTATAGCTTTTCCGGCATTATATGCTGTGATTGACCCTGCTACAAATAAAAGCCCGATGCCGACTTTTGTTGCCATCTGCCCGCCTTTTGAAAGTCCGCTAAACCATTTTGCAGCTTTGTTTAAGCCTGTTGTTGCAAGATTTTTTATTCCTTGTGTAAAACCTTTGGATTCGGTTATTTCTTTTGCACCGTTTTCTGCAATGTCAAAGAAAGTATTTTTTGCTGTTTTCATAAGTTTTTCTGCGCCAAACATCATTCCCATTGCACTTGTTTCTTCAATAAGGGCTGCATAATGGTCATCATCTTTTAAAACTCTGATGCCTGCAGCTGCAACCAAAAGCGGGTTTACAGCTTTTGAGGCAATTGTTCCCACTACTGAACCGTTGCTTGCCTTTGCTGTTGCCTTTAGCGTGTCTGCTATTTCTTCTTTGCCCATGTTTTTAAGCGTATCGCATATAAAACCGTCTGCGCCGTCTATAGTTTTTAAAACTTTTTCTCCAAATATAGAAGCATTGTGTGACACTTTATCCGTAAGTGATACAAGCTGTGCACCCGTTGCACCAAGCCTTCCTGTATCTTTACCTGTGGCAATTTTGCCTGTATTTCTTGCACAAAATATTCCCGTTTGTACTATTCCGCTAATCGGATCAGAACACATATAAACTACCTTCCTTCTATATTTTAATAAAGTATTTTTCGTATTAGAAATTGCCTTCAAAACCATAAAACTTTACACTTTTAATATTTGTTTACAACATACCTCTTTTAATCTAGAATATATTCATAGAATTGGGCTGCCAAAGACCGTTGGATATATTCATCAGTCTGAGGCAGGTAAAAAAGAAAAAGAGGATATAAAAATGGTAGATGTAAGACCTTTGGATGCTATAGTTTACAACCAGGCTAAGGTTGATATAAAAGATGTTATAGCACCCCCTTATGATGTTATTACAAATGACGAACAGAGCATGCTTTATGAAAGAAGCAAATATAACATTGTAAGGCTGATTTTATCCTCTGCAAAGGACAGATATGAAGATGCGAAGGAAAGCTTTGAAAACTGGCAAAAAGAAGATGTTCTTGTAAAAACGGAAAAGCCCTCCATTTTTTACATTATCCAAAAATATACAACTGAAAACGGCAGGCATGTTGAAAGAAAAGGGTTTATTGCAAAAAACCATGTTGAAGAATTTTCCTCTAAAAAAATTCTCCCGCATGAATTTACAATGGGCGGACCAAAGGAAGACAGATTGAAACTCACACGTGCTTGTGAGGCAAATTTCAGCCAAATTTTTATGGTATATTCAGATCCTTCTATGCTGGTTGAAAATGAAATAGCTCCAAAATATACAAGCAAAGCTCCTTTTATAGATGTTACAGACGATAAAGGTGTGCAAAATCTTGTGTATATAATAGATGATGCCGATGATATTGCTAAAATTCAATCTTTGCTTTCAGATAAGACTCTTTTAATTGCAGACGGACACCACAGGTACGAAACTGCACTTAATTATTCAAAAGAATCTAAAAACCCTGAAGCGCAATATGTTATGAGTTATTTTACAAACTCCGAGGATGATAATTTGATTATCTTTCCAACCCACAGAATCATTACAAAGTTTATTGAGCCTTATGTCCTCTTAGAAAGTGTAAAGAAATATTACGACCTTTCTGACTATACATTTACAAGTGCAAATAAGAACGAAGTAAAAGAAAAATTTCTTACTGATCTTGAAAAATCAAACGCAGAAAGAATTTCAATGGGTCTTTATATGAAAAATGTTAATAAATTTTATCTCTTGAAATTGAAAGACGGCGTTTTGGATTCCATTGATGCGCCTGATGTATTGAAAAAACTTGATTTAACAGTTTTACATGAGTTAATAATATCCAACGAGCTTGGCTACTCTAAGGAAGAACAGATGTCTCAGGATGGTATAAAATATATTAAACAGGAATTTGAAGCATTTGATATGATTGATAAAGGCACTGCAGAAGCAAGTTTTATTATGGCATATCCTAAAATGCAGGATATTAAAGATATTTCGGCTGCAGGTTACAGGATGCCTCAAAAATCCACATATTTCTATCCTAAACTTTTAAGCGGGGTTGCCATAAATCCTCTTAAGTAGGGCTGTGTCGGCACCCTGTAAAATTATTTAGAATACAGAGCTTGGCTTAAATTATCCAAGGGAGGTTTTTTCTGCAAACTACAGTTTATACAAAATTTGGCGCAAACTACAACAAAGACACGGGTCTTGTTGATTTTAAGCTTTATTCAAAATCCGGCACTTCAGCACTCTTGTGTATTTTTGATGCACCTTTGAATAAAGATGCCGTTTTTAATATTAAAATGGAAAAATGCAGCTTGGACAAATTCAAAGGGAATGTTTTTGAAGCATCATTTGATCCGAAACTTTTGGGTGCAGATGTGCCTTTTAATACTCCGTTATACTATGGCTACAGGGTGTTTGGACCAAATTATGAATACACTGAAACTTGGACTCCCGGTTCAAAGAATGGTTTTAAAACAAGGCTTGATAATGAAAATAACCGTTTTAATCCAAATAAACTTGCCTATGATCCTTACTCAAGAGAGCTCAGCCACCTGCATTCGGATGTGAGTAAAGACTTGGAAATTTTCAGGTCAAATGAAAAATCATTTTTTATTGATAATCAAAGGTTTGCACCGAAATCTGTCTTTAAAATAATTCCTGATAAAGAAATAACAGATGTTTCACCCCGCGCTCTTGTGGATGAAATTATTGGCGAAGTGCATATAAAAAGCCTTACTGCTTTGCAAAATTCTCCACAGAAAGGTACATACAAGGCTGCCGGTGAATTTGCGGCAAAATTAAAAGCTCTTGGTACCACTATGGTTGAGTTTTTACCGCTTCAGGAGTTTGATGATAAGGAAGATATCGGCAACTATTGGGGCTATATGCCGCTTTGCTATTTTGCGCCACATAAAAAATATGCTTTTAACACTGCTGATGGCGAAGTTATAGTTGAGTTCCGGGAAATGATTGATGCTCTCCACAAAGAGGATATTAAAGTATGCATGGATGTTGTATACAATCATACCGGTGAAGCCAGGATTTACAACAATGACCCGACTGATGTAAACCTCTTTTGCTATGCGCTTATTGACAATAAAGAATATTATAAATCCAGCTCTGATGGATATTATGCCATAAATTCCGGCTGCCATAATGATGCAAACACTGCAAAAGATGCCTTCCGGCATATAATCACAGATTCACTTGAATATTGGATAAGACAGGGTGTGGATGCTTTCAGGTTCGATCTTGCAACTTCCCTTATGGACACCGATACCAGTGTAAATGTAAATTATGACAGCAAAAAAAGCCTTGTCGGGAAAATGAAAGAAAAACTTGAAGAACGGGGTATAAAAGTAAATAATCCGGATGAAAAAGCTGCAGGAGTAAATTTAATAGCAGAACCCTGGACTTGCGGCGGGCATAATGCTTATCAGCTTGGAAATTTCCCTGAATTTTTCGCCGAATGGAATGATATTTCAAGAAATACAATCCGCGCTTTTTCGGTGCGCCCTAAATCGGTTGATTTTCTTGCCATAAGGCATATTCTGACCGGCAGCCCGCATAAATTTAATAACCCGTCAAGGTCGCTGAATTTTGTGTCCTGTCATGACGGCTTCACTTTGTGGGACTTGAATTCTTATGATAAAAAAGCGCCCGACACCTGTGGGGGTTCTGATTGGGAGCTTTGTTCTTCATACGGAGGAAATAAAATCTTAAGAGATAAAGCCATAAGGAATGAAATGGCGCTGCTTACCCTTTCTGCCGGGTGTTTTATGGTGCAGGTTGATGATATTGTGCTTCATTCAAAGAATGGTAATAACAACAGCTATAATATAGACGGGGCTTTAAATTACATAGATTTTGACCCTGCCGGTGAAAAATACGGGCTTTCGGAATTTATCAAAAATTTAATAGCATTCAGGAAAAAACATAAAATTTTTAAAGATGAACTTTATATCAAAAATATGGAATTTTATGGTCATCTTGCACGTCCTCTTCCTGACATACTGCCGTTTTGGACGCTTCCTGATATGAATTTTATGTCTTTTACTTCAAACAATGATAAAGAAGCTGTTTTCGTTGCAATGAATAAGGGGTATAATCCCGTTAAATTTATCCTGCCGAAGGCTCCGCTTAATGAGGGCAAAAATTATTATATTGTTTTCGATACAAAAAATAATACCTTCAATTCTGACGGAATCTTATATGAGCCAAAAGGCGAGGAGCCAACTTATACAATAGAAGGGCATACAATTGTTTTAATGCTTATAAAGCCTTAACAAAAAGTATAACGGAGATTTATTCGGAGATTTTATATATGGAGCTTTTGGAAATTTTTAAAACTTTGGTAAAAATTCCTTCCCCCTCTATGGCAGAGGAGGCTGTAGCCGGGAAAATAGTTGAAATACTCTCTAATGCCGGGGTGAATACCAGATATGACAGCTACGGTAACGTTTATGCGGAATTTGATGGCGGAAATACTGATAAACCGGCACTTTTGCTTTCTGCCCATATGGATGTTGTGGGGGATGACAGCCCTGTGAATATTGTGGAAAAGGACGGCTTTATTGAGACTGATAAAAAAAGAACCCTTGGGGCAGATGACAAAGCGGGTGTCGCTGCAATTATAAAACTTTTTTTAGACATGAAGGCTGAAACCGAAGCTTTGCAGATTGGCGAAAAACCCTTATATGGCAGGGTTGAAGCTGTTTTTACAAGGGATGAAGAAAATTCAATGACAGGCATTGAAAATGTAGAATTTTGCGCTCTAAAGCCTGAGTATGTGCTGGTTTTGGATTCCGATAAGCTTGGAAATTTTGAAATATCCGGAGCCGGATATCTGAAACTCACGGTATCCCTTAAAACCCCATATGGCGGGCATTCCGGACTTGATATTGCTGATGAAAAAAGGTTGAATGCGGCAAAGATGCTGGCTGAAATTGTTGAGAAAATTCCGCAAGGTGTATATAAAAAGGATGAAACCGGAATAATTACCTCTATAAACCTTGGCTCTATTATTGGCGGAGGGGTAGAAAATGCCTTGTATCAGGCAGTCAAAGCAAATTTAAAGGGTGCTGATGCAGTAGAATTTGTTGCCAAAAATTCAATGTCAAATATTATAAATACTTCTGCTTTTGCCCATTATTCACTAAGAAGCTCTAATATAAGGGCTAAAGACTCTTTGATTTCTGAAATTGAAGATATAATAAGCGTTTTTAATGAAAAATATAAAGGGCGTGCAACTGCAGAACTTGAAATCGAAGAGCATCTGCCTGTTTTTGAAAAATCCGATGATGATTTTTTAATTAATACAGCGCAAAAAGCCGCTTGCAGTGCAGGTATTAAACTAAATATCTCATCTTTTCACGCCGGTGCCGAAACGCATATTTATGCGAACAGAAAAAATGCCCGAAATCAAGTATTTAAGCCTGTTTTAGCCGGTATTGCGAATGTGTTTAATATGCACTCTGCTGATGAAAAAATTGATATTAAAAGTTATAAAACAGGATATGAATTTTTGAAAGCATTTTTAAGAGAAATTTAGCTTAAAATGCAATAAGGACGCCATTTTTGAATTTAACTCAAATGACAAACGGAGCAATAAATAATACTCTGCTTCTAATTACCGCATTTATTTGGGGTGCAGGCTTTGCAGCCCAAAGAGCCGGTATGGATTTTATTGAGCCATATACTTTTAACTGTGTCAGGTCTTACCTTGGGGCGTTTTCCCTCCTGCTTTTGATTGCTATTTTTAAAATCAAAAAAGGTCCAAACAGGAAAATGAACAAATGGGAAGAGCGCCGCTATATGCTGAAAGCGGGTATTATATGCGGTATTGCGCTCTTTTTTGCAAGCTCTGTCCAACAGGTTGGAATGGTCTATACAACAGCCTCCAAGGCTGGTTTTATAAGCTCGATGTACATAATTATTGTGCCTTTGATATCTGTTATCCTGGGTAAGAAATTTCCTCCAAATCTTTGGTTTGGAGTGCTTTTGGGGGCTTTCGGGCTATATTACCTGTGCGGCTCAAATGGCTTACGGCACATAGGTTTGGGCGATATTTATATTATGATTTCTGCAATTTTGTATTCAGTTCATATTCTGATTATTGCTCATTATGCTCCAAAGGTAGACAGTGTAAAGCTTTCCTGTGTTCAGTTCTTTGTTGTGGGTATAATAAGTCTTATTCCGGTCTTTGTCTTTGAAAATCCAAGCTGGACAGGCATTTTGGCTTGCAAATGGGCGTTATTATTTGCAGGAGTTGTTTCTTGCGGGATTGCATATACTCTTCAAATTATTGCCCAGAAGAATACAAATCCGGCGCTTGCCTCCCTGATCCTTAGTTTTGAGAGTGTTTTTGCAGTGCTGACGGGCTTTTTGGTGCTTCATGAGATGTTGACCCTAAGGGAAATTTTAGGGTGCGTTTTAATGTTTGCAGCGGTTTTGGTTGCCCAATACAGGGGAAAAAGTGCTGCTGAAGATTTTTCAGAAATTTCATCTTCAAAATGCTGTTAAATTTCTGTTGTAAAAAATAACCTTTGCTGCAGGCTAAAATCCTTGTTTTATTTGAATTACGGCCTGTTCGACGAAATCCTTATATCCCCTAAACTCTTATGCTGAAAGCTTTTATAGGTAAAATCGAAAACTGGCTTTTTATCCTTGTAAAAAAGTTTTCTATGTGGTAAAATATTTTTTTTACAAGTTTTATACAAATGCCAACATAAAATTTAATGAGGTTTATATGCCCGTATCACCTGTTACGACTGTCTCACCTGCATTTTGTGCAAACAAGACAAAAAATAAAAAGCTTAAAGTAAAAACCGCTCTGAAAACAGCGGGTGTTCTTGCTGCTGTTGGTGTTGCGGCTGCTTATGGCGCGGGAAAAGGTAAAGGCGGCTTTGTGGATGCCGTTATAGCAGAGCTTCAGCCTGTTAAGAAATCTGCGCTTACTTTTATTTCAAAAATTTTCAACAGAATTTCCGGTTAAAATGCCTGTCAATTTTGGAATAAATTTTTCCGGGGGATTCGCTTTCACTGCTTTTTTATGGTTCGTTTTCCCGTAAATCCTTCTGTTGACTATTATTTCCGGTATGAAACATTTGAATGCCTTGTTTGAAACCGGTTTTAAGTTTAAAAATTACTGTAAAACCTTTTTTGTAGATGATTTCAACAGTTTTATTTTGCCTGTATGCCTTTTAAAATGCGCATTTAGCCTGTTTTGGATTTTATTTTTTATAAAATAACGCTTACAACGCTGTTACTGTCTTAAAAATTATGTTTTATAATCTTTAAAAGCATTGTGTTGTCTGTTTTTCAACAAAATTGATACCCTTAAGCTTTTCTGCCGCAAGTGTTTTTATGGTTTTAATATTCAAAATTTCTGAACTCTCGTAAATTATTTTTCTAAATGCCAAAATTCGTTGACAAAAAGTTTGGCTTGCCTTACAATTTTATTGCAATGAGAACTCTATTTGAAGTGCAAACTGGCGAAACGGTTAAAATAACAGGATTTGACCCTGAAATACCAAAAGCAACCTTTACAAGGTTTGCTCTTTTTGAGGGTCAGGTGGTGAAATGCCTTGCAAAACCTGG
Source organism: Candidatus Gastranaerophilales bacterium (assembly GCA_910587175.1). Taxonomy (GTDB): domain Bacteria; phylum Cyanobacteriota; class Vampirovibrionia; order Gastranaerophilales; family Gastranaerophilaceae; genus MGBC122484. The sequence goes on along the minus strand of CAJULH010000004.1, from coordinate 63,198 downwards.
TCCCGTGGTTATTAAAGAAAAATTTCAGACAATTGCAATCGGAAAAGAGTTTTCAAAAAAAATCTATGTCTCAAAAGGCAGAATGTTATAATGGATATTTTAGGATGCGCAGGGTGCGGAAAATGCCGCCCCGCCCCGAAAACCAGGGGGTTTAGTGATAAACTTTTTAAAGATAATTCAAACCTTAAAAAAATAATTCTTGTAGGAAATCCGAATGTTGGAAAATCCGTGCTGTTTGGTGCTTTGACAGGTGTATACGCTGAGGTTAGTAATTATCCGGGCACGACTGTTTCTGTTACAAAAGCAAAGGTTGATTACGCCGAAATTATTGATACGCCTGGCACATACAGTCTTGGAAATTTTTCCGAGGATGAGCGCGTAACAAAAGAAATTATCGAAGAGGCTGATGTTGTGGTGAATATCGTTGCTGCTACAAGCCTTGAGAGGGATTTGTTTTTAACTGCCCAGCTTATAGATTTAAAAATTCCGCTTGTTGTAGTTGTAAATCAGGTGGATGAAGCGCATGCCGGCGGAATTGACATTGATTTTCAAAAACTGGAAGAGGAACTTGGTTGCAGTGTTTTTTCAACTGTTGCCACCAGAAAGCAAGGTATAACAGAGGTTATAGACTATTTAAGGGCGGGAAAATTTAAAGTTTCCGATAAAATTTCTCCAAGTGCAAAGAAAATTTTTGAAGGGCGGGAAATTACGCAAAAAGCCAGAATACAAGAGCTTTTGAGTGTTGAGTGTTCCCATTTGAATACAAAAGAGTGCGATATTTTGCATAATGAAAGGATTAATTTTGTAAATTCCGTTATAAGAAAATCCGTCATTTTTAATGCGCCCAAAAAGCGCTTTATAAACGGTATTGAGCACTTTCTGTTTAATCCCGTGACGGGCTTTGTAACTTCGCTTTTTGTGCTTTATCTTTTGTTTGAAATTGTGGGTGTATATATTTCAGGAAATGTCGTGGATTATGTCTATGGCGGGCTTGAGGAGCACTTTTGCCCGGTGCTTAAACATTTTTGCGATACTGTAATTAAAAACGGCTTAATATCTGAGATTATTGCAGGCGAATTTGGTGTATTTACTATGGCGCTTAGCATTATAGTCGGGGTTTTAATCCCGCTTTTGACGGCGTTTTACATCTTTATGTCAATTTTGGAGGATTCGGGGTATTTGCCCAGGATGTCTGTTTTTTGTGATGAAATGCTAAAAAAGATTGGATTGAACGGAAGGGCTGTAATACCGCTTATTTTGGGGCTTGGATGCACTACAATGGGTACTATAACTACACGAATTCTTCCGACCGATAAGGAAAGGATGATAACCACTGCACTGCTTGGAATTTCAATTCCCTGTGCGGCACAACAAGGCATTATTGTTGTGTTGATAGCATCCATAGGTGGTTTAAAAGTTTGGTTTATGTATCTTTTTATACTTTTGAGTGTAATGGCTGTTACGGGCACTCTTTTATCTAAAATTGTAAAAGGCAAGACTTCGGATTTATTTATAAGCCTGCCCCCTATAAGGGTTCCAAGTTTTTCTAACATCCTCAGAAAAACCTATTCCAAGATGGTGTCTTTTCTAAAAGAAGCCACCGGATTTTTTGTTGTAAGTTCAATAATAATAAGCATTATGAACTATTTTGGCTGGCTGAAGGTTATTGAAAAATGTCTAAAACCCATCATCGTGAATTTATTACATTTGCCGGGCGAATTTTCTAATGTTTTTATTATGGGTTTAATAAGGCGGGATTTAGCTTCCGCCGGGCTTTTTGAGATGGCAAGCGTTAGTAATATGACACCATTGCAAATTTTTGTGGCAGCTGTTGTGATAACACTTTTTGTACCCTGTATTGCAATGCTTATAATGGTTTTCAAGGAGAGGGGCATAAAAGAGGGAGTTATTCTCTGGCTAAGCGCATTTTGTATTGCAATTGGCATTGGTTCAATATTGACAAGGGTTTGCGGTGTTTTATTTTAAATTTGGTTAGTTTAAAGGATGTGAAAGCCTTTATATTTGGTGTATTTTAATGAAAAATACTGCACAAGGGCAAAAATATAGATGAATTCTGTTTTGCAAACCACATTTTCTGAAGTATTGAAAACCTCTTTTGCTGAGGCTTTTCTGGATTGTCTTGCAATAATTCCCGTGCTGTTTTTTATATTCTTCATTATTGAAGTTGTTGAATATTTTTATTCGGATAAAATATTATCTTTTTCAAAGATTTCTAAAAAGTCGGGACCGTTGCTCGGGGTGATTTTAGCGGCTATTCCCCAGTGTGGACTTTCAATTATTGCAAGCACTATGTACACAAAGCGGCTTATTACAAGGGGCACCCTGATTGCTGTATATCTTGCTACGTCCGATGAGGCGATACCTGTTTTGCTTGCAAGTCCGAAAAGTATTGGGGTTATTTTGCCTTTAATATCTATAAAGCTTGCTGTAGCGCTTTTTGCAGGATATATTGTTGATTTATTATTTGATTCAAAAACCGCTTCTCCTGGTACAGACTGTTTGAAACCGGGTGAAAAGATTGAAATAGAAAAGGGTTGTCACAGCCATAGCATTGTGAAAGAAGGCGGTGCTGCAAGGCTTAAGGAACTTTTTATTCACCCTGTTGTACATACTCTAAGTGTAGCGTTTTTTGTGCTTTTGATAACTTTTGCAATAAACATTCTGGCAAATATTTTTTCTGCTGGCGGGGTTGAACTATTTAATTTTGCAGTGTTTAAAAATAATTTCATTCAACCTGTTATTGCTGCAATATTTGGTATAATCCCTAACTGCGCTGTTTCTGTTGGCATTACTTTAATGTATATAAAAGGTGTAATCAGCTTTGCTTCCTGCGTTTCCGGGCTTTGTGCAGGTGCGGGGCTCGGGCTTTTAGTGCTCATAAAAAATAATGAAAGCAAAAAAGATACAGGCTTTATTTTGCTATTGCTTCTTGTTATTAGTGTTCTTGCCGGGTATTTGACCCTTCTGCTGCCTGTGGGGTAGAAATATGTATTCAGGCTTGATTCCGGCTGAAAATATCCTTGCGTGCAGCCTGCAGTAGCGGCTTTAGCGGTTTTCTTCGTCCGGAATGTATTCAAGTATATCTTCTACTTTGCACTCCAGTGCCCAACAAATTTTATTTAATGTTTCAAATTTAACAGCTTTATTCTTATTGTGATAAAACTCAAATATAGACTGTCTTGCAAGTCCTGTCATTCTTGCAAGTTCAGACATTTTAATTCTTTTTCTGCCTAAAATTTCAGATAATTTGTTTAAAATCATACTGTAAATTTAACATTGTAAGGCATTTCTTGACAGTTGTCAGGCAATAATATATTATAATCGTATGTGCCTGATAAAAATGTAATATTTTTTAATAAAAAAGAAGGGAATAAAATGCGGGAAGCTGTAAAAAATACCAAAACAAAGGAAAAATCTGCAGATGATGTGAGAGAAATTTTAGAAAATGTGATAGATAAAAGGCTTGAAATCCTTGATAAAAGCTTAATAGATGCTATACGCCTTTTGTCTGAAATATATGCTGAAAAAAGATTTATTTCATATTTAAATGAAATGCGCGCGGAGGCTTATTTAAAGCGCCAAAATTGAAAAAAGAATAACAAAATATAGAAGGAAAAGCGCTTGAACCATTTTGTCTTTGTATATAAAGTCTGACGGGTCTAATGTTATAGTGTTTGTGTTTGCAAGGAAAAGAAGTCTGAAAATTATGAGCGAAAAAGGAATTGCTGAAATATACAGATACCCCGTGCCTGCGCGTTCAATGGTTGTGGTGTCCATAACGTATGCAAAGTAAAAGGATATTGAAAGTATAGCATTTGCACACACGAATTGATTCAGAGTTTTTGGAGTAAATTTTTCTATGGATTTTCTTTGGTGTCCGTCTTTAGATTCAAGCTCCAGGAGCCTTTTTGAGAAGGTGAAAAACATTGAAACAAAAAAGGTGAGTAAAATTACAAGCGGGGATGGTAAAACACTTATCGCGGCGCATCCTGCAAGTATCCTTAAAATAAAACCGGATGCAATGCAGGCAGCATCTATTATTTCAATATTTTTCAAATATAACGTGTAGAAAATGTTTAAAACAATATAACAAACTGCAGCAAAAAGACAGGAAGTATTCAAAAAAGCGCAAATCGTAAGCCCTGCAAGGAGCAGAATAAACATAATGAATATCGCTGTTTTAATTCGGATTTTGCCTGCAGGAATCGGGCGTTTGGATTTTTCTTTTGAAAGCTTATCATATTTAATATCAAAAAGGTCATTGAAGATATAAACCGAGGATGATATAAGACAAAATGCCATAAATACTGCGGCTGCATTAAAACACAAAATCGGGTTTGTAAAATTCAGGGAAAATATCAAAGGTACAAAGCATACAGCATTTTTTACATAGTGTTTTATCCGGATTAAATTTAAAAATGTTTTTATCATATTTTACCTTTGAATCTCATATTCTACGCCAGCTTCTTTTAGTTTTTGCAGGGCAGAAAACTCCGTTATACCGTATTTCGGCGGGCGAATTATAAGTTTTTGTTTTTGCGATTTTATTTTTTGTATGTCAATTATTGTATTAAATGTGTATTCTAAAGAAAGAGCAATGCTTCTTGCATTTACCATAAATGAATTTATAAGCATTAAGCAGGCAAAAAGCAGTACTATGCCATTCTTTTGAATGTTTGTATATGCAAAGATACCTATGAAGGCAAGTATAGCCCAAAGCTGCGGGACATATCTTGCCCACCAGTTTTCAGGGTTTAAAAGTACAGAAAGTCCCAAAATCAAGAATAGAAGTGTATATTCTCCACTTGTCTCTTCTTTTGTATGGGATGACGTTCGGGATTTGTAGTTTAAGAATAGTAAAATGACTGCAAATAAGAGAATTCCGCTAAAAAATACGCCAAAACCGCCAATTCTTGTGTCGGTATAACCAAGTGACAGCAGCTCGTTTTTGTGTATGGTGAACGGCATTTTAAGCTTTGGCATCCTGTTTTCATAAAAAATCATATAATCTGACTGTGAAAATACCGAAAAGAAAAATTTATATAAAATTGGCTTATTTCGCAGTGTCTGCGGAGTATTTGGGGTTGTAATATCAATTTTACCTTCGCCTGCAAGAGGATATAAAGGATGTCTTTCCTTTAAAACATTTGTAAAATAAGGGTTTATACCGGATAAAAGTGTAAGCAAAATAATGATTAAAACAGAATGCAGGAAAAACCTCTGACTGTGCTTTTTCGAGTTATCTGTCTGGGTATTATTATTCTGCAAATTACTGGGTGGATTTTTAAGGGCTTTAAACTTACATGTTGCCTGAAAAATTAATACCCCAAGCAGGATACATATAAAGCATAGTATTCCGCCAAACTTGATATTCATCATAATTACAGAACTTATAATGAAGATAAACGCAGACATAACAGGTGTTTGATTTTTTGATGTTTTTATATCAATAACAGATAGTGTAGCAATTAAGAAATAAAGGTATAAAAGTCCGTCAGTATAATATGTAAAAGTTTGCGCTATGACAACAGGGTTGTATACAAGGATGAAAGAGAAAAGTATACGCAGCTTGTCGACCATCTTGCAGAATGGTTCTTTTGAGAGTATATAAAAGGCGTAGCAAAAGGCGATAATGGCGCTGATTATGTTAATTATCTTTCCTGTTTCGATTTTGTGTGTGACAGAGAATATGTTTGCAGCAATGATTTCGGAGAATTTTACATAATTTTCACTCCATATGGTTTCTGCAAGCTTTAGCTGGAATGTTTTGTTTATAAATTCTGTAATATCCTGATAAATGGGGTTCCAGCCTTTTTCAAGCAGAATTATTGTGGTCTGGTGATACATTCTGCCATCATATGAGCCGTCTTTTAGTAGTGATGTGATATATGCAAGACAAAAAAGTCCTAAAGCATATAAAATGCAGTATTTCAGGATTTTTGCAGGTGGTGTTTTTTCAAAGTATAACCTAAAGCTAAAAACAACAAAAGCTGCAACAAGCCCAAGGATTGTATATACGGGCATAATATGTAAACCAAAGATAAACCCTGCAAAGGATAGAAAAAATATTGTAAAAACCCCGCTGAGTAAAGAAAAGGCAATGTTTAAAAATATCTTATCCATAGGCTTAATTATTGCATAAATATTGTATTATTGCGACATTTGGATGCAGTTTAAAATACTCTTGACTTGGAGCCGACTCCAGAATATAGAATCTTAAAATAAGATATTTTTTAAAAGGAGAAAATTATGATACTTGATAAGATTAATATGCCAAATGATTTAAAAACCCTTAATATGAATGAACTTGCAGAGCTGTCTGATGAGATTAGGAAGATTATAATTAAGAAAGTAAATAAAACAGGAGGGCACTTTGGTTCAAACCTCGGCATTATTGAAGCAACAATTGCACTTCATTATGTTTTTAATTGTCCTGATGATAAAATTGTTTTTGATGTTTCCCATCAATGCTATCCTCATAAAATTTTGACAGGAAGAAAAGAAGGGTACTTGAATCCTGAAAAATATAGTGCTTATACAGGATATACCGCACCGGAAGAAAGTGCTTGCGATTTATTCAAGGTTGGGCATACATCGACTTCTGTGAGTCTTGCTGTCGGGGTTGCAAAAGCAAGAGATTTACAAGGCAAAAAAGAAAATGTTATTGCGCTCATAGGTGACGGTTCGCTTTCAGGCGGTGAAGCATACGAGGGGTTGAACAATGCGGCGGAACTTAATTCAAACATTATAATAATTGTAAATGACAATGATATGTCTATAGCGGAAAATGCAGGCGGTTTGTACAAAAATCTAAAGCTTTTAAGGGATACAAAGGGCAAAGCCGAGCTTAATTTCTTTAAATCTTTAGGGTTTGAATATTTTTATGTAGATGAAGGTAATGATGTGAGTGCACTTATAAATGCCTTTGAAAAAGTGAAGGATGCAAATAAGCCAACTGTTGTACATATTCATACCCTGAAAGGCTGCGGTTCAAAGATTGCGGAGGAGCATAAAGAAATTTATCATTATATAATGCCTGGCATGGCAGATTTAAAGGATGATGATTTTGCTTTAGGGACAAACACTGCCGAGAGCTATAATAAAATTACTACGGATTTTATTTTAAAGAAGGCAAAAGAAGACAAAAGAATTATAGCTATTTCTCCTGCAACACCCGGAGCTTATGGCTTTACAAAAGAATTCAGAGATGCCCTGGGTGCGCAGTATACCGATGTGGGTATAGCAGAAGAGCACGCCGTAGCCTATGCATCCGCCCTTGCAAAAAGCGGGGCAAAACCAATACTTTCTATTTTAAGTTCATTCGTTCAAAGAACTTATGACCAACTTTCGCAGGACTTATGCTTAAACAATTCTCCTGCGACCATTTTGGTGCAATGGGGTGCAATATCAGGGGCTGATGCCACCCATCTTGGCGTTTTTGATATTCCTTTGTTGTGTAATATCCCGAATTTGGTTTATCTTTCACCGGTTTGCAAGGAAGAGTATCTAAAGATGTTTGAATGGTCGCTTTTGCAAAATGAACATCCTGTTGCCATTCGCGTACCGTTTGGAGAAGTTATATCCGCCGGATACGAGGATATGACCGATTATTCAATGTTAAATAAATTTAAAATGACAAAGAAGGGCGCAAATGTTGCAATAATAGGTGTCGGTAATTTTTATGCACTTGCCGAGATGACAGCGATAGCTTTGAAGGAAAAAGCCGGAATTGACGCTACCCTTATTAATCCCCGCTTTTTAACAGGGGTAGATAAGGAAATGCTTGAAGATTTAAAGTCAGGACATAACATTGTAATAACTCTTGAAGACGGGGTTCTGAACGGTGGTTTTGGTGAAAAGATTTCAAGGTTTTACGGGAATTCTGAAATGAAAGTGCTGAATTTTGGTGCTAAAAAAGAATTTACAGACAGGGTTCCTTTAGGGGAACTATATGAAAGATATCATCTGAAGCCCGGGTTGATTGCGGAAGATGTACTGAAAGCTTTAAATTTTGCAGCAATTTAAGAATTAAATTAATTAAAACATATTTTAGGAGTAAAAAAATGGAAGAAACAAGAATAGATTTAAGAATTCCGGATGAAGCGCGTGAAAAGGAAATGAAAAGAGCGGCAGAACTATGTTTTAAAATAAACAGCACTATGCCGGGCACTGCAGAAAACAGGAAATTAATTGAAGAACTGTTTTCAAACGGTGTAGATAAGACTACGACGATAAATCCGCCTGTTTTTACCCTGCTTGGAGATACGGTAAAGCTTGGCAAGAGTATAACGCTGATGAACGGGTTTAAATGTATGTCATCAGGCGGTCTTACAATTGAAGATGATACCCTGGTTGCAATAAATTGTACAATATTAACTAATAACCACGATTTTTATGACAGACCCGTTATTACCTGTAAACCGGTTCACATAAAGAAAAATGTATGGATTGGGGCAAATGTTACGATTTTACCCGGAGTAACAATCGGAGAGAATGCAATTGTGGGCGCCTGCTCTGTTGTAACGAAAGATATTCCGGATAACGCGGTAGCTGTCGGGAATCCTGCAAGAGTAATTAAATATCTTGACGGGAGCAGATTTGCAGGAGATTAGAAAAGAAAACTTTTAGGGTTTTGTGGTTGGGAATCTCTTTCATACTAAAAAACTCTCAAAAAGAGAGTTAAGTTTCACAACCGGAGCTCAGATGAACAAGCTTGATAATTTGTTTTCAAAAAAACTGGGAATAATCTGAGAATAAATGAAAATCCGCTAAATAGAAAAATAATCCCGCTCCCAAAAAAGCAGCCGGGAAGAGGATTTTAAGTTTCGCGCCTGGAGACTCTGCCGCAGGAAAATGCGAACCGTTGAGCATTTTTCGAGAGGACAACCCTTGAGGTTGTATCCCGAACTGGCGCAAATAAAAAATTCTTGAAATGAATCAAGAATTTAAGTTTCGCGCCTGGAGGGATTCGAACCCCCGACCTTTTGGTTCGTAGCCAAACACTCTATCCAGCTGAGCTACAGGCGCATAATATTAAATTTTAACTACCCTATTCGGCTGGATAGAGTGTTTAAACACATTTATATCCGCAAGCTTAATGCTCGCTTAGCCAGCCAAACTACAGGCGCACACATCAGTTATTCAATTTTAATTACCTACGCTCATCTGTCAAGAGTGTTTGCAGCCAAACAATTTTTATATTCGCAAACTAAACGTTTGCTTAGCCAGCTGAGCTACAGAATACGGATTAGTAAACCGCAACACAATTCTAACACAAACGTTTTAAAACACAAAACAATTTAAAATTTTACAAAATAAACTAACAAAAGATTTTTTTCACACGTTTTATACAAAAAGCATATTAGAAATGAGGATTTTAAATGAATATTACGAGCATCAAAAACCACACAATTATGCCTGGGACGGCATTGCAAGCCTTATCTGCAGCAAGGCAAAATAATAATTACAATACAAATAACCAAGGCATGGAATTTGCAAATATTCCAATGATGGGAAATGTCTTCAATATACCTATGTCTCCCTCTTTTGGCTCAAGGCTTGAAACTTACAATGTTCATAAACCAATAATTAAAGAGGGTCTTAATGAACTTGGAAAAGAGGAGATGGTGCTCATAATCCATGGCGGAAGCTTTCCTGCTACCTCTGAAACCGATACCGGATATGGAAGCCCGAATTCAACCGGGGCAAGAAAACTTATAGATTTTATGTCCGGCGTATTTACAGGGATTCAACTTGGACCAGGCGGAAAGACAAAAAGTTCCGATTCTTCTCCATATACTGGCACTCTGTTTTCTTCAAACCCTTTGTTTGTTGATTTGGAGCAATTAACAACCGGAAAGTGGGCTTACATTCTTCCTGATGAAGTTTTTGAAGAGGTTGTTGCAAAAAATTCCAAACGCGACAAAGCCGAAACAAATTATTCATACATCTATAAAGCGCAGGAAGATGCTCTTAGGGTTGCATATGATAATTTCATTGAAGGTACGGGTGATAAAATAAATACTTTAAAAAGAGAGTTCGAAGAGTATAAAAATGCTGACATAAATGATCCCTGGCTTGAAAATGATGCAATTTATGAAGCCCTTTCCAAAAAGCACAATATGGACTACTGGCCTCTTTGGGATGATGAGCTTGATAAAAATCTAATGGCAATGAAAGATACTAAAGAAGGCAAGGAAAGAATCAGGGAAATCCAGACGGAATATGCTGCTGAAATTGATTTTTACAAATTTGTACAATTTTTATATTCAAAACAAATAGCTGATACAAAAGAATATGCAAATTCAAAGGGTATAAAGCTTATTGCCGATAAACAGGTGGCTTTTTCAGACAGAGACGTATGGGCTTATCAGAATTTGTTCTTGAAAGGCTGGAACCTTGGCTGTCCGCCGGATTATTTCTCAGAAGACGGACAGGACTGGGGTTTTCCTGTTGTAGACCCCGAAAAGCTCTTTAATCCTGATGGTTCCCTTGGCGAAGCAGGGGAAATTTTGAAAAAATCAATTACAAAAATATTTAAGGAGCATGATGTACTCAGAATTGACCATTATTTGGGGCTTGTAGACCCTTGGGTTTATCCGGAAGGAAAAACTCCAAAAGCACAGGATGGTTCAGGCAGACTCTATTCTTCACCGCATGTTGATGAACTTAAGAAGTATTCAATAATTGGTCGCGAAAATGTTGATGCGGAAAGAATTGTAGATAATATTTTCAATCATAGAGAATGGTCTGAAAATGATTATGTCGCAAACAATCTTACAGAAGAACAGTATAATAAATATGCTCTTTACATAGATAAAATTCTCCTTGCTGCTGTAAGGGATGCAATAATTGATCCTGATAGCCTGGCTGCTCTTCAGGATGCTGCAGCTGATACAACAAATCCAAAAAGAGCTGCGAAGGCGCAGTTTAAGCTGGATGAGATTGAAAAGAAGGTGAAAAACTCAATTATTGCAGAAGATTTAGGTGCAGTGACAACTCCTGCCAAACTTGTAATGGAAAAGATGGGGTTAAATGGCATAAAAGTTACACAGTTTATGAATGCAGCATATGAAGATGATCCCTATCTTCCCACTGCATTTAAAGATGAAAAGCAAAAAGGATATTGGTATATGGCAGGTTCTCATGACAATGAACCCTTGAGCTCCTGGGCAAAGAAAATTGTAAAAGGCGCAAAAGAAGGGGATGAAGCTGCTCAAAGCCAGATAGATTACATTTCGAATTATCTTTATAAAAATAGCCCGAAATATGAAGAATATAAAGAACAAATGGCTCGCGACCCTAAGTTTTTGATGCAAAGTGTATATGCAATGATGCTAAAATCTGATGCAAAAAATATTCAGGTTTTCTTTACTGATCTTTTTGGGGATGAAAGGGTTTACAACACACCTGGAACCAAGCCTGAATTCAACTGGAAAGTAAGACCGGAAAACGATTTTTCTTCACAATATGGCAGAGCATTGGATGATAATATGGCGTTTAATTTTGTTACTTCAATTAAAACTGCTATAAAATCAAGACACGAAGATGAACGGGCATAGGTTGTATTTAAAACAATAAAACAATTTAAAAATGGGAAGGGAATTAATTTTTTCTTCTCATTTTTGTAATATTTTCGCTTGTCTGGACAAGGTTTTTGTAAAACTTTGATGCCTCTTTGTCTCCTGCATCTTCTGCTAGCATTGCAGCCTGTTTTTTGTATGAAAGTTCTTCAGGTGCAAGCTCTATAGCTTCCTTTATAAAAAGCATGGCATCCTGGTAATTTTCCATTAAATTATAAGACCTTGAAACCTGTGCGTAATATTTTGCTTTTGTAGGATTGAGATTTAGTGCCACGGTGAGATTTTTCAGGGCATCTTCAGGGTTTGCAGTATCATTTAAAATAAGCCCCATAAAATAAAAAGCTTCTGCATTGTTTTTATCGAGCTTTACAAGTTTTAAAAGCTCATCAAGCGCTTTTTTGTATTCTTTTTGTCTGTAGTAAATTCTTGCAAGAGAATTATGTGCACTCGGGCAGTTTGGGTAAATTTTTATAAAGTCATCTGCATATTTTAGTGCTTCATCATAATTTTTATCATCTATGAAAATATCCACGATTTCCGCTAAAAAACTAAATGACGACGGAAAATTTTTCAGTCCTTCTTTGTAAATTTCAATTGCTTTTTTATACAGTTTCAATTCCTTGTAAATTTCCCCAAGGGCAGAGTATATCATAGAATTATCTTTATTGGTTTCATAAAGCTTTTCTAAATTTCCCTTGGCTTCAATAATATCCCCTTCTTTGGCTTTAAGTGTATTTGCCAATACCTGTGCCCTACCCCATATATGGGAATTTGGCTCAATCAGGTTTAGGTTTAAAATGGCATTTTTTGTGTCATTTTTCTTTGAATAAATCCAGGCTAAAAGGAAATAATGTTCATCAACAGTGTCAGCATATGGAGTTGCGTCAGATAATATGCTTAATGACCTTAGAAGTGCAATTTGGGCTTCATTTAGCCAGTTTATGTCACAGTACGCTTTTGCAAGTTCAAAGTAATAATTATTTACCTTTGATTTGTCATATTTTATTGCTTTTAAGAAATTATCTATAGCTCTTGTGTGTTCATTTTGGCTGTTGTATATGAGTCCAAGATAATAATATGCTTTCGGATTGTTTTGTGCAGCTGCGGTTTCATCAAAAAGGGTTTTAGCATATTCAAAATCTTCTTTTTCGTAACACAAAATGCCTAAATCCAGTTTTGCCTGAAGATTATTTGGGTTTATCCGGATTATTTTTTCCAAAAGCTCAAACTTGTTTTCAGGCTCTGTTTTTGAAACCACATACATGATTTCATCATTTTTTGCTGTTTCTTCATTGAGCCCCTTATAGAGTTCTTTTATTTCATCAAAAAGATGAAGTTTGAATAATATTCTAAAATAATTTACGTAGTTTTCAACATTTTGCGATTTTTTGCAGAGGTTTTGTGCAATTTCAAGCGCCTTTGAATAATTTTGCAAAATGAAATAAATTTCGCAAAGCTGGTGCATGCTGTGTATATGCGCGGGGTCATTATCTAAAACCTTTTCATATTGTTCTATTGCTCTTTCGTAGTTTTTTAAAAGCATATAAAGGTCACCAATCTGGGCAATTATTTCATTGTGTTTCCCAAATGGCAAATCTTCACACGAAAGGGCTTTGTAAAGCATTTCTATTGCTTCTTTATAAAGCTTCAGGTTTTTAAGCTCGAAAGATTTTTTAATATAATAAATAGCGCTTTCAGTATTTTCTTCCATAAAAATAATTATATATTTTTATTTACATATTTGCAAAGCTTTTATTTCTTGATGTATTATTCTTTCTATGATAAACGGAAAGAAAATTGTTGTAATAATGCCCGCATACAATGCGGAAAAGACTCTTGAAATTACCTATAATGAAATTTATAAAGATTTTGTAGACAAAGTAATTCTTGTAGATGATAATTCAAACGATAATACAAAAGATGTATCAAAAAGGCTTAATATAACGACGATTGTGCATCCTGAAAACAAAGGATACGGCGCAAACCAAAAATCCTGCTATACAGCAGCTTTAAAGGAAGATGCAGATATTGTCATTATGCTTCATCCTGATTATCAGTATACGCCAAAGCTCATTCCTGCTATGGCATCTATGATAGCATTTAACGAATATGACGCCGTGATAGCATCCAGAATGTTGAATAACGGTGCTCTTAAAGGCGGAATGCCGCTTTATAAATTTGTTGCAAATAAGTTTTTGACGTTTTTTCAAAACTTCTTTATGGGGCAGAAGCTTTCAGAATACCACACAGGCTTTCGCGCCTTCAGCAGGGAAATTTTAGAAAATCTGCCTCTTGCGGAATGCGATGACGATTTTATTTTTGATAATGAAATGCTTGCGCTTATATATTTCTACGGTTACAACATAGGCGAAATTTCATGTCCTACAAAGTATTTCCCGGAAGCAAGCTCTATTAATTTCAAACGCTCTACAAAATACGGTTTTGGGGTTTTAGGGGTTAGTATTAAATATTTCTTTGCCCGTTTGAATATCTTTAAATCTAAAATCTTTAAGCGCGGTGCAAAAAGGCTTGATATAAATTCAAAGCTTGATTATTACTATTTACCCGAAAATTAGCATTCGGAAAACATTGATTATGCTAAAGCTTAAGAATTGTTTAAAAATACAGGTATCATTATATACGGTCGTTTTAACTCTCATTTTTTGCATTGGAATATTTCTGAGAGCAAAAGCATATTTAGCCGGATATTCAATGTGGCTTGATGAATGTTCTTTGGCATTGAGCATTATGCACAGAGGTATTTTTGGATTTTTTGCACCCTTGGAGCATGTCCAGTCCGCGCCTCCTTTCTTTATGATGGCAACAAAGATTTTGACAAATATTTTTGGTGTAAATGAGGCGTCTTTAAGGTTTATTCCATTCTTTGCATCTATATGTTCTCTGCCTTTGTTTTATATTTTTTCAAAAAAAATATTGTCTAAAAAAAAATCTTTATTAATTGCTCTTTTATTTTTTGCCGTTAATTTTCGTCTTGTATATTACGGAGTGGAGTTTAAACAGTATTCTTTTGATGTATTTATGGCATTGATGGCATTTTTATGTTTTTCTGCGCTTGATTTAGACAAAACAGGCGTCAGGAAGATATTTTTATACGGTATCTTGTCTTTTACAGGGTTTTTATTTTCACTCCCTGTAATATTTATTACCGGTGCATTTGTGCTTTGTAATTTTTCTGATTTTAAAAATTTAAACAAACAAAAGGTAATTAAGATTTTTATATTTTTGCTGCCTTTTATTATTTTACTTCCTGTTTACTATATTTTTGTTTTGTATCCTTCACAGTACGAGATGATGAACATCTACGGCAGCCTTTGGTATGACGGGTTTTTGACCTTAAATTTGGCAAACATTGTGCATATAATAAAAATAAATCTTGTATATTTTTTCAACCAGGAGAATTTCACACTTTTTACTGCAGTTCTTTTAATAGCCGGTCTGGCTTTAAATATTAGAAATGCAAAATCTTCCAAGGATTCTATGCTTTTGTGTTTTGTTTTATTGTGTGCAATTGTTGCTTCCTGTTTGCATATATATCCGATAAAAGAAAGGGTTGCCCTCTACCTTTTGCCGTTTTTGCTTGTTTTGATTGTAAAACCCCTGGATTGTGTTGCGTTTAAACATAAATTTAAAAGCGCATTTGCTGTAATATTTTTCATTCTTTTTGCAAACGGCTGTTTTTCTTATTCCTATTATAAAGATTTTTATCCTCAAATTTTAAGAAAGAAAGGGGATGGCACTAAATTTATGCAGATTTTAAAAGCAAACTATAAAGCGGATGATATAGTTGTTTATAATGATGCATCTGATTCTATATATAAATACAATTCAATGCGCCAAAACTTTAGTACGGCAAGGTTTATACAGATAAATCTTGCCGATTACGGTAAGGAATTTTATACAGGGCTTTTAAATCAGCTTCCAAAAGGACATACTTACTGGTTTTATTATCCTTATGACTATCATAAAAAAACGGTGATTCCTTTTGTAAGGGATTGGGCAAAAACAAAACATATAGAAGAAGAGCACCTGAATGACCACTCTTATTTTTTGAAAGTTAAAATTTAAAAAAGGGCAAATAAATGCAAAAAAAAGCTATTTTGGGTAAATTTTTCAATACATCTTTGGTTTTAATATTTTTGTTTGGAGTTTTTCTTCGAATTAAAACCTTTTTATATAACAGGTCATTTTGGTGCGATGAGGCTGCGCTCGCTTTAAATATAACTGACAGAGGCTTTTTAGAACTGTTAAAACCTTTGGATTATATTCAATGTGCGCCCTATCTTTTTAGTGTTCTAAGCAAGGTTATGATAAATCTGTTTGGCATAAAGGAGCTTGTATTTAGAACGTTACCCCTGCTTTTTGGGATACTTTCAATATTTGCCTTTTATTTTTTGTCAAAGCGGATATTGAATAAAAAATGGTCTATTCTTGCTGCAAACTTATTATTTGCTATAAATTTTGAAATTGTATATTACTCTCAGGAGTTTAAACAGTATTCTTTGGAGATGCTGGTTGCAATATTGAGCGTTCTTTATTTTTCAAGTATTGATGTAAAAAATATTACATACAAAAAATGTGTATTTACGGGTTTATTATTTTTTGTATTCTTTCTGGTTTCAATGCCAACCCCGCTTATTTTGGGTGCATATATTCTTTATTTGATATATAGAAATAAAAAAGAGTCTTTAAGGCAGGTATTTTATATTTTGGTGCCGTTTTGTCTTTTGGCTTTGCCATATTATCTTTTCTATCTTATTCCAAGCAAAGAGGAAATGCTTATCTTTTGCTCATATCTTTGGGATGTCGGGTATATTGTGCCAAAGCTTGACAGCATAAAAACTTTTGTTCTGAATCTTTTAAACTTTACTTTCTTCTCCTGCAAAAATTATATTTTGTTAATTATGTTTATTACTTTCGGTGCTTTTTTAACTTACAAAGACAAGAAAAAAGTAGGCGGTATTATGCTGCTGATTTTACTTGCAGCTTTTCTTGCAGCTGTTTTATATATGTATCCCATATATCACAGGCTTGGTTTATATCTTGTTCCGTTTTTGATATTGCTTGCAATAAAGCCGCTTGATACATGCAGTGTAAAGGATTTTAAGAGTGCAATTTATACTGCCGTTTTGGTTTTGGCGTTTATATTTTGTTTTAGAACATATAATATTTCATACATATCTGAATTTTTTAATCCAACGGTATTTAATCGCGGTATATCAAGAGAAATGATGGATATAATTAAAGATAAAATTTCATCAAATGATTTTATTGTTTACAACAGTCTGTCTGAATCTACCTGTATTTATTATCAAAGACGGTTTAATATAGAAAATGTGCGCCATGGTGAGCTTTCCCTTATGCTTGACAGAGGCTTTAAAAATATAACAGACGGCAATATATGGCTCTATTTTACATATTGGGATCAGGATAAAGAATATATTGACAAAGCATTAAAGCTTGCAAAGGATAAGAGCAGTGCAAAAATCCTCTTTGAAAAAAGAGAACTTGGTTCTTATATTTTAAAAGTAGATTTTAAACCTCAGTAGAGAGGCTTGGGGCGATAACGATAAACTGTCTTACAAGCTCTTTATCCCACTGCACTCCTGCGCCGAGTTTCAGGATTTCACAAGCTTTTTCAACGCCAAGACCTTTTCTGTAGGGTCTGTCTGAAACAAGGGCGTGGTAAGCATCTGCAATTGAAACAATTCTTGCGGAAAGAGGAATTTCATCACCTTTTAAGCCAAAAGGATATCCGGAGCCATCGTAATGCTCATGGTGGAATTTAACCATAGGAATTAAATCCCTCAAAGATTCATTTGGTGCAAGTACTTTTTCTGCACCAATTACGGGGTGTTGTTTCATAATTTCCCACTCTTCATCGTTCAGCATGCTTGGCTTTTTAAGTACGTTTTCAGGAATGCCTATTTTCCCAATATCATGAAGAAGTGCGCCGAGTTTAATTCTTTCTACTTCGGCTTCAGGAAGTCTCATAGATCTTGCAAGGGCTTCAGAGTATCTTGAAACAAATGTTGAATGACCTTTTGTATATGGGTCTTTTGCATCAATTGTGCTTGCAAGGGATGTTACAACATCTAAAAGGTGTTTATTTGAAATAATTTTTTCATTGTGGAATTTGCTGATTAATTCTTCTTCAAAATCTACGCCGATTTCTGCATGTTTTTTGGTTAATACTTCGGCAAAACATTTGAGTGCTTCATCGTCCCAGAAATTATAGTCTTCGCTTGTAACGATTATGCAGTTGCCTGATTCGTAAGATTTGCTCTTTGAAATATACATAGCTTGTTCTGCAAGAACAAGAAGCTTTTCCTGATTTTTAGATGCCAGAGGATAAGCTGCAATGCCGGCGCTGACTTTAATTGGTCCGACTGCATCCACAATAACGCAGGATAGGGTGTAGGATAGATATTCTGCAATGTATTTTGCCTCTTCAAGAGGTGTATTTGGCATCAATACTGCAATCTCATCTCCGCCGTATCTTCCTGCAAAGTCTGTGTTTCTGATATTTTGTTTAATCTTGTGGGCAACGGTTTTAATGATTTCATCACCCTTGGCATGTCCTAATTCTCTGTTAATTTGTGAAATATTTGATATATCGAAAATACAGATTGAAAGCTGCGAATTAGACTGCTCTGCAAGGTGAATTTGTTTTGCCAGCTCTTCCTGCAGGTGTTTGTGGTTTGCAAGCCCTGTAAGGGTATCTGTATCTGAATTCTTTTCAACCATTTCAAGCAGGTTGATATTCTGTGCAAAAAGCCCTATGGTATTTCCTATAAATTGATACAAATCTGTATACATATCTGCCCTGAAATCACCGACAGCAAATACACCAAGACATTCATCCAGCGCTACAAGCGGAAATATAAGCATAGCGGAATTATTCAGATATGAGGCGCTTAAGAAGCTAATATCCTGCGTTCTTTGCATCTTTCTTGTTTTGATGCATTTTGCAACAGGATTTTCGGTATCCGCAAGCATAATTTTGCTTGAATATGTTGAACCGATTTTATCAATAAGTTTAATATTTACGCATTTTGATTGTTTGTTTATAAGTCCCAAGGCGGAACAGTTTATCTGCATCCTTGTGGATAAAACGTTATGAATTGAATAAAATAACTGCCCCAGTTCATCTTTGTTTGCAAGAGCTTCATTTATAAGCTTTAAAATTTCAGCATAATTTATGTTTAATTTCGAGAAATTTTGATTTGAATAGCCGCCATAAAGCCTGTTTGCACTGGAGCTTGCAGAATGCGAAACCGCTTTTGTATTTATGGGGTTGGAAAATACGGAGTTAATTTTAACTTCGCCTTTATTTTCCTTTCCGCTACTTTGTTTCCCTTTTGCAGCTTTATTTTCTGCCTTATCGAAATTCACTTGACTTTCAACCTTCTTAAATGGAAATTGGTTTTCACACTTTTTATAACTTCTTGTATATTCAAAGTACAAAACTCATAAAATATTGACATTTTTTTTAACTTTTTTTACGAAATTGTATTATTTGTTTACAAAAAATTATAATTCTATCTGATTATATTGTTTTTAGGCTTAATTAGCAAGCATTTTTGGGATGATTTTTCTCCGTTTAAAATAGATATGTTACTTTTTGGAGTGTTTAGAAGCTCCGAAAGGTATTCTATTATTGCCTTGTTGGCTTTTCCATCCACAGCGGGCTTGTTAATTTTTATTTTAATAATATTTCCGGCTGGGTCATCATCTAAAAATTCGAAACTGTTTTTCTTTGAATTTGCCGAAACTCTTATTTTTAGTTTAAATCCTTCGGGGCTTTTTTGGATTTCCCCGGTTAAATCTTCTAAACTTTCTATGGTTTCAGGTTTTTTATCAGACATTTTTATATTCTAATATAAACAACAGATTGAAATATCGTAAAAAAGATGTAAAATCATCTTATGTCGTATTTAATGCTTTTTAATGAACTAAAAGAGATGCTTGTTTCCCAAAAGAGGGAAATAGAGGATATAGAGAAAATAGAGCATGCTTATCTTTTTGCTTCCCGCTTACATGAAGGGCAGTATAGGATTTCAGAAGAACCATATATTATTCACCCCATTGAAGTAGCAAAAATTCTTGTTGAATTAAGGCTGGATACAAATACAATAATTGCGGCATTTTTGCATGATATTTTGGAAGATACAGATACAAAGCCTGAAGAAATTGAAAATCATTTCGGGGCAGATGTTTTAAAGCTTGTAAATGGTGTTACAAAGCTTGGAAAATTTCAGTTTAAGTCAAAAGAAGAAAGACAGGCTGAAAATTTCCGCAGAATGTTTATTGCAATGGCGGAAGACGTAAGAATTATTTTCTTGAAGCTTGCAGACAGACTCCATAATATGCGCACGCTAAATTATATGGCAGCAAATAAACAAAAGCGTATAGCGCAGGAAACCCTTGATATCTTTGCTCCTTTGGCAAACCGTTTGGGTATCGGGAAAATGAAAGCGGAACTTGAAGATTTATCTCTTCGCTATATAAATCCCGAAAAGTATTATGAAATTGCAAAACTTGTGGCGCAGACAAAGCATGACAGAGACATGGTTGTTTCTTCTTTAATAGAAACTATTTCAAACAGTCTGAAAGAAAATGGTATCCACGCAACAATATATGGCAGGGCAAAACATTATTACAGTATATATAATAAAATGCGCCGCCAGAATGTTTCTTTTGATGATTTATATGATATTACGGCCATTCGCGTCATTGTGGATGATGTAAGAACATGCTATAACGTTCTGGGTATAATTCATGCCCAGTTTAAACCAATTCCCGGACGTTTTAAAGACTATATTGCAATGCCAAAAGGCAATCTTTACCGTTCTTTGCACACATCTGTTATAGGCTCAAAGAACAAGCCTTTTGAAATCCAGATAAGAACAAAAGAAATGCATGAGGTGGCAGAATATGGTGTTGCTGCGCACTGGAGATATAAGGAGTCCGGTTCTGTAAAGGCGCAGGATAAAAATGATATCCAATTTAACTGGATGAGAAAACTTGTTGAAATCGATAAAGACACAACCGATGCAAAAGAATTTGTGGAAAGCGTAAAACTCGATTTATTTTCAGACCAGGTTTTTGCATTTACACCTGCAGGAGATGTTGTTGATTTGCCTGCAAACTCCACTCCTGTTGATTTTGCATACAGAATTCATACAGAGGTCGGGCACAGAACGGTAGGCGCCCTTATAAACGGCAGAATTGTTCCTCTTGATACAAAATTGAAAAACGGGGATATTGTTGAGATTTTAACTTCAAAGCAATTCATGCCAAAGATTGACTGGCTGAATTTTGTTGTGACAAAAAGCGCAGTTTCAAAGATACGCCTTTGGTTTAAAAAGTATAAAAGAGAAGATAATATCGAAATTGGAAAATCCGCTCTGGAAGTGAACCTCACCAAAGCCGTGTTTGATGAATATTTAAAAACCGGCGAAATTGAACGCTGTGCAAAAGAGATGAATTACAAAAGCGCGGATGATTTATTTGCGGCTCTCGGTTATGGTGAAACCACAATTCATAAAGTTTTAAATAAACTCAAAAAACCCGAAGTTAAAGTTTTAGAAAATATTGAAGAAAAAGAATCATACAGAAGTAAAAAAAGCACAAAGAAAAACGATATTATCGGTTTAGAGGGCATGCTCTGGAGTCTTGCGAAATGCTGTTCGCCAATTCCGGGTGAACCCATTGTGGGTGTTGTAACCAAGACAAAAGGGGTTACTGTTCACAGACTTGATTGTAAATGCCTCTTTGACATTATTCCCGAGCGTATGATGGATATCAAATGGGCAGACAATGTTTCGCAAGGGATTTATGTTGCTCATCTTCGAATTGAAACACAGGACAGAGTAGGTATCTTAAAAGATATTTTAATCAAAATTGCTGATACAAACACAAATATTTCCTATGCTAATACGTATTCTAAAAGTAAAAAATTCGGCATTATGGATATAGGTGTTGAATTATCTGATATTGAAACACTTAAAAAAGTAATACTTAATATCCAGACAATTCCGGATGTGCTTTCTGTACGCAGACTGCAGCAAAAGAATGATTTAAATTCATTGAATAAAGGCAAAAACAAAGCCCAGAAAAAGACAAAAGCAAGTAAACCCCAGCCAAAGCAAAGCTAGATTATGGAAATATTTAACATAGCTGATATTAATAATTTAGAATGTATGCCAAATAAAAATTTATCTTTGGCGCTCGGTTTTTTTGACGGGGTTCATTTAGCGCACAAGAAAATCTTATCAACTGCATCGAACCTTGCAAAGGAAAATGGTTTAAAATCCGCCGTTATAACTTTTAAAAAAAGCCCGAAAGGATTTTTTACTCCTCAAAAAAGCATATGTCTGCAAACCCTTGAAGACAGACTTTCTTTAATTGAAAATACAGGGGTCGATTTTGCATATGTTTTGGATTTTGAAGGCTTTAAACATTTTAGTGCCGAAGAATATTTAAAAGATGTTCTGATTAAATATTTCAATCCAAGGTTTATTGTGACAGGTTTTAACCACACTTTTGGTACAAAGAAAAATGGTGCAGAATGCGGTAACAGTGAATTTCTATGGCAGCATCAAAATTTGGGGTATAAATATATTGAAATAGAAAAAATGAGGCTGAATAATGCTCTTGTTTCAAGTACAAATATTAAAAAATTTATTGAAAAAGCTTATATAAAAGAGGCAAATGCTCTTCTTGGGCATGATTTCAGTATTTCAGGCAGAGTGGTTTCAGGTATGGGGCTTGCAAGGAAGCTGGGGTTTAAGACTGCAAATTTAAACTGGTCATCTGACATTGTGAGACCGCCGTACGGGGTTTATTTCGGGGTAGTAGAATACGATGGTATAAAATACAGAGCGCTTTTGAATTGGGGAGCAAAGCCGACGGTTTCTTCATCGGGAGAGCCTGTTTTGGAAGCGCATATTCTGGATTTTGGCCGGGATATATATGGCGAAAACATAAGGGTATTTTTCAGGCTTCCCATAAGGGAAGAAAAAAAATTTTCAAATATTGAAGAATTAAAGGCACAGATTGTATCAGATATTCAAAAGTGTAAAAACTACAATTATTAGCCTAAAAGAAGAAAAGTAAGCATTGAAAATACTGCCCATATTCCAAGTAAATATACGCCCGTAAAAGTGTATAAAGATATTTTCATATTTAAAATTACCTTTGTTAATAGTCTGTCTTTCTTAATGTTTGTATATAATTTAAAACAAGCTTATTTAAAAATAACTTACCTGAAGGGATAGTATCAAATGACAATAGTGTGCAAATATTTGATAATTCTTTGGAGCTAATTGAATTTTATATAAATTAGTGTTAAAATTACACTCCAAGCCAAAAATCAGTTGAAAATAATAAAAAACAAAAGACTTGGGAGGTTGCTTTTAATAAAGCAAGGGTTTAAACTGTAAATTTTTGTTTAAATTTATACTTTTTGCTAGCAATTTTATTTATTTAAGCGTGTTTTATTATTCGTGACTATTTTTTATCTTACATTGGGAAGTTTATGAAGGTAAGAAGCGTAGACAACACAATTATTCAAAACAGACAGGATGCCCTAAACGCGACACCCAAAAACGCCCGTACATTTAATTCTTCTTTGTCTGCATCGCCTTCGTTTAAAGGTATAGACCCTACAACTGCCATGATTGATTTTTGGGCAGCAATTGCCCGCGGGGGCTTAGCGGCATCATTCACTGTTCAGGATATGCTTGGGACAAATTTCCCGAGAACTTTTGCCGCATTGGACAGAAATAAAGATATTACAGGCAAAAACAACTATAAGGCTGCAGTTGAAGTTGCAATCCGCGAATTTACAACCGGACCAAGCATGTTTGTTATTCCTGCTTTGGTTCTTGCCGGTGCCAGCAGATGCTCCGGTGATGCAAACCGTGTTCCTGTGGAGAATATTGCAGTATTTAGCGATATTATGAAGGGCACCATAAATAATCTGAATGAAAATAAATTCAAGGGTGTTGACTTTAAAACAATGAGCACACAGGAAGCCCAGCAGGCAGTGGTAGCCATAAAAGAAGCATTCTACAGCGATGTATTTAAAGGTATATTTGACCAGTATAACCAGAATGGTGGCAGCGTAGATATTAAAGAATATGTTGATTTGATGCTCAAGGCTGAACATCCCGATACGCCGAAGAGAAATTTCTTTATGAGCATGTTTAATAAAAAAGTTTCGGTTTTAGGACGCGAAGTTGATTCCAGAGATGAGATATTGTCCCAGCTGAGTACTAAATTTGTTGCAGATAAGAAAGCCCGTACAGAAGGATGGGGTAATTTCTTAAATGCAAGAATTATTCCCGGCGGAAAAAGCTATCAGATTGGCGATATTGCGACCGATATGAGGAATTTTTCAACTGATTTTGCAAAGCAGTATGTATCAATCCAAAGAAAGAATATGAAACAAGGCTGCAAAATTGCTCTTGAGAAATTTATTGATAATTTCCGCGATAAACGTATAGGTACAAGAGTTGCCACCAATGTATTAATGGTTCTTGCGACCGGATTGTTTATGTCTATAATTCCAAAATTATATACAAGAAATAAGACAAATCCTGAAACGGATGCAATATATGAACAAGTAAACAAGCAAAGAAAAGGAGCTGTAAATGAGAATAAATAGCTTAGCTCCTAAAATTTCAAATGCTGTTGGTGCAGGGCTTACAAAGCTCGGCAAGGCTGCACAGACAAACGGTTCAATGGCTAGTAAATTAAACAAATTTACTGAAGGACGCGGCATGAACCCCGGAAGAGGAGCATTTTTAGCTCTTATATTTGCCTGTACCCTGATTCCAAGATTTTTAAAAGCGCGTGATGCTGATGAGAGAAGCGAAATTTTAAGACGCGATGTTACTACAATTTTAACCATTTCTTTTGCAATGAAAGCAATTAAAGCAGGTCTTTCCGATTTAATGGCAAAGAAAAAAGGCTTGCCTATGACATTTACAAATATCCCGGAAAATGCACCGTGGTATAAAAAAGCCCTTGGTTACTTCCAGCAGAAGGGCAGAACTGCGTTTTCCGCCGATGATATCACTGCAAACTATGCAAATATTGACGGCAAGGATACTTTAACAAGGATGCTTGGTTTTGTTGACGACAACAAAGGAAATGTGGGTAAGGTATTAACGTTTGACCGTGCCAAGCCCGGTTCGTTGTTCTCTAAACAAAGAGCTGACGGTGCATTGACGCTTGCTGCGAAAAAACTTCTTGGCGAAGATTTTGATTTTACAAAGCCGGGCAAAGAAATTATTGCAGCAATTCAGGCTAAAGATGCTTCAAATTCTGCATTTGCAGAAATTTCAAATGTATTAAAAGATGCAGAAACAAACCCTGTTTCCCAATTTGCAAAAGGCATAGGAAGCAAGTTTGAAACGGTTGCATTCATTGCAGTTATTGCGTTTCTTGGTTTCGGGCTGCCAAAATTAAACGAAAAGATGACAAAGAACAAATATTTCAGTAAAGATGGCAGCGGATTAAAGAGCCAGTATGAAAATCCAAATACACCAATTCCATATGTTAATACAAAAAGCAGTTTGAGCAGTTTAAATACAAACCAGAGAATGGTATTCCAAAGTTTTCTTGGTTCATATAACCGGAATCAAAAACAAACAGGAGACTCTTTTTCCGGGGTAAACGCTTAGCTTACCACTTTTAGTCTTTTTGGTTCGGTTGATTTTTTGGAATAAATTTCCACAATTCTGCCAACGAGCGCTTTTGTTGTGTCCGAATCCGGTTTTTCAACTATATATTTTTTATAATATCTTACCGCAAAATGACGTCTTTCAAGCTTATCAAAGCAAATGCCAAGCCCGAGGTTTGCCCTGAAATAGTTTGGCTTAATTTTTAAAATTTGTTTAAATACTTTTGCCGCTTCTTCAAATTCGCCAAGCTGCATATAAAGCCCTGCCTTGTGATTGTGACACAGAATAAAATTCGGTCTTTCTTCAAGTATTTTTTCGT
Source organism: Candidatus Gastranaerophilales bacterium (assembly GCA_910587175.1). GTDB lineage: Bacteria > Cyanobacteriota > Vampirovibrionia > Gastranaerophilales > Gastranaerophilaceae > MGBC122484. Next base: position 37,564 of record CAJULH010000004.1, on the reverse strand, counting down.
AAATCATCAAAGAAATTTCAGGTTCATCTAAAAGTTCATGGGAAATTGCGAGCTGAATTTGTGCATTTATATTTTTAGGGTTTAGTTTTATTGCCTTTTGAAAACAAAAAACCGCCTTGTATGGTTCTGCGTTTAAAAGATGGTTTATTCCAAGTTCATAATGTATTTCAAATTTATCTTCGTTAATTTTTTTTGCATGGTTTAAATATTTTACAGCTTTGTTGTATTCTTTTAATCTTTTATATGCTTTTGAAATATTTATGAATGTTTCAGTGTTCTCTTTATCCATCAGAAGCGAATTTAAATACAAAACTACAGCATCTCTGTATTGCTTTTGTTTCATAAGGTTTTGAGCTTCTGTATGAAAAATTGAAATCCTTTTTGTAACTTCTCTTGTCATAAACTCCTCTTTTAAATAAAAGTTTATCTGTTTTTGTTTTAAAAAAGATTAATCGCTTGATTTAAATTTTTCTCCATCCAAAGGATTAATTTTATTGTGATATAATGACGGGGTTAATAAACGGAGGATAAAATGGAAAGTTTTAACGGTTTTATGACGAATCTTTTAGGCAAGGTAGATATAATGCTGCTTTGTAAAATAATAGTTGAGCTTATTTTATTTGCTCTTGCCTTAAATGTTGTAAATAAACTTATAAGCAGGGTATTTGTTAAGATAATATTGAAATTGAAAGATTTAGAGACAAAAAAGCAATATAATACCCTTCGTTTGGTTTCAATGTCTGTTGCAGACACTGTTTTAATATTGTTTTTCGGTACAAACATCCTGCAGGATTTGGGTATTGATATGAAACCGATTTTAGCTACAGCAGGGGTTTTGGGTGTTGCCGTGGGTTTTGGTGCGCAGCGTTTTGTGCAGGATGTAATTGCGGGCTTAAATATTCTATTGACCGGACAGATTCGTGTAGGGGATGTGGTAAAAGTACAGGGTGTTGCAGGAACTGTAGAGCGTGTAACCCTTACTATGGTTGTACTTCGCTCTTATGAAGGGTGTGTACACTATATTAGAAACGGGCTTATAGACATTATTACAAACCAAACAAGAGATTTTTCATTTGCTGTTTTGGATATATCTGTTGCCTATAAGGAAAACATACCATATGTTATGCAGGTTTTAAAAGAAACCGGGGATGAACTTAAAAATGATTCAGAATTCAGGGAAAAGATTTTAGATAATATTGAAATTCTCGGGCTCGATAGTTTTGATGAAAGCTCTATTCTTGTAAAATGCAGAATAAAAACCTATCCGCAATTTCAGTGGGAAGTTAAAAGAAAATTCAACCTTATGATTAAAGAAAGATTTGACAAAGAGGGAATTGAAATTCCTTTTCCGCAAATTGTTGTAAATAAACCTGAAGTATAAGGAAAAGATATGAAAACTATCGGATTAATCGGCGGTATGAGCTATGAATCGACCATTGAATATTACAGGATAATAAACGAAATGATAAACAAGCAGCTCTCAGGGCTGCATAGTGCTAAAATGCTTATAGAAAGTTATGATTTTGATGAAATAGAAAAAAATCAGGCTGCTGAAAATTGGGAATTATTAACCGAAGTTTTAATTAATTCCGCACAAAAGCTGCAAAAAGCCGGTGCGGACTATATAGCAATTGCAACTAATACAATGCACCTTATGGCAGATGAAGTGCAGGACAATATATCAATTCCTTTGATACATATTGCCGAGGCTGCTGCAAATTATATTAAAGAAAAAAATATAGACACTGTAGCTTTGCTTGGCACAAGATATACAATGACCAAACCCTTCTATAAAGATAAACTAAAAAATGAATTTGGCATAAATGTTATTATTCCGGATGAAACGCAGCAAGGCATTGTAAATGACATTATTTACAATGAACTTTGTGTTGGTATAGTTAATGAAAGTTCACGCTTAAAACTTTTGGATATTATTAACAGTTGCAAAGAAAATGGTGCCAAAGCGGTTGTTCTGGGGTGTACTGAATTGCCAAATATAATAAAAAATGCAGAGATAGAAATTATAAATACAACCGAAGTGCATTGCAGGGAAATTGTAAAGAGAATTTTAGAATAATTTTAATGTGCGACATTGATTTAAACAGGTGTTATTTTTAAAGATTGAAAAACCCGCCCGGTGTTTGTTAGCCCGGGACGGGTTATATATTTTCGCAAATTTATTTTGTAATATGTTGAATTAATGTGCGAACCATTGCAGCAGTAGCACCTTTGCCAAGCTCCTTGTAGGGTTTGTCTAAAAACGCTGTGCCTGCAATGTCAAGATGAGCCCATTTTTTAGCTTTTGTAAAGTTTTGAAGAAATCTTGCCGCAGTGCTTGTGCCGGCATATCTTGAACCGGTGTTTCTCATATCTGCAATGTCTGATTTTAAATTATCCTGCATATCATCTAAAATTGGCATCTGCCAAAGCATTTCTCCTGCCTCCTTGCCATCCTCGATGATTTCATTGATAAATTCATCATCATGTCCCATAACGCCTGTTATCGTGTTTCCAAGCGCTACAATTACAGCACCTGTGAGGGTTGCAACATCTATTACTTCATCAACATTTAATTCATCAGCATATGCAAGGGCGTCAGCCAGGGTTAATCTTCCCTCAGCATCGGTATTGTCTACTTCTATGGTTTTTCCGTTTTTTGCAATCAACACATCGCCCACTTTGTAGCTGCTTCCTGACGGCATATTTTCACAAAGTGCAGAGAGCATATGTACTTCAACGTTTGGTTTTAGTTTTGAAATTGCCTTCATAACCCCTAGAACGCAAGCACAGCCTGACATATCTGTTTTCATTGTAAGCATTGATGCCGGGGGCTTAATATCCAGTCCTCCTGAATCAAAGGTAATGCCTTTTCCTATAATTGCAATCTTCTTTTCGGGGTTTTCAGGTATATATTTTACGTGGATAAATTTGGGTTCCTGTACGCTTCCCTGCCCGACAGCAAGGAATGCATTGAAATTCATAGCTTTAAGTTCTTCTTTGCCAAAAACCTTGATTTCAAGTCCGTTTTCATTGGCTAATTCTGTTGCAATTTCTGCAATTTTAGATGGGGTGGCATATTCTGCCGGTTCAAAAATTAAATCTTTTGTGAAATTCATAGCTTCGCCGGTTATCATTGCCTTTTCAATCGCCGGGGTCATTTTTTCCGGCTTGCAGTGAAGAATTTCTACTTTTTTGATTGTTTCTTCGTTTTTCTTGGTTTTATATTTATCAAAATCATATTCGCCCATAATTGTGCCCAATGCTATGTTGTGGGCAATTTTGCAGCAGCACATATTTCCGTTGTTTTGAATATTAAATGCAACGGTCTTTTTCTTACTTGATTTTTCAGCCTGTTTAATTGTTTTTGCTGCAATTTCTCTTACTTTATTAACATTAAATTCTTCTTTTTTACCAAGTCCTACGGCTAAAATTTTCACGTTTTGAACAGGAAGAATAAATGTTTCAAGGTATTTTCCCTTAAAATTTTCAATTTCAAGAATATTTTTTGAAATTGCATTATCAAACTTTTCATCCAGACTTTTTTGTGTGTCATTCAGGGTTTTATCATCTTCAAAAAAGCCTGTAACAATGACATCTGCCTCGGTTTCGTGCGGCAGTTTTGCATAAATTTCCATAAAATGTACTCCGTTTAACAAATATTAACAAATATGTTATAGCACATTTTTCAAATTCTGAATATATTCAATTGCACGATTTGAATACAAAGTATTCTTTTCTTCCTTATTTTTTCGTATATGCCGGGGCATTTCCATTTCTTTGATTATTCCCCAGTTTGAATTTACTGGCTGAAAGTTTTTGTGTCCGTCAAATGTTATATAATCAATAAGCGCGCCAAGCATCGATGCCGGCTCAAGCTGAATTAAAGGCTTGTTTTCAAGATATCTTGAAATGTTAATTGCAGCAAAAAGTCCTGTTGCTATACTTTCTGTATATCCTTCCACTCCTGTTATCTGTCCTGCAAAGAAAAGATTTGGGTTTAAAATTGTCTGCAGGTGCTTATTTAAGATTTTCGGGCTGTTTATAAAAGTATTCGCGTGCATAACACCGTATCTTGTAATTTCAGCATTTTCAAGCCCCGGAATAGAATGAATAAGGCGTTTTTGTTCGCCCCATTTTAAATTTGTCTGAAAACCGACTAAATTATATAAATCTGCTTCCTTGTCATCCTGGCGCAGCTGGGTAACCGCATAAAACTGCTGTTTTTTAAATTTTGCTTCATCTTCGGGTGTCTTAAAAAGGCGTCTGTCAAAAAGTCCCACGGGTTTCATTGGTCCAAACCTTAAGGTGTCAACTCCTCTTTTTGCCATTTGCTCTATGGGCATACAGCCTTCAAAAAAATTCGCAGCTGCTGCAGCTTCTTTTTCAAATTCTTTAAGTTCAATTTTTTCAGCATTTATTAAAATGTTGTAAAAGTTTTCATATTCCTCTTTTGTAAAGGGGCAGTTAATAAAATCAGCATCTCCCTTATCCCAGCGGGCGCCATAAAATGCTTTATCAAAATTTATGCTCTCTTTTTTAACAATCGGTGCTATTGCATCAAAGAAGCTGAAATGTTTTTCGCCAAAGGTTTCCTGCAGGTGCTTGCAAAGGGACCTTGAAGTCAGGGGACCCGATGCAATAAGTGTAATTCCTTCTTTTGGAATTTCGCTTATTTCTTCATTTATTATATTTATATCTTTATGATTTCTGATGATATCTGATATTGCACCGCTAAAGCCAAACCGGTCAACCGAGAGCGAATTTCCGGACGGGACGGAATATTCTTTGGCTTTTTGTATCAGGGTAGAGCCTAAAATTTCAATCTCTTTTTTTAAAAGTCCTGATGCTGAAGTTCGGGCAACAGAGCCAAGGCTGTTTGAGCAGACAAATTCCGCAAAATCTCCGCTTGTATGCGCGCCTGTTTGTTTTTTAGGGCGCATTTCATACAAATTTATATCGTATCCCTTTTGGGCAAGGTATATTGCTGCCTCAGAGCCCGCTAATCCTCCGCCTATGATATTTATCTTTTCCATTTAAAATCCTTAAAATCTTTACTTTATTTTATGTTAAAATTTTTCATTATGGAAGCGCAAAGCAAAAATATGGAACTGACGGAACAAAAGAACGAAAAAATAAGACTTTCCGGGCTTGATAAAAATGCTCTTGAAGATTTAATGGAAACCCTTGGCGAAAAAAAATTCAGGGCAGGGCAGGTTTTTTCCTGGCTTTATGTAAAAAATGCCAAAACGTTTGATGAAATGTCCGATATCAAAAAAGATTTGCGCGAAAAATTAAAAGAAATTGCAATTATTACGGATGTTAAAATTAAGACAAAGCAGATAAGTACTGATGGTACGCTTAAATATTTGCTTGAATATAAGGATGGGAACACAGCAGAATGTGTTCTTATGAGGTTTGACAACCGTGCAAATTTAACCGCCTGCGTGAGCTCTCAAATCGGTTGTGCTATGGGCTGTAAATTCTGCGCCACGGGACAGCGTGGAATTATAAGAAATCTTGAACCTTATGAAATTTTAGAACAGATTTTAACCATTCAAAGAGACACCGGGCTCAAGGTTACAAACGTTGTATTTATGGGGCAGGGTGAGCCTTTTAACAATTATGAAAATATGATGAAGGCAATCGGGCTCATAAATACCTGTCTTACGATAGGAATAAGGCGCATTACGGTTTCTACCTGCGGAATTGTACCAAAAATTTATGATATTTCAAATGAAGAGCTCGTCCCGACTCTTGCAATATCTTTGCATGCACCAAATAGTGAACTTCGGGCACAGATTATGCCTGTTGAAAAAAGATACAATATCTTGGAGCTTAAAAAAGCATTGCAGCGCTATAGTGAAAAAACGGGCAAACGCGTGACTCTTGAATATGTTCTAATAGGCAAATTGAACGATACCAAAGAATGTGCTGCAGAACTTGCACATTTTATGAAAGATTTAAAATGCAATGTAAATTTAATTCCCTATAATCCTGTTGAGATAAAAAATGACAGCGGAGTTTCCTTTAAAAAGCCCGATAAAAAGGATATTATGAAGTTTAAATATATTTTGGAAGCTTCCGGTAAAAAGGTGACTGTCCGCCTTGAGCGCGGTGCGGATATTGATGCTGCCTGCGGACAGTTAAAAGGCAGGGTTGAGGGGTAAGATTAAATTGCAAAGCCTTTATTTAGTCTAAAGAGCAGTAGTTTACTTGTAAGATTTCATCTGCAATATCATCCAGATTATACTTTGCTTCGTATGCTGTATTCCAGGGATTTGTCACTGTTATTATATTATCTTCAATGGATTTTATTGAATATGAGTGCATGCCCGTAGTTGCAATGTTGCTTCCGTCGGCTCCTTTAATTGGTTCTAAAAAATCTGTGTTAAAAACAATTTCTGTCATCATATTATCTAAATCTAAATTTTTTATTTCATCTATTTTGTCTGAAGTTGCGAAATCGCTGCCATCCAAAGCAACATTGATTTGACCGGAATTATTCAAAGGGTCTAAACCAAACATTGCTGCCGCAACATCCATATTGGCGCCTGCGCTTACATAGCCAAAGCTTTTATTATCTTTAGGGTCGGCAGATAAAAATGAGATATACATTGCATAATCGTTGTCTGAAAATTTATCAGGGTTTGTTTTAACATCTTTTAAGGCTTTGTCAGCTGCTAATTCCAATAAAACGACATCATCATCTCCTTTTGCCACTCTGCCTTCTTTTTTCGCTTCCGTAAGTTCGTCTTCGGTGATGGTATAAGAAGTTTTAAGTCCCTCAAAAGTAACTGAATATGAATTGTCATCATTTTTTTCTATTGCATTTTCTATAATTCCCGCCCCTTTTTCGGTGCAGCTTAATGTTTCAATGGCGCTTAAAAACCAACAATCGCCCAGGTCTCCCTGGCTAAAGTCTTCTATTTTTTCGTTAATATCTATCGAAATTTCTTCATTGTTGTTTGGTTTTACAGGCTCCGCCTCTTTGTGTGTTTCGCCTTCTTCATTGGTTTCTGATTTTTTATCATCTTTTTTGCCGAAAAGCTTTCCGAAGAAATCACCTATACTCTTAAAGAAATTTTTGATTGCGTTGAAAAACCCGCCGTCTTCTTCTGTATTTTTGTCAGTCTGAATTTCCGTGTTTTCGACGTTCTCCTGATTATTTGAATAGTTAAATATTAAAGTTTCTTCCGGTTGATATGTTTTTGTAGTGCTGTTTGCTGCTATTGGCAGATTTTGAGCCTGCATAGTTACTTTTGTGGTCATCTCTCTTGTATTTCCTCTTTTTTAACACTCTATATGTTTATAAAGTGTTTTTGGGAAAAAAGATTGTTAAACTATATAATTTCATTGTTACAAAATTAACAATTGAAACAATCTGCAGGTTGGGTTTTAATCCGGCAAAAATATTCCAAATATAATTTATTTTTTGCCGATAAAGGCATTAATATTTGCCGGTTCTTTACACAGCCCGCATTTTTCTCTGTTTCCGCTGATGCAGTTGGGTTCTGCATGGATTATAACGGAAACATTTTCAAACCTTTCGGCAATGCTTTTTTCAATCTCATCGCAAAGTGTGTGTCCGTCAAGTAATGTCATCTTGCAGGGGAGAAAGATTGTAAGCTGGATTACTCTTTTAGAACCCGACTTAGATGTTTTAACAGATTTTACTCCCATAAGTCCGCGTTCTTTGAAATCATTTAAAACCGTTTTAATTTCTTCTTTGTCAGCTGTTGGAAGCGCTCCGTCCAAAAGATTATTTGCAGCTTTTTTAGTCAGACTTAAACCTGTTCTTAAGATTATTGCTGCAACAATTATTGCAAAAATAGGGTCTAAAATGTAAAGACCTGTAAATTTTACGGCAAAAAGCCCCAAAAGTATTGCGGCGGATGAATAAACATCCATGCTTAAATGTTCAGCATCCGTTTGCAGGGCAATAGAATCGGTCTTTTTTGCAGTGTGAAATAAATACTTTGAAACACCAAAGTTCAAAATACATGAAAAAAGCATTATTATAATACCCAAATCTGTTTCAAAATGGTGTTCTATGCCAAGTTTAATCAACTTTTCTGCTGCAATATATACAATATAGAGCGCTGTGATAATTATTAACAATGCTTCAATAAAGCCCGCTAAATCTTCATATTTTCCATGTCCGAAAGGGTGGTCATCATCTGCGGGCTCTGAAGACTTCAAAACTGAGAAAAAAGCTATAAAAGAAGCAGCTAAATCTACCAAAGAATGAAGCGCTTCCGAGATTATTGAAATGCTGCCTGAAATAATTCCTACAACTATTTTTAAGAATATTAAAAATGAGTTTGAAAAAATAGAAACACCTGCAGCTATTTTTTTCTTAATATTTATTTCTTCTGTCGTGCTTTTATCCACGTTTAAAAGCCTTTCTATATTAGTATTATTGTATCATTAAATTAGATTAAATGGTGTATTTATAAAATTAAGGTATTTATTTTAATAATGAATTCTATTATAATATACTAAGATTAGTTATAAGTTAGCATGGATTAATAAGGTATTGAGTTTTGACTGAGCAGAAAGTATCAGAGTTATTTTTAAATAATATTTATGTTTTGCCGTTGTGGGTAAAACAGGTAATTTATCTTAAGACTAAAGAAAAATTAACCGAAGAGCTTGCGGATTTTTTAGAGTTGCTGAACCCTGAAAATTTGATGCAGCATTATGTACCGGAGCTTACTTTTAAGGGTAAAAGGGAGCTTGAAAAAAGGGAACTCGGGCTTCCTGAGAATTTCTACATTTTCCTTGCAAATTGTACAAAGAATGATGATTTATTTGAAATAACCCTTGCAAATTATTGGACAATGGCAGAAACCACCAAAATTTTTGTACGCAGTGTAGAGCTTGAACTTGTAAATCTGCCTGAATCCGACAAGACTTATGCTGTTGCACAGTTTTTGGCAGGAAAAATCAGAACAGGCGAAGTTTTAAGAAAGCTTGGAAAGATTGATATTACACAGCTTGAAAAATCCATAAGGGAACAAAAAGAACGCCAAAAACGCGGCGAAAATATTAAAATTGCAGACTGTATGATATCTTTAGGGTATATTACCGATAAAGATGTTAAAATTCTTCTGGCATTTAAAGAAGAATCAAGAAAAAGATTTATTATGGGAATGGGCTTATCTCTGATTCGTCCCGAGAATTCTTCAGACCAGCAGAGAATTTTTGCAAATATGCAAAGACAAATGAAAAAGCTTGACCAGGAAAATAAAATTCTTAAAAACCGTTTAAGAAAAATCTTAAACATCCAAGAGTAATATGATGACAAGGCGCCCTAATAAAGAGGTTTTGTAAAAAATGCTTTTGCCTGAATATTGTCCTGTTTTAGACCTTAAAAGAGGGGATGTTGTTGACCAAAGGTTTTTTGGCATAGCTGCGCTGTATGATCTTTCAAGCGGCGTTCCGGTTGAAATCAAAAAAACAGGCAATGATAATAATCATCCTTTTTTCTTGAGAAGCCTTCTAAAGCCAATTCAGGCTTCAATCATGGCAGATTATAATACTGCAGAATTTTATGGTTTTTCAAATGCTGAACTTGCCGTTATGCAGGCTTCCCATGCAGGAGAAACCGTTCACACCGAGCTTGTTTTATCCATTTTGAAAAAGACCGGGCTGAATGAAAAATACCTTAAATGCCCTGCTATTTTTCCATTAAATCCAAATATTCTGCAACCGGGTGAAAATCCAAAAAGTATGCACAATAACTGTTCTGCAAAGCATGCTATGATGCTTGCCGTATCAAAACAGCTCAACTTTTCTTTGGAAGATTATACAGATGTTAATCATCCTCTGCAAAAAATTATTCTGAAAAAAATATGCGAGCTGTCTGAATATTGCAGTCAGACATCCGGAGATTTTTCTTGCATGCTGCCTGAAGAACCGCCCCGGAGTTTTGACGGGTGTACTGTTCCTGTCTGGGCGCTTCCTTTTCAAAATATTGCAAATGCATTTTTGAAACTTTATACAAATGAAAAATATTCTTTTTTAAAAAGTGCGTACAAGGAAAATCCCTATATTATAGGCGGGTGTGATGCTTCAGGGTACAGACAGGATACACATATTATGATGTTGAATCCTGAACTAATTTCAAAGACAGGAGCCGGCGGCTTTCTTAGTATTTATAATGATGATAAAAAAGAATTTCTTCTTATAAAGATGGCGCAGGATAATAATAAGGCGAGATTTTTATTTGCACTTAATATTTTAGAAAAGCTGGGATGGATTCAGAATAACCCTCTTGATTATAATTTCTATGATGAAGCCGGCAGAGCAGTTGGGAAATATCTGGCAAATTTTTAATTTTTTTAACACCATAATCAATTTTTCTGGTTTTTATCAAAAAACTGGTGTAATATTTTTTTATGCCGCTTGATCATGTGAATACAATTGCAAAAGATAACCTGAAAGACAAGGTATATAAGGAACAGAGGAAAAAGAACACCAAGATAAAATTCTACCATTCCTTTATGACCATAGTACTTTTGCTGTGCGTTTTTCAAATTGGATACAGTGCGCTTTTGAATATTTCAAAGATTGTGATGTATCGTGCAAAGATTATAAAATCTAACGATTTAAAATTAAAGGCCGAAAAAAGGAATAAAAAACTAAAAGAAGAATTAAACAATTTTAATTCGCTTCAAAGGGTGGAATCTATCGCAAGAAACAACCTTAAAATGGCTGCAGAAAATGAGGTTTTGGTTATAATAAACGAGCCGGAACCTGAAATTTATGTGCCAAAAACTTTTAAACAAAAACTAATTTTCTTTTTTGAAGAAAATGTTGCAAAAAAGTTTGTCCGCCAGGATGAGCCTATGCGCTAATACGGCATTAAAAGTTTTTTCGGGGTGAAGTTATGTTGCAAGGTTGTATTTTGTGCGATGTTTTTCTATAGATTTTGCGGTGCAAAGCAATTTTTTTCAGTGTAAAATTGTCTGTAATAAAACTTTAAGACCGGCTCCAATGCGAAGGGGAACCGGTCTTTTGTTGTTAAGTTAAAAAGTGCCTCATCTTTATGCGAAGCGGGTGGAATTTTATCTAAACATTACAACTTTGGAATTATTGTTTAAGCCGTTGTTCAAAGCCTGAATTGCGGATAATGCCATCGCTCTGCGCTTTTTTGCGCCCGTTAACATCATCTCAATGCAATTTAGACTATTGCTTTTAGGCTTTAAACTTTTCTTTAACATTTATTTAAAATTCCTTTTTAATTTGCCTTGTGCTTATACATTTTTATTCGGTCGATTTTTTTCAGACTTTATATTTTTAAGCACAGATGTTACAAAATTTTACAAAATAAAAAGACCTTCGGATGCACTTTGAGGTCTTTTTATTTAAAGCATTTTAATCTATCTTAAGGTAAGATTTTAAAATTTTAATTCGCCGCTTTCATGAGCTGCAATTAAATCTGTATACCCGCCAATTCTTTTACCGTCGATAATAATTTGCGGTACGGTAACTTCTCCTTCAATATTAAATTGTTGTCCGAGTTTTTTTCGCATTTCATCTTCATTGCCATCAATTTTATATTGGGTAAAATTAACATTGTGGTCATTTAAAAAAGCAAGTGCACGCTTGCAAAAAGGGCAGTAATCAAGGGTGTAAATTTCAACGTTCATTATTTAAATCCTTTCTAAAATTTTCTTTACACTGTCCTTTTCATCTTCTGCTATATCTAATTTCAGATAATCTTCAAAATATTCTCTGGCGCTTTCCATATCCCCTCTTGCCATAAAAAGCATGCCAAGTTTTTTATATGCAAAAGGAAAATTTTCATTCAGGGTATTTGCTTTTAAATATGCTCCGATTGCCTTATCAAGTTGTTCGTCTGCCTGATAAGCTTCACCCAGCATAAAATACAAAAGCGAACTTTGGGTTTTCTCTAAAACCAATTCTAAATTGGAAACAGCGGAAGCGTAATTACCCATCTCCATAAAAATTCTGGCTAATTCGTAATTGTAGTCCACATTATCGGGCTCATCATCCATTGCAATCCCTAAAAGCTCCATTGCATCATCATATCTGCAATCTGAAATTAATTCCCTGATAAAATCCAGCCGTGTGGGTTCATTATTTTGTTCATTTTTCATAATATATTTATTTTTACACAAATAAATTAAAAGCTAAAGTTAAAAGCTAAAGTTTGAATAATATTTAAAACCAAAATCTTTAGCATAGCTTCTCCAAAAATCTTCGGTATACTTGGGGAAATCTTTCAATGTCGTTGCATAGTCATAATATTCATCAAGCTTATCTTGTATAGTAAACATCCTATTTATAAAACTGCTGTAAGTTTCGTTTTCTTTTTGAACCGAGCTTTCGTTAACCAGCTTTAAAAATCTTAAATACTCTTTTTTCTTGCCCCCTTGGAAAAGTTTTATAAAGCCTGCGCAAAATTTATTATCCAGAAGTTCTCCTGTTGTTTCGTCATATTTTTTGCCAGGCATTTTTTCTATTATTGAATATTCTCCTTTGTTGTTTACGGCGCAAATGCAATTTATTTTATCATTCTCAATTAAATTTTCTATATCTGCCAAAGAAAGAGGAGCGGTCACCCCTGTGCTTTCCGGGGTATGGCTGTGTATTATTGTTATATTGTCATCTCCCGAATCTAAAATATCATCCATAACTTCATCGGGTATTTCGGCCTCAAATTCACTTCCTGTTGAATGAAATAAAATTTCTCCTTCTCTTATTAAGACTATGCTTTCTTTTGGGTTTTTGTCAAAAAGGCTTTGCATAACAATATCTTTTGCATTTTCATATACTTGTTTTGAAAGCGAAGGGGAGATGAAGTTACTTTTTTCAAAACAATCATTGCTGCACTGTTTTTCTAAAGAAATATTTCTTTTCAAAGAGCCAAAATGAATGCGTGGAATAAAATTTAATGAAAGGTTATTTGAAAATTGTATATACATAAGTGTTTATATAAAATGTAAACACAAAAATATTTGATAATTGAGCATTCCTGTGTTTTAATTTATTTAACGAAGAGCAAAATTTAAGAAGGAAATAATATGTCAGGGCATTCAAAGTGGGCAAATATTAAACACAAAAAAGCAAAAGCAGATGCTGCGCGCGGTGTAAACTTTGCCAAATTTTCAAGAGAAATAATTATCGCTGCAAAAATGGGCGGAGGAGACCCTGCAGGTAATTTCCGTTTAAGAACCGCAATAGATAAAGCAAAAGCAGGCGGTTTGCCAAACGACACGATTAAAAGAGCAATTGAAAAGGGTGCCGGCGGCGGAGGCTCTGAAAACTTTGAAGAATTAACCTATGAAGGATACGGCGCAGGCGGTGTGGCAGTGTTTATTGAGGCTGCAACCGATAATAAAAACAGAACAGCAGGCGATATCAGGAGTTTCTTTACAAAATTTGGCGGAAACCTTGGTGCGGATGGCTGTGTAGGGTGGATATTCGAGCCTTGCGGAATGCTTACTTTTGATAAAATTATTGAGCCTGAAGATAAAAAAAGCAAAGAAAAACCAAAAGAAATCACTCTGGATGAGGTTTTAGAGGCAAGCCTTGAATTTGAACCCAAAGATGTTTTTGAAGAAGATGATGAAATTAAAGTGACAACAACGGTTGAAAATTTCCAAGCCACGGTTGAAGGTTTTGAAAAAATCGGGTTAAAACCAAAAACAGCAGAGCTTACCAGAATTCCAAGCAATTCATCCGAGGTGACAGACCCTGAAATTGCAAAGAAAGTTCTTCTTTTGATGGAAAAGCTTGAAGAGCATGATGATGTTCAAAATGTTTATTCAAACTTTGACATTGATGAAGATTTAATGAATTCTATTAATATATAAAGAAAAGCGCAGAAAAGGTGCTAAGGAAAGAAGAGGGTTATATGCAAAACGGGACACAAGGCACCTTGAAACTTGATTTTGGTGTTGAAATTGCCGATGTAAAGCCGAAAATTACGCCAAACCCGAGGCAAAAAGAGGCAATAGATACAATTAATGGTCCTGTGATGCTTTTGGCAGGTCCAGGCACCGGGAAAACTTTTACCCTGATTGAGCGTATTAAGAATATGCTTCAAAAAGGAGTATTGCCTTCTGAAATCCTCTGTCTGACGTTTTCTGAAGCTGCAAGCAGCGAGATGAAAACAAGACTTGTAAAAGGGGTAGAAAATGCTACCGCTGCAATGGGCGTGTGTGTTTCGACGTATCACAGTTTCTGCAAAGACATTATAGATCGTTTTCCAAGTAAGTTTGAACTTTTGGATAACGTTCAGGTTGTGGATGATATTACAAAGCAGGCAATTGTAAAAGAATGCATGGATGAATATCACACCGCTTTTGGGGTTGAATATTTAAAGGACAAGTGGAATAACAGATATCATTTTGTAGGGCAGATAATTTCTGCTATTGATTATGTAAAAAGGGAGAGAATTTCAAAGGAAGAATACTTTAAGTTCTATGAAACAAACCCCGACTGGCTTCCCCGTATGGATGAACTAAAAGAGGAATATAAAGAAAGGGAAGAAAAGGGAAAACTTGTAAAAACTTTTGTTGAAAAGTTTGAAAATTTTGAAAAAAAGCTTGGCAAGGCAAAAGAATTTTATGCAATATATGAACTTTATGAAAAAGGCTTAAGACAGCATAATCTTATTGATTTTTCAGATATGTTAAACCTTGTCTTAAAAACAGTTGAATACGATGATGAACTTTTGAATGAAGTTGCATCCGGGTATAAATATATTCTTGTGGATGAATACCAAGACACAAATTCGGGGCAAAACGAGCTTATTTTCCAGATTGCCCGGGGTGCAAAAACAGATAATGTTTTTGTTGTAGGGGATGATGACCAGATAATTTATTCATTCCAGGGTGCAAGGTGTGATAATCTTAAGAATTTTCTTAAAAAATATCCGGGTACAAATGTTATCTGCCTGAATGAAAATAACAGATCTTCCCAACTTGTACTTGATTTTGCCGAGGATATTATAAAAAATGATAAATCGCGGCTTACAAATGATGCAGATTTAATACATTACGGGATTGATAAAAAATTAACCGCAAAGAATAAAAACGTTATAGAAAAAGAAGAAAAAATACATTTTTCATTTTACGGACAAACAATTCAGGAAAATAATAAAATAGCGGATGAGATTGAAAATCTTATAAATAAAGGAATTGAGCCCAAAGAAATAGCAATTTTATCAAAAAGGAATGATTTTTTAATTCCTTTTGCAAAAATTTTAAAGGCAAAAAATATCCCATATCAGTTGAACCGCCAGAAAAGTGTTTTTGAAATTCCCGCATTTATTACCACATATTTTTACTTAAAATGTCTTGATAATACATATAAAGGGGCAGATAAACTTTTCGGGCTCCTTGTAAATGAACCTTTTTTGATTGATGAAAAAGACTACTATGAGCTTTTAAAACAAAGCAGACTAAACGTTTCAAAGAAAGAAAAGCCTGAAATCAAAGACAGAAATTTCTTTAATATAATTGAAGAAAACCTTGATACAATCTTTAAGGATTCTAAAGGTATTCAGGAATTTTATTCTACGTTTATTTCATTAAAAAGGCTGAAATCTTCTAAAAGCCTTACTGCATTTATATATGACGTTATTATAAAAACCGGAATCCTGGAATATTATTCAAACAGGGCGGATGAAAAATTTGAAAACCTTGCTGCAATAAAACGTCTTACAAAAGAGGCTTATTCATACTCTGCCTTGCATAAAACTGCAACATTATCTGATTTTATATCCCATCTTGATACATATTTAAACCAGGGAATTAAGATGGAGATAGAAAAAAATCCGTATTCTAATAACGCTGTGCAGCTTTTAACCTATCATGGTTCAAAAGGTAGAGAGTTTGAATATGTCTTTATGCCGCAGCTTACAGCAAGGCTCTGGGAAAAATCCCGTCCGCCGGGCAAATTGGAATTGCCTGTTGAAGAGTCCAGATTTTTGGATGATAAGACAGAAAACAAAAAGGCAGAACTTTTAAAGCTTATGTTTGTGGGCATTACCCGTTCAAAATACGGCTTATATCTAAGCTATGCAAACTGTGATGATGAAATGAATGTCCAGGCGGTAAGTGAATATTTGCAGTCTGACATTTTAAATAATGAAAAATATTGCGATAAAAATTCATACGAGCTTGATTTAGATACATATACGGAAGAATTAAAGAATTTTATTTTGTATCAGGATTCTTCAAATGTTCAGCTTGAATTAAAGGAAAGGACTGAAAATATTACAGTCAGCGCTTCATCTTTAAATGAATATTTAAGCTGTCCCTTGAAATATTACTATTCTGATATCTTAAATGTTCCGGTGTTGGCTGAAGATATAGATAATTTGTCATATGGCTCTGCGGTGCATTTTGCACTTGAAAAGATGGCAAGAGTGGGCAGGGAAAATGGATGCTATCCGCCTTTGGCTGATGTTTTGGGGTATTTTAAAGAAAAGATGGACACTCTTGAATTTAAAGATGCGGAGACCAGGGAGGAATATCAAAGGCGCGGCGAAGAGCTGTTTAATATGAATTATTTGAAGCTTGCGGAAACTCCTGTTGAAAGCATTCTGGCATCTGAACTTCGTCTTGAATTTAAGGAGGAAGGCTATATCCTGAAGGGTTTTGCAGACAGGGTTGTAAAAGCCGGGGATAAAATATATATTTACGATTTTAAAACCGGAACTCCAAAAAAAGTAAAACCTGACGAAAATTATCATAACCAGCTGCGCTTTTATAAATATTTATATGAAAAAATAAATCCCGGGGTAAATGTTTTTGACTGTGCACTTTTATATGTTGAAAAGGGCTTTACATATTCAAATGCAAACCTTGCTGATGAGGATAATATTGAGATTGAAAAGAAGATTAAAGCGTTTGTTGAAGATGTTAAGAATCTGCATTTTGAGCCGACTCCTTCTTCTGATGCCTGTAAGTATTGTGCGTATAGTTTAATATGCAAACTGGCACAGAAGGATTAAATATATACATAGTTGCGCATCATTGGGTTTGGGCTTTTTGTAAAAAAGGGTACGGCTAAATCTTATTAAATCCTTTTTTGCCGCGGGTTGAAAAACCATACATCCGGGCTGAATTATCCGGCGTTAATACAAATTTTAATGCGCCAAATTCTTTTGTAGAGTATGTTTTGCATTTTGTTTTTTCCAGGAGCGCCAGAGTTTCGCGGTTTGGATGTCCGTATCTGTTTTGTCCTGTGGAAATTATTGTATATTCGGGGTTTAAATATTCAAGCATTTTTTCATTCAAAACCTCTTTTGCCCCGTGGTGTCCCACCTTCAAAAATTTTATATTTTTTGGCAAATTCTTTTTTATTGAATTAAATGCCCCGATTCCGCCATCTGCCATAAAAAGGGCGTAATCTTCTTTGTTTTTAATTAATACAACGGTTGAAGTTTCATTTTCAAACTTATCCTTATCGATGTTTTTTGTATTTATTTTTGGTGAAAAAGTTTTTATTTCAAAGTCTTTTTCTGTGTAAATTACGGTATTTTGTGCCGTTTTAGCATTTATATTATTTTCTTTCAGATATCTTAGAATGTCGCAGGAATTTTTTGTGTCGCAGGAATTTTTTTGTATTATTACATTTTTTACATTTATATTATCCAAAATATCAATTGTGCCGCCGGAATGGTCGTTGTCAAAGTGCGTTACTATTAAATACTCCAGAGTTTTTATGTTTTTATCATAAAGGTATTCAAGAGTTATTCTTTTTGCGCTTGAAATACCTTTGTAAGGCAGTTTTCCGGTATCTATCATTATGTATTTGTTTTTTGGTGTTTTTATTAAAAAGTTGTCCGCATTTCCAACATCAAACACAAGTATTTCAAAATTTTTGGTTGGAATGCTGATTATGCTAACAATAAGCACTGTTGCAAGCACACCAAGAACAATGTTTGCTTTAAACTTTTTAAAATTTTCTTTTATACAAAAGACCAGACAAAGCACCAGAGAATAATAAATTATTATCTGAAAAGGATTTCCTGACGGAATTTTTATTATGGCGCCTGGCAATTTTGAGAAATATTCTGCAACATTTAAAAGTATTGTAATCAGAGGGTTTAATATAAAGGCCGATATTTGGATTGTAATATTTCCCAAGATTGGAACCATACTTAAAATTGAACTTAAAAATCCGATAAAGCTTATTATTCCGATAAATGGTACCACTACAATGTTTGCAAAAACACTGTAGGGTGTAAACGTATTAAAATAATAACCCTGAAGCGGTGCCGCCCAGATTTGCGCCACAAGGGGCACTAAAATCATCCCTGCAAGAGCAACCGGCGAAATAAGATAAAGTGCTGCGCGGACAATTGCAGGTTTCTTGGAAAATCTTTTTTTGTAAAGCTTGTCAATGGCTTTAAATCTTTCACAAATTGGCTCAATGCAGGTAATAAGTCCGCCCGTAACAAGGAATGAAAGCTCAAAACCTACATCATTTATGAGTTTCGGGTCAAATAAAAGCATTATAAATCCTGTGAAAAATATTAAAGCAAGGTTATTTGCCTCTTTGAACATCAGCCTTCCTGCAAGAATTAAAGTAAGCATAATTGCCGCCCTTAAGATTGACGGCGGAAAGCCTGTAATAAATGTGTATAAAACCACAATTGCCATGCCGGATAAAATTTTTATTCTGTATGACATATTTAAAAATGATGCTATCCACCACCATATGCCAAAAATTAGCGCAACATTCAGTCCTGATGCTGCAAGAAGATGTAAAAGCCCTGAGTTTATGAACGATTGTTTAACATCATCCGGCGGATTTATGGCATCATCTCCAAAGACAACTCCTCCAAAAACTTCCAGATTCGGGCTTTTTATATATTTTTCATGCCTTGAAATTATTTCTGTCCTTGTTTTGTCCAATTCTCCCAAAGCCAGCCACCACAGCTCTTTTACCTTGTTTTTAGAGTTTTTAATATCAGGCTTGTTTATAATCTTAAAATTTTTACTTTCAGGCTTTGTGTTTGAATATAAAATTACAAAAACATCTTTATTTTTTAAATAATTTCTATAGTCAAATTCGCTAGGGTTTCGGGCTTCTTTCGGTTTTCTTAAATTTCCTTTTATTTCAATGACATCGCCTATTTTTATATCATCATATCTTTCTTTTTCATCAAAAATTGATACAAAGATTTTTGTATTCTCAGGGATAAACGCCTTATTTTGAATATTTGCTTCATATATTCCCATATAAAATTTTGCGATTTTCTTCTCTTTGTTTATTTTGGGAATTGAATATACCCTGCCTTTCATTGCGGCATTGTTTATGCTGTTTATTAATGAAAGGCTGTCATATTCTTTGGTTTTTAATTTTGCATTAAAAAAGCCGCCAAAAAACAAAAGGCATAAAAATACGCAAAACATTGGTTTTAGTTTTTCAAAAATACAGCAAAGTATAAGTGCAATGGTTATTAAAATTGCAGGAAATATTTTTGTCTGCGTGTAAAAAGCGCACAAGCCAAATATATAAAAAACTGATATCAGGGCTATTGTTAAGGTTTTATTTTCCATTGAATACTAAATATAATTCCAAACTCAATACCTTTGATTATAGTACGAAACAAGCCTGTTTGGAGCACATAATATTAAGAAATGTTAAGCAGTATATATTTTGTATGGCAATTTTTTATAAAACAAATACTTTATTAATGCAAGAGAGATAAATTTTTAAGGAGAGAGATATGACAGTAGTTAATCCTGTTGGCAGTTCTGCAGCCTATGCTGCTGCAACAGAAAGCAATGCAAACAAGAAAAAAGATGACATATCTTCAATTTCGGTTTTTGATGCTGGTGAAGCAAATAATACAATAGATATTGATAATGTTTGTACGGATGGAGATGATAACGGCGGATTATCAGCCAAGGAAATTACAAAGCTGGCAGTTAAAGGTGCAGGCGAAGACGCTACAAAAGCTCTGACTTCCCCTCTTGGAATTGCAGGAATGATAGGCATTGCAGCACTTTCCATATGTCCTGTCACCGCTCCTTTTGTTGCCCCGCTTGCTGTTGCAGGCGCAGCCATAGGTCTTGGCGCAGGTGCTATAAAAACTGTATCCGGTATTGGCAAAATGGTGAGTGCAGAAACTGATGCTGAAGCAAAAGGCGGTGCCAAAGAAATGGGCTCCGGTGTATATACAGCAGGGGTTTCCGCAGCAGCAATGAAAGCAAGCTTAAATCAAATGGCAAAAGTTGAAGGTTCTCATATGGAAGCCGCATATAGAGATGGTACTTCAAAGACAAAAGCATATTTTGAGGATGTTAAACAGCTGGCAACAGAGTATAATCCTTTCCCAAGGAAGGGCAATTTGAGCCAGGAAGAAATTGATGAATTATGCGAAAGTTATAAGAGCGAACAAACTCAAATTGATGCAAATAAAGATACAAATATGAGTCAGGCAGATATTGACGCTTTATTAAAAGAAAATGGTCTTGGACCTGATTATCCTACCGATAATCTAACCCAGGCGGAAATAGATAATTTGCTTGCAAAGAATGGGTTGGGACCAAATGCACTATCTGCAAATGATCAAGAAATGATGAGATTTTTCCATGATCAAAAAAGTGATGCTTATTTCGGATATTAACTAATTTATAAAGCAAATATGAAATGTTTCTAAACCGGGCACACGGCCCGGTTTTTGCCGTGTTTACAAAACTTAAAAATTGCGAACTTAAAAAGGCAATTTTTTAAAAGAAATATACTTTATATATACAAGAGAGATAAAGTTAAATTTAACCACATAAAAAGAGAGAATTAGAGAAAATAAGACCGGAACATATTTTAAAAGTTCCAGGCGTGTTACCTGTTTTAACCCTACGGAGAGAAAATTATGCTAAACTATGTTACCTCAACTTCACCAAGCGAATTAACAAAGAAAGATTACCAAACAACACAGAAAGCAGGTGCAAGTTATGAGTATACGCCTGATTGGATGTTTGAAAATAAAGCAATGGGAGATATTGGCGATAATGTTCAGATGAACAGCACTGAAAACAGTTCAGCATCTTCCGGAACTTCTGTAAATACGGTTGAAAAAGGAACTTTGGTTTCAGGATGCAGCGATGGCAAAAATGATGGCAGAATCGGCATTGGCAGTGCAATATGCAACACTCTTTGGGGTGCTGTAAAATCTGTTGGCAATACTGTTAAAGATATAGTAACCGATCCTAAAAAGGCTTTAGTTGCAGCTGCTACAACCGCTGTTTGTATTGCATTTCCTCCGGCAGCTGTCGCTGTGGGCGTTGTAGGTGCTGTTACAGGTGTTGTGTCAGGTGCAAAAGCAGTTGGCAGGGCAATTGATTTATATCAAAATGCTGATGGCACAGCAACAGATGCCGAAGCTAAAGCAGCATTTCAAGATTTGGGTGCTTCTGCTCTCCAGGTTGGACTTTCTGCAGTTGCAGTTAAAGGCGGTCTGAGTGCCATGAAATCTACCCAGGGTTCTGCGATGGCTGAGCTTGCAGCAAAGGGTAAGAGCACCGGTTTAAAGGGCTTTGGCGAGACTGTAAAAGCTTATGCGAAAGACACTGTAACTGGCGGCAGGGGCTTCCAGGAAGGTACCTTAAAAATCAATACTGCAAATGCCGGGTACAAAGGTACACAAATGTGGGGAACCGTAAAAGGACATATGTCAAAAGGTGTTGAAAATGTTAAGACAAACAGAATTCATATTAATAAAACAACGGTTGGAGATGCTGCAAACAATGTGCGTCAAGCTGCATCAAACGGCATAAAAAGTGCAGGCGAGACTATAACAAATGCCGGACAAAATATTAAAGCTAACGGTTTTCATCCGATTCAGGGCGCAAGAAATCTTGTTCAGTCCGGAACAAAAGGTTTTTCTGCGGCAGCTGCCGGTGCCGGTTATAATTCAACCTTTGGTGCATTGAGCGCTCCTGTTGCTTCCCAGGTAAAAGCGTCAAATGAATTGCATTCAAACTATGACGCAGCATTAGCTTCAAAGATACAAAGTACATCTTATGAAGGCGGCAACTATGATTTCTCAAATGCCTGGTCAAATATAGGTTTTACAGGTGATTACAGCTATGATACAAATTACGATGAACTTGCCCAGTATGCAGGATACAATGCAAGGCAAATAGTTGGAATCTAATAAATAAAATTTTTAAAAGCACCTCTTTTAACCGGGAGGTGCTTTTTGTATTCTAAATTGTTGGTTTTATAAATTAATATACGATTTTTACACCGCATCCGCCGCCTGTGGAATTTAAACTTCTTCTGTATCTTCCGTCATCATAGTATGTTTCTCTGCCAGAGGCGCCGTTTGAGAATATATCCATATAATTTGACGGCGGAATACTGCTGCCGTTTGCCGGAGTATAGTAGCCTTGGTTTGTATTTCCTGCATATGTGCTGTATGTGCTTCCTGAATACGGGTTTTGATAGTTATTTGACCAGGTATATCCGTTATTGGAAGAAAAGCCATTGTTGTAAACTGTATAAGGGTCTATAGTTGAATTTGTATAACCGTTTTGGGCTACAGTATTGTTTACCGGCGGTGTATACCCTGTTAGTGATACTCCTGTCAGATTTCGTACAAAATTCTTTAAACGTCCTCTTCTGAATGGTCTGTAGGGCGAGTAGATATTGTAAGGGTTTGGGTAATAATTGTTATAATATCCGTAATATGGTCTTTGATTGTAATAATATTCGGGTGCGTAGTTGTTTGCAAAACTTTGGGTTGCAGTTTTGAGTCTGTCCAGGCGGTTTGTTGTTTTTCCTTTTTGTACTGCGCCGAATACTTTTTGTTCAAGCCTTGAAAGCCTGTTTAAATTATTATCACCTACAAAATTTCTGCCAAACACTTTTCTTTCAATTTTGCTCAATTGTGAGCTTGAAATGCTTGAACCATATTGTGTCTGCGTGGTTACAGTTGTTGTATTTTTAGAAGCTTCCTGCATGTCCTGGTTTTTTGGTGCTGCATAAATTGTGCCGTCCGGGTTTAGATACGGCGGGTCTTCAAGCTTTTCTATAACAATTTCGCATTGTGCGATTTGGGCAATAAATAAAAGCCCCAAAATTAAAGCAATTTTCCTCATAAGATACACCTTTGGTAAAATATTATTCATCATCAAAAGATTACAAAAAAGGTGTAATTTTTATATTCGTCTCTTATGGATACCATATTGGTATTATTGCAGTTGTCTTAATGCAAAAATTGTTTTATCCAGTTCTAAAATAAGCTCCATATCTTTTTTTTCAATATTTTCCTTTGAATAGATGCTTCCCTGGAGCGGCATATATTTTGAATAAAAGTTAGCTTCATACTTCAGGTTTCCCTGAAGCTTTGATAAATATGCTATATTTCTTATCAGATAATAACTTTCAGAAGAACTTTCCGGACTGTATCCAAAATCTTTTTCAAGTTTTCTTGCAGATAAATCTATCAGATTGACATTTGCATTAAATTTTTGAATGTTGCAGTTTTCGCTAATGCAGGTTCTGAATCTTTCAAACATAGGAATAAAGCTTAAAACTGCCTTTGTATATTTTGTGTCTTTTCCTTTTTTTAAGATGACATCCAAAAAAAGGTCATCCTGCAAAGGTGATTTTTGCAAATTCATTTCATCAATCAAAGTATCTTTATATTTGCCGTCAAGTGCAGTTGTTTTGTTATGTTGTTTTAGATAGTCAAATTCTCTTTCTATATTGGGCAGGGTGCCGTAATAACCCTGGTTTTGATATTTTGAAAGAATGGCATTTTTTTGTTTGCGGGATAAATTTTGCAAATTTTGGTCAGTCGGTTTTCCTGTTTTTAAAATCGCTGTATTTACATTTTCTTTTGCCTGCTCAAGCTTTTCTGCGCCTTTATCTTTTATTTGAACACTTTTTGTCTGGATAGTTTCCTTTGCGTTTTTAAAATGTGTTTTTGCATTGTTAAAGTGTTTTTTGGAGCCTTCTTTTATGCTTGAGTTTATTTTCTGAAAATCAGGGAAATCCAAAGCCATCTCTTCTGCATATGAAGCCCGGGCGCAGGAGATAAACATTAAAAAAACAAGTATGATTGAAAACCTTTTCATACTATTTAATTATACTTTTTTTAACTAAAAATTCAAAAATTTAATATGCAGGAATTCAAAAACTAAATAAATTTTTTATTATATTTTGACTGGAGTTTTTCCATATCCATATTTAGCCAGTCAAGAGCACCTTCTTTTGCAATATCTGCCACTTTTTCCATCTGTTTAAGTTCGCTTTCGGAAAATTTTTGCAAAACAAAAGCTGCAAGGTCCATATTTGGATTTTTGGGACCTATTCCTACCTTTAATCTGTTGAAATCATTGGAGGATAAGGATTTTATTATGGATTTTATTCCGTTATGCCCGCCATCTGAGCCATCTTTTCTAAACCTTAAGGTTCCAAGTTCAAGGCTTATATCATCATATATTACAAGTAAATCTTCAGGTTTTAGTTTATAAAAGTTTACAAGTTCAATAACGGCTTCTCCTGACAAATTCATATAAGTTGCCGGAAGAAGAAATAATGTGTCACCGTCTTTTGCAAAAAAAGCTTTGAATTTTTCTGATAATCTGATATCTTTAGATTGTAAGATTTTATCTACCACCATAAAACCGGTGTTATGTCGCGTTGAATTATATTTAACTTCCGGATTTCCAAGTCCGATGATTGCTTTCATTGGCTAAGACCTCTCTCTATTAGTATTTGTGGAGTAAGATAAATTAATCTTATATTTAGCTTAACAAGCTATACAAAAAAAGTCACATAAAAGTTATCAATTAAACATTACAAGAATAATATCACAAATATCGGGAGTAAAGCCAATGCAGGATAAGAAAAATAAACAAAATGTAAACCAAAAAAGTTCTAAAAAGGTAGCCGATTTTTTGGAAAAAAATAATATTCACAAGAAGGATTTTGCCCTGATGATAGGGGTGACGCTTTCATATGTTTACAATTTAATTGACGAAGGTATTGCTTTTTCAACAAGGGGTACAACGTTGGAGAGAATAGCTACGGTTATGGATATTATGCCTGAAGAATTTGATGAATACGTTATTCCTTCGGATCCCGTTCCGTATAATAAAAACCTTGAGGTTTTAAAAGAATATATAAAGAAAAACAAACTTTCAACAGTAGAATTTCTAAAACAATTTGAAAGAAAGAAAAGGCTTCAGATTGTAGATATTTTAAGAGGTGCAAAACCTTTATATATTAACTTTGCCGAGCTTCAAAAAATTGGTGAAGTTTTGAATATTTCAAACGAGGAATTGTTTAATCTTTGGAAGAATATTTTTACAGATTATCTTGAAGAAGGTAATTTTGATGTAGAGGCAAATAAAGCACTTTTGGATGCTATGTTTAATGGTGCGAAAAAATACGCAGTTTCAAAGAAATAGCCCGGTTAATATTTCTTAATGCCTGTTTGAAATTTTTCTTGAATTTGGAGCATGTTTTTATTACTATTGTAGCGATAAGTTTTAAAACGGTAATCAATTTATGAAAAGCTCCACCCTACATAGGTCGAATCTTACTAAGGAAAGAATGTCTATGCTTGAAAATGTAAAATTTCAGGCATCAAGAAAGGCTTCAACAGAAGCTGGTCAATATATAAGAATCAATAAAGCCCCGGAGCTGGATGTTTTATACAGAAGTATAGGAAAATCTTTATCTGCAGGCGTTTCCGCGGCAGCTATGTATGGCAGCAAAATAAAGACCAAGCCGAAGAATCCCGGAGTATATTTGGGAATAGGTTTTTTTGGCGGTGCTGTTTTTCTTTTGATAGTTTCACTTGTAGTCTGGATATCATCTCTTCCTGCAAAAAAACCTGCACCTGCTGATATTCCAAAGGCAAACGGTGCATTGGAAGTAGTTGCTGATACAAAAGAGGGTGAAGTTAACCGTCAGGAAAAATACGTTATAAAAAGCGGCGATACTCTTGATAAAATCGCATATAGATTTTACGGGAAGTATGATGTTAAAAGAATTGAAGAAATAAAGAAAATAAACAATATTGCAAACCCCGAAGGGCTTCAAATCGGGCAGGTTTTAATTATTCCTCTCGGAAAATAATTTCTTTATTATTAAAAGCTTTGAGAATAGAGTGAGAAAATTTATGGCAAAAAATATACTTTATAGACTAGCCTTGTTATTGACAACTTTGCTGCTTTCCCCGGCATGTGTATTTGCTGCAAGCATTGATGAAGAAATTGATAAATATTTTACTCCGTTTTCTGATGTGTTTTCAAAAATTGTATTTTTCCCAGCTGAAATCGCAGGGGTAAAAATTCCTCTTGTTATCTTATTTCTTTTAATTTCAAGTATAGTTGCCACATTTTATTTAAGATGGATTGGCATTTGGGGGTTTAAACATTCCTTAAAACAAATCTTTGGCAGAAAAAAAACAGAGTTTAATGAATCCCATAATTCAAAATGCGGCGAGGTATCTTCTTTTGGTGCTCTTGCAACAGCGCTTTCAGGAACCGTAGGTCTTGGAAATATAGCGAGCGTTGCAATTGCAATTTCTGTAGGCGGTCCCGGCGCTATGTTTTGGATGTGTATTGGTGCAATATTTGGTATGGCGCTGAAATTTTGCGAAGTAACCCTTTCTTTGAAATACAGAAGATTTAACGCCGACGGCTCAGTATCTGGCGGTCCTATGTTTTATATTGCCCATGGTCTTACAAGAAAAGGTTTAAGGTGGCTTGGGCAGCCTTTAGCTGTATTTTTTGCCTTAATGTGTATCCCGGGTGCTTTAAGCGGCGGATGTATGTTTCAGGCAAACCAGGCTACAAAACAGTTTATAGATATAACCGGTGGCGAAAATAGCATATTTTTTGAGCATAGCTGGATTTTCGGTCTCATAATTGCAATCCTTGTGGGGCTTGTAATTGTAGGCGGGATTAAAAGTATCGCAAATGTGACATCAAAGGTTGTTCCATTTATGTGCGGTCTGTATATTATAGTAAGTTTAATCATAATATTTGTGAATATTGCCCATATTCCTGAAGCAATCGGGACAATATTCAGAGAAGCATTTTTCCCGAAAGCTGTTGCCGGTGGTATAGCAGGCTGTATTATTATGGGTATGCGAAGGTCAATCCAGTCAAACGAGGCAGGTTCAGGTTCTGCTCCTATTGCATATGCTGCCGTTAAGACAAAAGAACCTGTATCACAGGGGTTTGTTTCTTTGATGGAGCCGTTTTTTGATACGGTTATAGTATGTTCTATGACAGCGTTTGTAATTATCATCACAGGACAATATCTAAACTACAGAGATGGAATTTCAGGTGTTGAATTAACTTCAGCCGCTTTTGCAAATGTAATAAACTTTTTCCCGTATATTCTTGCGTTCATTATCATACTTTTTGCAGTGTCTACGATTATTTCGTGGTCTTATTACGGTCAAAAAGCCTGGGGCTACATATTTGGTGAAGGTTTTAAACGTACAAAAGTTTATCAGATTTTATTCTGTATTTTTGTTGTCATAGGTTCATCCGTAAATATTCAAAGTGTTATAAACTTTACTGATGCCACGCTGCTTGCTATGGCTGTCCCAAATTTAATTGCCGTTTTTATTTTGATTAAAGAAATAAAGAGTGATTTAATTGAATATTGTAAAAAACATGATTTAGTATTTGCAATGAATAAAGTCTGGTTTAAAGATGAAAAATAGCGGAAATTGCCTTGAATTCTATTCTGAAACACTTGAAGCACTAAAGAAAAATTCTTCATTCAGGCAGATAAAAAATATTGTACAGGATGGCAAATATATAATTTTAAATGAGAGCCAAAATAGTGCTGCAGCATCAGGGAAGCTTTTGAATTTTTCAAGCAACGATTACCTTGGGATTTCATCCGATAAAAGTTTGCGGGATACTTTTTTAAAAGAATATTTATCATCGGGAAATAAAATCTCTACTCCTTCAGCCAGGCTTCTTTGCGGTACAGATTCTATTTATAAAGAACTTGAAGATTTTCTTGCAAAAATATTTAACAAAGAAAAAGCGCTAATATTTAACAGCGGATACCATGGAAATGTCGGGGTTTATTCATCTTTAATAAATTCTGATGATGTTGTGTTTTTGGATAAATTAAACCATGCAAGTATTATTGACGGTGTCAGGTTATCAAAAGCGCAGATTATCCCTTATAAACACTTGGACTATGATGATTTGCGCTCTAAACTAACAAAGTATAGAAAAAATTATAAAAAAGCTATAATTTCATCCGAAAGCCTTTTTAGTATGGATGGTGATATTGCAGATATTAATAAGCTTGCGGATTTGAAGGAAGAATTTAATACACTTTTAATAATTGATGAAGCGCACAGCTTTGGTGTATACGGGGATGGGATTGGAATATGTAAAGAACAAAATGCGCTTCACCGTGTGGATTTAATTCTTGCGACTTTTGGGAAGGCAATAGGCTCCTATGGCGCTTTTGTTGCCGGGAGCGAAGTTTTGATTAACTATCTTGTCAATTTTGCGCGTTCGTTTATATTTTCCACCACCCTTCCTGAAATAAGTGTTGCATTTTCTTTATTTGCCCTCAGGGAACAGATATTAAAAGATAATGGTCTTCAAAAAAAGCTGTTTTCTTTAAACAGATATCTTAGAAACAAACTTAAAGATTACAATATTTTGGGTGAAAGCTATATTTTACCTGTGGTTCTCGGGGAAAACGAGCGCGCAGTTCAATGCTCGAATAAATTAATTGAAAATGGTTTTTATGTTCTTCCAATCAGATATCCTACTGTTGCAAAAAATACTGCAAGGCTTAGAATATCACTAAATTCCGGTATGGACTTTGATGACGCAGATATGCTTTTTGAATGTTTAAAAACGCTTATTTAGGCTTTGTCATTCTGCTTTTAGAATAATATAAAGTGCAGGTGCTATAAGTAGTGTTATTAAAACTGAAGATAAAAGTCCGAAAATTATTGATATAGCAAGGGAAGAAAACATCGGGTCGCGTCCTATCCACAAGGGAAGCATTCCTCCTATTGTAGTTACTGCAGTCAGGAAAACAGGTACTATCCTTGAGCGCACAGCTTTTTGAATTTCAAATTTGTCATTTCCTTTTATTGAATCCAAAAGAATGACACAGTTGTTTGTTGCAATGCCGACAAGGCAGATATATCCCAAAAATGTCATAAAGCCAAAGTAAGAATGAGTAATAAAAAGCCCGATGTTTGCGCCCGAGAGCGCCATTACTGCGCAAAGAGCAATGATTACAGGTTTTTTAATACCGTTAAAGAGTGTGATTAAAATCAAAAGTATGGCGCCAAATGCTGTTGGTATTTCATCTGTTATGGATTTATTTCCTTTTTTTGAATTCTCATAACTTCCCCCGATTTCGTATCCGTAGCCAAATTCCCATTTTGTTTTATCCAGCTTTGGCAGCATCTTTTCTATTACGGCATTTGCGGTTGTAGTTTCATCTATCCACCCTTGTATTGTTACATTTGCCCTGTTGTCCCTTCTGAATATTTTCGGATATTCAAATTTAAGCTCTGTTTTTGCTGCCTGGGAAACCGGGATAACCTTTCCATCTTCCGATAATATTTCAAGGGAGTTGACATTATTGCCCGTGTTTATAAAATTGCCGCTCATTTTATAGATAATCGGAATATTTGTTGTATCTTCATAATAGCTTGAAAGCTGCTCTCCTTCGTACGATGCTCTTATAGAGGATAAAATATCATATGATGTCAGATTTAACCTTGAAGCCTGTGCATTATCAATCTTTATTCTGATTCTTGGTGTTTTATATCCCCAGTCGTTTTTGACAAGGTAAACGCCCGGGATATTCTTTAACTTTTCCTGCAGGCTGTATACATATTTAAAAATTTTATCAGCTTCGTAACCATATATTCTTATTTCAACAGGCGCATCATACGGGGGACCAAGCGGCACCTTTCTTACAACGGAATTTACATCGGAAAAATTATCATTTATAAATTTTTTTACTTTTTTAATACTCTTATCAACCGTTCTGAAGTTGTCCGTATTTACAAGTATCATCCCGAAGTTTTTTCTGTCTGCGACGGGGCTTGATGATAAAACGTATCTTGGGGCGGATGTTCCGATATAGCTTGAAAAATTTTTAATTTCTGGCTCATTTTTAATGAAATTTTCTATTTTTATAATGGTTTCTTTTGTTTTGAAAATATTTGCAGTTTCAGGCAAATTTACCCTGATTTCAAACATACTTCTGTCTGAATCAGGGAAGAAGATTTTTGGTACGAATGAAAAAACAAGGAATGAAAATATTAAAAACATTCCGGCAACAAACACACTCTTTTTCGGGTTATTTATGCTGAATCTTACAAGGGGCGCGAAAAACTTTGTAATTTTAATTTCCTTTTTGCTTTGCGCACCGGTGTTTTCAGTTTTTTTGTTTTTTAAAAATGTCAAAATTAAATATGGAAGCAGTGTGGTTGAATAAAACCAGCTGAACATCAAAGTGATGAAAACAACCTTAAACAGGCTTGATGCGTATTCGCTGACTGCGCTTTTTGCAAGATATATGGGTAAAAATGCCAAAGATGTGATTATACTTACGCAAAGAAGCGGAGTCTGAAAATTTCTTGTGGTTTTAATTATTATATTTTGAATTTCATCTTTTGAAACTGCGTTTTTAATATTTTGCAAAGCACCTTCTGCAACAACAATTGAATTGTCTACTAAAATTCCAAGGGATATTATAAGGGCGCTTAAAGAAATCTTATCCAGCCCGAGCCCTGATTTTTCCATTATAAAAATTGTGGAAAGAATGATGCAGAGAATAATCCCCCCTATGATTATCCCGGTTTTTATACCCAAAATAAAAAGCACAAGGGCTATCACAATCACAACGCTTTGAATAAGGCTTGATGTAAACTTATCCGTTAAAATTTTAACGTATTCTCCCTGCATCGCCTGAATTTCAAAATTTATGCCGATTGGGTAATTTGCTTTTAGCTGCTTTATCTCCTTTTTTACTTCTTCTGTCCACTTTAAAATATTACCGTTTTCTTTCATGGAAAGTATAAAAAGAATTGCATCTTTGCCATTGGAGCGGATTATATTTTCAGGAGGATCAACGTACCCTTTTTTTATTGTGTAAATATCTGATAATTTTATGCTTTTTCCAAGAATGCTAACCGGAATGTTTTTTAAATCTTCAATTTCATTAAAATTACTTGTTCCTTCGATTAAAATATTATTTCCGCCTGTGTCTACAAAACCTCCGACCCCGAGAATATTTGTTTTTTGCAGATAATTTTTTAAAAGTGCGTGATTGATTTTATAGATTATTGCATCATTTGGATTGAAATTTAAATATACAACTTCCTTTTGCACTCCCATTAATTCCGATTTTCCTACATTATCGAGGGTTAAAAATTCATCCTTTATATCATCTGCTATATCCTTTAATTCTGCAAAACTGTATCCATCGCCCGTCATTGCAATTATTGTGCCGTAAACATCTGCAAATTCATCATTTACAAATGGCGAAAGTCCGTTTGGAAGATTTGGGCGGATTTTGTCCACCTTTCTTCTGAGTTTGTCCCAAATCGGCTGAATATTTGTATATGTTTCATAAACATCCACAAATATCATTGAAAGTCCGTCGTATGACTGAACCTTTATATGCTCAACCTCGTCCATTTCTAAAATTACATCTTCAATCTTTTGGCTTACATATTTATCCACCTGCCTTGCGTTCATATTCGGGCATTTCGTAGTTATTGTCGCCGTTCTTATTTTGAACCCCGGATCTTCGTTTCTTTTTATATCCCTGTATGAAAAAATCCCCCCAAGACATAGAATGAGGGTTAAAACTATTAAAAGTATTTTATTTTTTATAAAAAATTCAGTTATATTTATCATTTTGTTTTTTAGATATTATTCTGTTTCAAGACTTTTAATCTTTACTTTTTGTCCGTCCATAATTTCATTTGCTCCCCTCACAACGACCAAATCATTTCGTCTTAAACCTTCTACAATTATTGAATCATCTATCATATCCAATGTTTTAATGTTTTGCCTTTTTACCTTTGCAATATTATTTTTGATATCCTCTAAAAGCCATACATAACTTGAATTTTCATCCTCCAAAACAGCATTTGGAGGAAGTTTTATAATCTTTTTTAAGTCATCATTTCCCGGGGTAAATTCTACAAGCGCCCTTATTGCCATTCCGTCTTTTAATTCGGGATATTTTTTGTCAAAAATAAGCGTTACCCTGTATGCTCCTTCGTCTATACTTGTTTTTGTAATACTTTTTATTTTTGCCGTTTTTGGCTGCGGCGGGGCTTCCTGACCGTTGTTTGCATATATTATGTTATCTTGTGCATCTGTCTTTATCTCAACATCTTTTCCTTTATAAAAGCTGTTTATGTATTTTTCTGATACAAAAATCTTAGCCTCACTTTTTCTGTTGTCCTGAAAAATCACAACAGCTTGCCCGGGGTCTGTATATTGGTTTTCTTCTTTTAACTTTTTTAATATTATGCCATTATCCGGCGCATAAAGTTTTCCATAGCTTACCCTTTTTCTGGATGCTTCAAGCTGTTCTTTTGATATTGCTATCTGGTGCTCTCTTGATTGCATTTCGGTTTTTGCTTTATCCCAGTCGTTGTCTGAAATGCCGCCGACTTTGTGCAGTTTATCTATTCTTTCGTAATAGCTTTTTGCATTTTCATATTGAACATATGCATCTGCAAGGGCTGACCTGTTTTCTTTTTCTTCAAGCTCAAAAATTTTGTTATCAATTTCGGCTATTACCTGTCCTTTTCTTACCGCATCACCGTCCGTGAAGTTTATCTTTTTTATAGTTCCTGCCGTCTCAAAGCTCAGTTCCATATCGCCGCCTGCCTTTATATAGCCGAAAAATTCTTTTTTGTTTTCAGGAATTTCGGGCACAATTTTTGTATATTCAACAAACCGTAATTCTGCAAGTTCTTTTTTGGCGCAGGAAATAAGGGGAAGTGATATAATTAAAATTAAAATAAATGTTAAAATTAATCTTTTCATTAAAAAAGATTTTATTAAATCCAAAATTTAAGAATATTACCCGAAAAGATAATGGCTATATCGATAGCCGTTTTAAATATATGGGGTTATGTTGCCGCTTTGAACAAAAGATGTTTCGAAAACCCCGCTGCAAATATCTTTTTTGGTACAGTTTTTACATTTTTCTGTATATGTTTTCTTCCAGGTTGAAATACTATCTTTGCAGAATTCATGAATTCTGTTATCTGCAAGGCATAAAGGCAGATTATATACATCTGCAGGGATATTATATCTTACGAAATTTTTTATGGCTGAGTATAATTCTTCTTTATATTCAACAGGGTCAATAGAAATTATGTCGTAATTTTCTTCAGCTCTTCCGTGGTATTCAAGAGCCATAAGTGCTACGTGGGTTATAAAAGGCAGATTTCTGTATATGTATTGTGCAATATCTTTTAAAATTTTATAATTTTGTCTCATTATAACAATTCTTATCTCTATTTTTTGCCTGTGTTTTGCAAGATTGTATAAACCTTGCATTGTTTCTTTGAATGCGCCTTTTATTCCTACTATGTAATCGTGTTCTTCTGAAATGTTTGAATACAAAGGAATTCCCCAGGAAATATCAATATTTTTTAAATTAGAAAATTTTATTGCATTGTCTTCGTTTGAGAAGTTTCTTCCGTTTGTGAGGATATGTACTTTTTGGTTTTTTGAAAGTTTTGAAATTTTATGCAGCAATGCTGCCAGTTTATCCGGTTCCAGTGTTGGTTCTCCGCCTGTTATTCCTATACTTTCGCAATTTTTTAAATCTATATTATCTAAAATTTTTAAACACTCATCATATCTTGAAGTTCCGTTTTCGATTTGAGGGCACATTATGCATTTTGAATTACAAAGGTCTGTCACATATAAACCGTTATGCGGGGAATTTGTCTCCCAGACGCATACGCAATCTCCGGCTGGAGTCAGACTTATAATGTCATTTTCTTCAAAATTTATTTTTTCATCGCTTATAAGTACCGGAACATTTTTTGGAATATATTTTATTTCTTTTGTAACAATAAAACCCTTTGCACCAAATGTAAACAACGGAATTTTACTGCATTTTACTATACGGTTTTGTTTAAAAGGGTTATTTTTATATGTAAAACTGCCATATATTGTGTTTTTAATATTTTTTATATCGCCTTTAATTTTTTTCAAGCTTTAAATCTCCGTAATTTCGTCTCGTTATCCAAGACCAGAAAATATCCATAGTTTCTTCATCATTTTTCTTCAAAATGGAGAATATATGGTCAAGTATTAACTTATTTTTTCTGCAAAAACCGCTTTGCAGTCTGTAGCCCATTAAATCTTTTGTTTCCAGATAATTTCTTATAACATCTGCCCCGCAATATTGCTGATATACGCACTCGGAGCATACAGGCATTGTTTCAACGCAGGAATTTTTTACTATATCTTTTATAATTTTACCGTTGAATACTTTGTCATAGCTGTCGTCTACTGTTCCCATACAAAAATAATCGTCCCCCATCCTTGCAAGCATCCTTGCTTCATCTGCAGGGTATATTTTACCATCATAATTGTAAATAACACCGGATATTCCGGCACCCGACGGAGATTGCAAATCTACAAAACCTGTTGAAAACGGGGTTAGTATTCTGCTCAAAAACAGTGTTGTGTAGCACTCTATAAAATTTACACCCTTTTTATTTAATTTAATTATATAATCAAGCGCATCCTTATATGCTTCTGTAAATTCTTCCGTTGTGTAATCCAAATTTTCCTTATTTTGAATAGCATTACCGTAAGGATTCAGGGCTCTTAAAAAAACATTATTAAACCCTAAATTTATATATTCATCAATTACACTGTGCAGTTTATTAATATTGGTTTTTGTAATTGTAAGCAAAGGTGAACAGCCGCCATTTCCAAGAATTTTATTTACTTCTTTTGAATTTTTTACAAAAGCATCATAGGAGCTATCCAATATTCTTGATTTTCTGTTGCAATCATGTAATTCTTTCGGACCATCAAGAGAGCTTGATATTTCAACACAATGTTTTTTAAAAAAGCTTATTTGTTCTCTTGTAATCTGCATAAGGTTTGTGCAGATTACAAAGCCGACATTTTTCTTTGCAAATTTGTTTAAAAATTCTGCATATAAAATACTTTGCTTAATGATTTCCCAGTTTAAAAGCGGTTCGCCGCCCTGAAATTCTATTTTAATATCCATAGACGGGGTTTGGAATATCATATCAATAGTTTTCTTTGCCGTATCAAAGTCCATATCATAATTTTTTGAATCTATATCAACACTTGAAGCATGGCAATATTTGCATAAGCAATTACATCTAAGTGTTGCAACAATCATATGCAGGCTTGTAAAATCAGAAATATAGGCTTTTCTTGTTCTGAGTTTTGTTGCAAGCATATTAAGAACAATATTTTTTTCCTGTTCTGTGGTTAAAAAATGCTTTGCCTTTAAAGCTTTATAATATTTGCTTGCTTGTTCCAGTTTTTTATCATAAAAAGCTTTAAATATATCCAAAGGCAAAAATAAATGCTCTCCGGCTTGGTTTACAAGCAAAACTGTGTCATTGTCAAATTGCTTGAAATTGAAGGGTAATAAGATATATTCTTCCATTTTTTACCCCTCGAAATGCTCAAAAGCTTTTTTATAGATAGAATCTCTTAGACTGCCGAATTGTAAATTTAATTTTTCTCTGAGTTCCTGTTCTTCCAGTTCTTTGGTGAAAGTATTTATATCAAAAATATTACCGGAATTTTTAGGTGTAATTTCCAGAAGATAATTAAATCCGTCTTCTAAAATTTTTATTGTAAATTTTTCCTGCCACAAATACACTGTTTTCAATATACATTCTTTTGAAAAAACAGTTTTAGAAAATTTATATTCCATACCTGCTATGCTCTAATATCTTGAAGAATAGTGTGAATGATGCGAGCTGTGAGAACTGTGGGAATAGTGTGAACGATGGGAATAATGTCCTGCGATAAGTTCATTTTCGCTTGAACTGCTTATTAAACCGGCACCATCGTAGAGTATGAAATCTTTTTTATTATTTTGAACCGTTTCACCTGTTTGGATAATGTTTGAAATTTGCGGTGCTGCAAACATTTTTGCTTCAACACCCGTGTGAGACATAAAACAAACCATTAAAACCGACAAACAACTTAAAAATCTTTTAAAAGTATTGCGCAAGAGAATTCTCCTTTTGTTTTTTATGATAATTAATCATATTGTAATTATAATATTATTTACTATTTGAATTAAAATTACAACACTATATTAAGTAAATGTAAAATCACATTAACATGTCAGCGAATTATCACAAACGGTATTGAAAATTTTACGCCCTGGGATGGGTTTTTTCATAAACCGTTTTGAGCCTTTGAATTGAAACATGGGTGTAGATTTGTGTGTTTGCAATACTGGCATGACCCAATAATTCCTGTACCACCCTTAAATCGGCTCCGTTTTCAAGCAGTCTTGTTGCAAAAGAGTGCCTGAAAACGTGCGGGGTTACTTTTTTTGAAATCTCAATATTATTTACAACTTCCCTCAAAGCTTTTCTTATACTCTGGTTTTGGAGCCTGTAACCGTGATTATTAATAAACACGGGGCTTTTAGCACCTTTATTTGTTTTAAAAATCATATCGGAAACATTTTCAATATAGTTTTTAAGGCTTTCTTTTGTTCTGTCCGGAATTAAGACTATACGCTCTTTTGCACCTTTTCCATATACTGTTATCTCATTTTGTTCAAGATTTAAATTTTCATAATTTAAACCGGAAAGCTCGCTGATACGCATTCCGGATACCCATAAAAGTTCAAATATTACACGGTTTCTAAAGCCTGCCGGTGTTGAGATTTTGACATTCCTTAAAATTGTTTCAATTTCATCATCAGATAAAAAATTTGGCAGGTTTTTTGTTCTTTTTGGTCCTGAAACTGCATCTGTCGGGTTAAAATCTATAATTTCTTCCATGTATAAAAATTTGTAAAAAGCCCTGATTGAGGCGATTTTCCTTGCAATGGTTGTTTTTGTATAATTCAGTTGTCCTATAAAATAAAGATATTCTCCAAATTTCTTGGTATCAATCTCATCAATGTCAGCCTCATTCACCCAGATTAAAAATGTCAAAACATCTGCCAAATATGCGCGGATGGTGTGGGCGGAGAAATTTTTCTCCTCCTTTAGATAATCTTTAAAATTATCCAGATATTCTTTTGATTTTTTATTCACACTCATCTTTTTAAATTGTTGTCCTGTTTTAGAATTTCGGTTTAAATATTCCGGATATTTTAAAACAGCCTTCCTTTAACCATTATACCCTGATTTCAAAAAATTAATATAAATTAAGTATTCTAAAATGTAAAAAAAATATTATGATAGTGTTAAATAAACCCCATATTTAAGTTATTATACTCGTAGAATTAAAAATTCCGGAATTTTATAAAAATTGCAAAATAATTTTGAAAGTTTAAATAATCTTGAAGACCATATAAGAAAATCCTC